>CAZFUD010000362.1:0-2512 GCA_964521705.1 uncultured Opitutaceae bacterium | reverse complement strand
CGAGAATCTCTCATTAGAACCGGGCTAAATAGTAGGGTCCAAGCACCCGCAATCGAAATCGAGCACATACGAGGAGGCAGCGCTAACCGGTCGCAACTACTTTGTTTGCGAAAATTCGAATAAATTCTGATCCGGATCGTCTAAGTTTCCGTACAATCTACAGGTAGGTCTTGAAAAACCGATTCTTGTGTGGGTTTGAGTTAATTTAGTAGGGAGTTTTTAATAGTCATGAAAACGAAATCTTTTTTTCGAATTGCGTGCTTAGATAAGATAGCGATCGCGGCCATCATGTTGGGGGCGGGTGTTCTGATTTCCGGATGCGCCTCAACTGGGCACCATGAAGATCGAGGAACATTAGCTGGCGCAGCGACTGGCGCCATACTCGGGACCATTATTGGCAATCAGTCAGGCGAGCCAGGTGAAGGGGCTGCAGTTGGAGCGGTCGCTGGCGCCTTGATTGGCCGCGAATTGGGCCGAAAGCGCGACCAAGCGGATTATGGAGCGAGGCCGCCTTTTGATGGGCCTTCAAGCGCTCCGGTTTACGACGCGACCCGTGTTGACTACGGGGCTCTCATGACGGAAGATGAAAAGCGTCGCATACGCCAAAGAGCGGGCAAGGATGATATCGTCAATTGGAGCGACCATTTGACTCCAGATGAGAAACGCCGTCTGCTGGATAGAACTGATCAGAGTATTGGTTCCTGACCTCAGTAGTTTGTTGTGGGTAGGGCTATGACCTTCCCAGCGAAGATCTAGCAGGACCCAGTCGATCCTCCCGGGTCTAGCTTTCGGTCGGAATTTCTACTCTTCCTCTTCCTCGCCTTTGTCCTCTGATTCAGTCTCGCGTTCCCGTTTAGCTCTGAGCTTCTCTTCTCTGGCTGCCTCGCGAGCCGCCCGCTTTTCCCGTTTTTTCTGCTCTCGCTCGAGGCGTTTATAATCTTTGCTAGGTGTTGATGGCATGGTGATTGAGGGGTTTGCGTTTTAGAATTGTCAGTTTTTGAGCTGATGAGCCCAAAAGCGGCTAGCCCCCATGTCAACCGGGCAATTCGATTTTCTCGTGCTAGGGGCCTGCTCGCAGTCGTAAACTGAGACCTCTTATCGGTAGCTGTTGGCGTCCAAATCCACCGCGACGAGCTTGTTGTCGTTGCGGATATACAGCGTTCTATTGGCGAAGGCGGGGTGGCTCCAGACCACCGACCTCGTGCCTCCAGCATTGGTTGGATAACGCTTTGGAGGCACAGCGTATTTTTTTTGGTTAATACGTTCGAATAGCTTCTTTACTCGATCTCGACGCTGAACAAGCGTTGGCCCGCGGTAATGTACAAGGTGTTACCATCCTCGCCTCCAAACGCGCAGTTGGTGATATCGTCTTGAGGAATGGGGATGAAGCGCTGCAGTCCTTGGCCGCTAGGATCGATTACATAAATCCCTGCCCTGTAAATACGAGGTTCTGAAGTGGGAGCGTCATTGAAATTCCATCCCGCCGTCACGTACAGGTTGCTATCCTTTCCGAGAGTCATGCCATCGGGTCCACGATCTATACCTAGTCGGGAACGCCAATCGAATAGTTCTAGACGGCTGTCGGGATTGGCATTGCCGTCGTCATCTAGGTCGAACCGCCATAATTTGCGGTTGCCATCGGGTTGCCCACTGGCGTTGTCGGCGACGAATAAAAACCGTTCGTCAGCCGAAATAGCAATTCCGTTGGGACGATGAATTTCGTGCGATAATATGCGCGTGACCGAACGATTGGCGTCAATGCGGTATACCCCTTCGATAGGTTTGCCTTCTTCGTCGAGAATCTCCATGTCGTCCCGAGGCCCGTAGCGCGGATCGGTGAAGTAGATTCGACCTTGGGAATCGATCGCTAGGTCGTTTGGAGCATTGTAGCGTTTACCTTCAAAATTGTCTGTCAAATATATGATGGTTCCGTCTGGCTCGCTTCGTGTAACGCCGCGGACATTGTCTGCGGGACCTCCCTGGCAGGCGACCAAGCGATTGTGCTGATCGAAGGCCAAGCCGTTTGCGTGCATAGACGGATAGCGGTAGATTTGCAAAGATCCACTAGCATCCCTGCGCATGATGCGGTTGTTGGGAACATCCGAAAAGAAGACGCTGCTGGATGGAGTATGCCAAGCCGGTCCCTCTGTGAAGGCAACGTTGGCCTCGATTTTCAGGCTCGCTGGTAATTCTGATTGCAGGAGGGTATTGTCATCTTGGCCCGCTACAATCGACGTCGAGGCAATTAGTATTGGAATACTGGCAAATGTTTTCATGGCTGTAGAAAATGTATTATATAAACAATTACGTCTTTGATTTGAAGAATCTTCAGTTTATTAGATGTTGTTGAAACCAGGGAAGAAATTGGCCCTCGTCATCCGCTCGGCCCGGCCAACCGTGTTTGGCTCCCTCCTTGACAATCAATTTGAAGGAAACGCCTTTCCTTTTCGCGATTTCACCAAAGCTTTCAGCTTGGAAAAACGGGACTATCGGATCGGAGTCGCCATGAATG
>CAZFUD010000361.1:0-2514 GCA_964521705.1 uncultured Opitutaceae bacterium | reverse complement strand
AGAAGGCGGCTCCAAAGAAGAAGGCGGCTCCAAAGAAGAAGGCGGCTCCAAAGAAGAAGGCAGCTCCTAAGAAGAAGGCAGCTCCTAAGAAAAAAGCAGCTAAGAAGGCGGCGAAAAAGAAAGCCGCTGCTAAGCGCAAGAAGAAGTAACCTGGATATTCGGTTATAAAGCATTTCAAGAGCCGAGGCGATGCGCCTCGGCTCTTTTTTTACATTGGAAGGGCAATGATCGCGGGCGGTTGGCTAGCTTCCGTGCCGCGATAAGGGTTGATTATCCATCTTGGCGAGCGAATGGTAACAGACACGGGGATCTGTTCCCATTATGAATACTTTAGGTTGGGTATACCTTGTTTAGACGAAATTTAGCATTAAGCCATGGCTCTTTTTATTGGAATCGATAGCGGCACGCAGAGCGTGAAAGCAGTCGTGTACGACGCGGAAACCAAACGAGTGATCGCGGATGGCCGATCGCCTCACCATCTAATCAGCGGGTTGCCCTCGGGCCACATGGAACAGGATCCACAACAATGGGTGGACGCTATGGATCAGGCAATTTATGGAGCCCTTTCCAGCGTAGATAGGTCAGCGATCAGAGGAATCGGGGTTAGTGGGCAACAGCATGGCTTTGTGCCGTTGGATAAATCTGATCAGATAATTCGGCCGGCCAAGCTTTGGTGCGACACGAGCACAGCCGAAGAATGCGAGATAATCACGGACACCATAGGAGGCGAGGATTCCCTAATTTCCATGGTCGGAAATCGCATGCTTCCTGGTTTTACGGCTCCGAAGATTCTCTGGTTGAAGAGGCATGAACCCGAGAATTTCGATAGGCTTAGTAAGGTCTTACTGCCCCACGACTATTTGAATTTCTACCTGACGGGCGAATGGTTCATGGAGTTTGGAGATGCTTCAGGGACGGCTTTGATGGATGTGCGAACGCGGGTCTGGAGCGACGAAGTTATTGGCGTCATAGATGATCGGATACAGGATTGTCTGCCTGGGCTTTCGTCGAGCAGCGAGGCTTGTGGCCAAGTGAGAAAGGAGATATCGGAGAAGTATGGGATTCCCGCTTCCGTTATCGTTAGCGCTGGAGGGGGAGACAACATGATGGGGGCGATTGGAACGGGAAATGTGAGCCAGGGGATTGCTACGGCTAGTTTCGGTACCAGCGGCACTATTTATGCGTTCAACGACGAGCCCGTTATCGATCCTAGGGGAGAAATCGCGGCGTTTTGCGATTCGACGGGCGGCTTTTTGCCCCTGATGTGTACGATGAATGTGACTACGGTTTCCGAAGGCTTTCGAAAGCTCTTCGAAAAGGACCATCACGAGTTAGCTTCCGCTATTGAACGGGCCCCGATCGGAGCGGGTGGTTTGGTGATGCTGCCTTATCTGGAAGGGGAGAGAACCCCATCGATCCCTTCTGGCTCGGGTCTCATGATTGGCTTGAACGGTAAAACCTTGCAATCGGACTATATGATTCGCGCTGCCGTTGAAGGAGTGACGATGGGTATGAACTTCGGCTTGAATCGCTTGCGAGAACTCGGCGTTACCGCCGACGAAGTTCGCTTAACGGGAGGCGGTTCGAGAAACGAGGCTTGGCGTCGGATAATCGCAGACGTGTTTGGAGCTCCAGCCGTTTGTATGCGAGAGGATGAAGGAGCGGCGCTTGGGGCAGCCTTGCAAGCCGCTTGGTGTGTGAGCAGGCAGTCGGATCCTCAGGTATCCATCTCTTCAATTGTGGAAGGAGCCGTAGAGTTGGATGAATCGTCCAGGCTTGAGCCAGAGCCTTCAGCCGTCGAGTTTTATCAGGAGCTACAAGCCTTCCGCACTAGTCTCTCAAAATCGATGGAACCGCTCTATGAAGTTCACTCCCGATTCAAGTCCTAGAAATCAAGGGGCTCAGAGTTCCGGCTTGGTATTGTTTTTCAAAGCTTGGCTCAACTGCTCGATCAGGAGATCGATTGTTTCTATCCGAGCTGACATTTTGCAAACTGAAGAAACGATCTTCCATGGGGCGTTGGGCTGGTCCGTCTCTCTGACCATCTCGTTGACGGCCTCTTCATAAAGGTCCCACTTCTCTCGGTTGCGCCAGTCTTCATCGGTGATCTTCCATTGCTTTAGGGGATTGGCTTGGCGCGCCTGAAATCGCTCGAATTGCGTTTCTTTGTCAATATGGAGCCAGTATTTCAGTATAACCGTCCCGAAATCCGTCAAGTGGGCTTCCATCTCGTTGATCTCCTGGTAGGCTCGTCGCCATTCTCGGTTTGTGCAGAGGTGTTCCACTCGTTCAACGAGAACGCGTCCGTACCAAGAGCGATCAAATATTTCTATGCTTCCGCGTCTTGGCATGCGCTTCCAAAACCGCCAAAGATAATGATGGCGTAGTTCGTTTTTGGTGGGAGCCCCAACGGGTGTCACGTGATAGGACCGTGGATCGATCCCTTGTACTAGCCGCTTGATGCATCCGCCTTTGCCTGCCGCATCCCATCCACAGTAGACAAGTATAACGGGA
>CAZFUD010000360.1:0-2554 GCA_964521705.1 uncultured Opitutaceae bacterium | reverse complement strand
TAATATTTCTCGTAAGATTTTCCGGAAAATCGAGGAGAATCAGTGGTCTGGTGGTCGCCTAGAAACGAATTTCCTGCAGGTTTCCGCTGCAGGAGAAATTTCAGGGATGAGTGGAATCGAACAAGGTATTGGATTGGATGTTCGGCCTTTTCTAGCAGCCAGCTATCTGCGTTCCAGGAGTGACGACGACAGTGACTCAGAATTCGAGCCGGGCGTCGACATCTTCTACAACATCACCCCCAGCCTAAAGCTCACAGGCACGATCAACACGGATTTCGGCGAAACGGAAGTGGATTCCCGCCGAATTAACCTGTCTCGGTTTTCCATACGCTTTCCAGAAAAACGATCCTTTTTCTTGGAGGATGTGGGTGTATTCAGTTTCGCCAGTACGGGCCCAGAAGGTTCGCGAGGCGTCCCCGATGCCAGGGCGGACGTCTTTCCCTTTTTCAGCCGTCGCGTCGGCCTTCTCAATGGGCGAGAAATTCCCATTGATTTTGGAGCCAAACTGACCGGCAAAGCGGGATCCACCGATATCGGGATACTGAGTGTGCGGACTGGCGATACCGACCTCGTCGAAGGCAAGACTTTCGCCGTTGCCAGATTAAGGCAGAATTTTCTGGAGCGCTCCTATGTGGGTGGGATATTCACTAGCGGCGATCCCGGCGCGGGGCAATCAAGCGAAACCTACGGCTTAGATCTAAGCTTAGCAACATCCCAGTTTTTTGGATACAATAAAAACTTCGTAGTCAACGCCTACGGGCTGAAAAGCGACAATGGTGAGGTCGACGGTGACGACCTGTCATACGGATTCTCGGCCCACTATCCTAACGAAGTATGGGATAGCATGCTTGTCTATCGGGAAATGCAAAAGAACTTCGATCCGGCAATCGGCTTTGTTCAAAGGAAGAATGTCCGTCTCTACCGCGGCGGACTGAGCTACAATCCGCGCATCTACAACTTCCTCGGTTTAGAACGATTGCAACACGATATTTTCTATACGCAGTTCGACAGTCTGGATACAAATGAATTTGAAAGTTCAGAGCTCTACGTGAGTGTATTCGACTGGCACTTCCTCTCTGGAGATGCCATCCATTCCATGTTCGATTTCACGGGAGCCAAGGAAGTCCTGATCGAGCCATTCGAAATTTCGCCTGGCGTGATTCTTCCTGTAGGCGAATACAATTTCAATCGCTGGAAATCCAATATAAACTTCGCCAGCAAGCGCCCTCTGTCTGGATCCATTACCGTTGAATGGGGAGAGTTTTGGTCGGGCAACGCAGAGGATATTCGAGCGCGGCTTTCCTATAAGTACGCTCCTTGGTTTCGCATCAGATTCGAGGCCAGACAGACTTTCGCTGATCTTCCCGAAGGAAAATTCACTGCCCGAGTACTCAATTCGGCTTTCAGCTTTTCCGCATCTCCTCAACTTACTTTCTCGAATCTAGTTCAATACGATAACCGGTCCCGCAATCTCGGTTGGCAAAGCCGGATGCGCTGGACTCCAAAGCCCGGCAACGATCTATTCGTATCTCTAAATCAAGGCTGGATCAACGAGGACATTGGTAGCCTTCGCTTCCGAATGGCGGACACTAAACTGGCCACCAAGTTTCAGTACACTTTCCGGTTCTAGGGAGCTGCCAGAAAACTGCCGATTAACCAGCAGTCGTACCAAGGGCAGATGCGTCAGCCTATTCAGACCAGAGCTGTTCCAGCAGGGCATGCATGGCCGGATCATGCTGCTCGAGTTGCTCTTGATTGAAGGGATAGAAATCGTTCTCACCGAAAAAGGCTTCCGTGCATTCCGCAAAGTATTCTTTGTGATTGCTCATAGCATAGGCCATTTGCGGCTCACGGTTCTTGCGGTCCACAAGATCATAGCTGCCATTCTCCTTAGCCTTTTGATATAGGCGCAGAATATCTGGTTGCTCGAATCCCAACACCAAGTTGTGATAGGCATGCGATAATTCGTGAAGGAGCAACATGGGCATCCGGACAACCTCCCTGTCAAGGATTGCTGTGTTGGTAAACTCTATACCTTTTTCCTTATCCGGGATCATGCCATTGTCGATGAGCCATCCTTTGTCCGGATGGAATTCCGCCCTGGGTCTTCTACCTTCATGGGGAAGAGACAGCCACAAAGGTACCGTTTGCAATTCCCTGACTATTTTCGCTGGAATGACTTCGATTACCTTTCGAGCCTGTTCAGAGAGCAAATCGAGCGCCTTATCAGCATCCTCTGGCTCTTGCTCTAGCAAAGCCTCTTGAACGTAAACTGTCCAGCCCTCTATCTCGTTGAGAGCATAGCCTTCAATCTTAGTGCTCGCAGAGGATTCTAACGTCACAACGCAACAGACTATAACACACAGAAAATTGACGTTTTTGATGACTGTAGACGCGATTGATGATCGTGTTAGCTTGACTGTAGGTAACCCGGGCATAGGTCGGATCGACCGTCGCATCCGGGGTGGCGATGAGCGCAAGTTTATCCGGTTCATTCCATGTCATTCGTTCGATAATGTCGCCCACTGATACGCGGTTCCAGCGCTCATCGTTG
>CAZFUD010000359.1:2405-2618 GCA_964521705.1 uncultured Opitutaceae bacterium | reverse complement strand
CCTTCGGAGGGATTTCCCAGCGCGGGAGCTTGGATCAGCTACGCCCTGGGAAGCATGGCGGATAACTTGCCGACTTATGTGGCCATTCCGGATATTCGGGGTGAACCTCCGAATGGGAAAGCTAACTGGAGCAATGGCTTTCTGCCCGCTGAGCATCAGGCGATCGCCATGGCCGCCCATCGCCCGATAAGAAATCTGAATACACCCGATTCG
>CAZFUD010000359.1:0-2395 GCA_964521705.1 uncultured Opitutaceae bacterium | reverse complement strand
ACTTATTGAACTTCCTCAACGAGAACCATGCCTCGGTCCGGGAAAAGGAGAGCGATCTTCAGGCTCGTATGGGCGCCTATGAATTGGCGGCTAGAATGCAGCTGTCTGCTCCGGAAGTGAGCGACTTTAAGAGCGAGCCCGATCACATCCACAAGCTATATGGGACGGATTCGCAGAACGACTTGAAGGCTGCCTATGCTCGCAATTGCCTTCTTTCCAGGCGGCTTCTTGAGCGGGGCGTCCGCTACGTGAATCTCTACTGCGCGTCTCGAGCCAGTGGCGTAGACGGGCTTCTGAATTGGGATGCTCACAAGACATTGAAAGACGACTACGAGCGACATATGCCGGTGTTTGATCAACCCACTGCCGCCCTGCTTACGGATTTGAAGCAGCGGGGCCTAATGG
The DNA here is from genome assembly GCA_964521705.1 of uncultured Opitutaceae bacterium. Lineage (GTDB taxonomy): Bacteria > Verrucomicrobiota > Verrucomicrobiia > Opitutales > Opitutaceae > Pelagisphaera. The sequence goes on along the minus strand of CAZFUD010000359.1, from coordinate 1,990 downwards.
AAGACACGCTGGTTCTCTGGACGACTGAGTTTGGTCGCATGCCGACGCGCCAGAATGGTACTGTGGGCCGGGATCACAATCCGGATGGGTTTACGCTCTGGATGATGGGGGGCGGGGTCAAAGGCGGCACGAGTTATGGAGCCACTGACGACTTCGGTCGTCGAGCCCAAGAGAATCCGACGACCATTTGGGAGTTCTATTCGACGGTCCTACATATCCTCGGCTTGGACTACAACCAATTGTCTTGGTACCACAACGGCTTGGATCGACGCCTTACCGATGTTCACGGCCATGTGATAAAGGATGTGTTGGTCTAATGGAGAAATCGGGATTTTGGAAGGTGTCGGTTTCGGTATTGAAAAGAGTAGCACAGGCTTCCAGCCTGTGTCTTAAATAGGCGAGATGCCTGTTCTACCTTTTAAGCCCCGCCATTTGCTCATTCTTATTCGTAAGGGTATTAAAGGGTCTGCTTCTAACAGGTGGACATTACGCGTATGAACTTGAAAACCATAAATCTCTCCCTGGTGGCAATCGGCGCCTTGTCACTCCTGGCCGGCTGCAACACCATTTCGGACTCCTCAAATGACGTGGACTATGGATCGAGCGCTCCGTTGGGCGAAAACAAGGAAGAAGGGCAGTCGGAAACGCGCTATGTTTTCGGATGGGGTAATCTGCCTTTGGAATTGGCCGATCCGAGAGGCGGGACAACGACTGGGACGCCAGTTACCTATGCCGCTCCACGAGAGCTGCCTTTAGCTTCAATCAGGAGTGCGGAAAAGCCGTTCGAGAAAGATCGAGCAGCCATATTATCATTGGTTGGCGATTACAGGACCAGTTTCCACTTTCTGGAGACAATGGGTCTCTATGAGGGTCATGAGCCAGGGTGGCCTTATCACTCGTGGGCGACGGAGGAAGTTCGTGTTCTAGAAGATAGAGGCGATTTCATTAGCCTACAACACACTTTGGTAATGCACTTCCAAATGCCGGATGGTTCAGAAATGGAACCGATGGTAATGAAACATTGGCGACAAGATTGGACTTATGAAGACGAGGACTTGCACACGTTTCGAGGTGATGGAACTTGGGCGAGAGATAGACGCTCATCCGATGAAGTCGCAGGTTCCTGGTCGCAAGCCGTTTGGCAGGTTGACGATTCGCCCCGATATGAGGCGATCGGCAAATGGATGCACACAGGGAATCGTTCTGCGTGGACGGGTGAGAACTCGTGGCGTCCACTCCCCAGGCGAGAACACAGTGTTCGCGACGACTACGGTGTGATGGAAGGTTTTCATCGAATTGTGATTACACCTACAGGTTGGATACATGAGCAAAATAATTGGAAGCGGGTAAGCGGCGAAGGAAAAGAGCCAGAGTATCGAGGCCACGAATTAGGAATCGATCGCTATGAACGGATTGTGAGCCCGAGCCTAGACAATGCGGATCCTTACTGGGAAAAGACGGGAGCCTATTGGCGAGAAGTTCGCGAGGCTTGGAAGGAAGTCTATTCGCAGCACGATAGATTTTCTTTAAAGTCGGACTTAGATGGGCGGAGCCAGTTCGAGTATCATTTTGAATACGCGGGCAAGCTGGACGCAGGCGAGCCCTACGATTCGAGTGAGGCGGCGAAGTTCGCTAGGGATACGATTCAATCGTTTCTAACAGATTCCCCGGAGTCAGCGAAGTATTGAGAGAGTATATAACAAGCGTGGCCGATTCCAATATTAGCGACTTCATGGCGATTTTGGCTATTACCTCTAGCCTCGCTGAATTGCCTTGATGCATTGGGCGGCAAATCGCTACATAGAGTCGTATCTCCATCAAGCAATATTGTTTGCCTCTCATTCCGGCCCCGCTTCTACAAAGGAACTGTTTAGCTAACTGATATAATTTAATCATTTCACCCGCAATTATGAAACAATTCTTTGCCTTCCTGGCTCTAGCCACCTCAGCGATCATGGCTCACGCGTCTGATAAGCCGAACATTGTCTTT
>CAZFUD010000358.1:0-2646 GCA_964521705.1 uncultured Opitutaceae bacterium | reverse complement strand
CTCGGTCGCGGAAGCTCGGGCCCTGAAACGCCAACCGGTCAAGGCTTCGATTTTTTCAAACAACCCCGTGATCTCGGCTTCGAAAAAGACGCCTACATAAACGATCGCGGCGAGTACCTGACCGATGCCTTCACCAGCGAAGGCATTCGCTTCATCGAAAAGAACAAAACAAAGCCCTTCTTTCTCTATCTAGCCTACCATGCAGTCCATCATCCCTTTGAACCAAAGCCTGGTCTCATCGAGAAGTATCGAAAAAAAGCGGCCCGCAACAAAACATCGGTCAATCCTGAATACGCCGCCACCGTCGAAGCGGTCGATCAGAACATCGGTCGCCTGCAAGCGGCTCTCGAGTCGTTGGGTTTAGATGACAACACCGTAGTATTCTACACATCCGACAATGGAGGCGACCGACGCAACGCTGCTCCACTCAATGGCGGCAAGGGCTCTCTTTTCGAAGGCGGCATTCGAGTGCCCGCAGCAGTCTGGGGCGCAGGTATTCGCGATTCCTATACCAGTAGCACACCCTTTCTCAGCATGGACATCTACCCGACCCTGCTAGAGCTCGCCGGCCTGCCTCAGCCCAAAGATCACATCCTGGATGGTCAGAGTTTCGCCGCTCTACTCACCGGTGGAGACGAGCCTCAACGCGGAGCGCTCTTCTGGCACTTCCCCAGCTACATCGGCAATGGAGCTCCTTCCAGTGCCATCCACAAGGGCAAGTACAAACTCATCGAATACTTCGAAGATCAAAGCATCGCCCTCTTTGATCTCGAACAAGACGTCGGCGAGCGAAAGAACATCGCCAAGCAAAAGCCGAAAATCGCCTCAGAGCTTCACGCCGAGCTGCTCGCTTGGCACGAAGCCACCGGAGCTCCCCGACCAACCTTGAAGAACCCCGCCTACGATCCCAATGCCCGCCCCATTCGCGGACGCGAAAACCGCGGTAAAAGCGGCGGAAACCGGAACCGGAACAACCGACAATAATCACCCGCAGACAATAGAACCGAAAGCAGTTTCCTGTGGATTGCCGAATCTCTCAAAATTCGTGACTCAAAAATCCGACCATGAAATACTACCCCATCGCCATTCTCCTGCTCGCCGCTCCCCTGTTATCGGCCAGCCAGCCGAATATAGTGTTCCTGCTCTCCGACGACCAGGACTGGACCGAGACCTCGGTTCAAATGCATCCAGACCTACCGGACGCCAAGAGCCCACATATCCAAACGCCCAATCTGGAGAAGCTGGCCGCGCAGGGCATGCGTTTCAGCCAGGCTTATGCCCCTGCTCCGGTCTGCGCTCCGACACGTATCAGTTTGCAAACCGGCAAAAGCCCCGCCCAACTTCATTGGACTAAAGCATCGCGGCCCTACACGGCGGCCGACAACTACCCGTTAGTTCCCCCAACCAATATCCGCAGCATCTCCCGCGACGAAATCACCATCGGCGAACGGCTTCAATCCGCCGGCTACGCCACAGCCCACTACGGGAAATGGCACATCATGGGTGGAGGTCCTGAGCGCCATGGATACGACGAAAGCGATGGCGAAACGGGCAATGGCGACGCCGCTCCTCACAAGGGAGACAACCCCGTCGACATCTTCGGAATGGGGAGACGAGCCGCGGCCTTCATGGAGAAAAACGCAAAGGCGAAAAAGCCGTTCTTCATCCAAATGTCGTATCACGCGCTCCACTACCCAGAAAACGCTCGACCCGATACACGCCAGAAATACGAAAAGATCATAACGCGCGGGAATGAGAAATCGATCGGTAGAGCTGCCATCGCCGAGAATCTCGACGAAGGAGTTGGCTTGCTGCTTAAGAAGATCGATCAGCTCGGCATCGCCAACAATACCTACGTTATCTACATGTCCGACAACGGCGGAGGCGGCCGCTCTTCGAATCGCCCTATCAGCGGCGGAAAAGGAGATGTTCGCGAAGGTGGAATACGCGTTCCTATGATCGTCCGCGGTCCCGGCATCGAAGCGAATTCCTGGTCGCACGAAGCGGTGGTCGGCTACGACTTCTACAATACCTTCAGCGAACTCGCCGGTATCGAAAAACCAATGCCAAAGAACACCGAAGGCGGTAGTATCGTCCATCTCTTCCGAGGCGAGGAGCGCCCGGTTAAGCGCCCGCGCGAAGAGCTCGTATTCCACTTCCCCCACTACCAAGGCGACACGCCTCATTCGGCCATTATCGTGGGCGACTACAAGTTGCTACATTACTACGAAAGCGGCGAAGCCAAGCTCTACAATCTCGCCAAAGATCTTAAAGAGAGCCGCGACCTAGCGTCCAAGCAGCCTGAAAAAGCGGACGATCTCAACAAACGACTGTTCGCTTATCTCAATGAGATCAAAGCGGGCTTACCCGTTATCAATTCCCAATACGATTCCACAAAACCGCAAACTGCCAAAAATGGCGGTCGTGGCGAGAACCGCGACCGAGCCAATCGTGGAGGCGGGGGTCGAAACCGAGACGAGCGAAACGCCGATCGAGGCAACCGACCGCGCAATCGCTAAACATTAAACGATACTTGGCTCGGCAACCCTCCGATCAAATCGCCGAAGCGCAGAAAATGGCCAGCGAGATGGTCGAGGCCAACCCCAAGCTGATGGGGGATTAGAGCGGGATGCTACTAATATTTTG
>CAZFUD010000357.1:0-2663 GCA_964521705.1 uncultured Opitutaceae bacterium | reverse complement strand
GGAAGCGACCTGGCTCATTTCAGAGATTATGAAACACCAGGCGAGCGGAGCGACCCAGCCGCTTTTTCTTCAAGGCGAGGACGGAACCCTAGACTCCGAACTCACTCTGTGGAGCCTCCTGAAATCACTCTGCCAAGAAGTCGATCTAGAAGGAGCAGAGCGAATGACGGACGTTGAGCTCGGTAGACTTGTTAGAAAAGCATTCCCTACTCGCATTTCTCAGATTGCCCGCTCCGATCTGCCGAAAATTGATCCAAGTACTTCCATCCAAACCCTCCTTCTCTATTCGCGAGACTATGCCCTGCGTTCCCTACCGGTCTGTGACCAAAGCAACCGGCTCACAGGAATGGTAAGCTCAACCGGCTTGCTTCGCGGAATCAGAGAAGCCTTGAACCTGGAACCCGAGGACGAATTGCCCGAGCCCGAAACCAAATAGTTTCTCTAACCAAAGCATGACCGTGACTCAAGCCAAGGACATAATGAGCAAGCGCTTTCTACGTATCAGTACAGTGCATACGCTTAGAGAAACTATGGGAATCATTCTCCACGGAGAAGAGCGCGGATACAATACAGCTGCCATCGCCATCATAAACCAGGACGGGAACTTCGCAGGTGTCATCACTCCTAGCCAAGTCGCTCTTGGACTGCTGGGCGACTATGAGTCCAATGAAGCTAGCTCCGATCCCGGTAATTTCCATCGAAAACTAGAAAGCCGCTTATCGATTACGGTTGATGCGATTCTGAGCCCTGACCAGCCAACTGTCGATCCAGAGACCTCTCTAGCAACTCTCGCCAAGCTAGCGGGAGAATCCGATTTCGAGTGCATCCCCGCCCTTTCCGAAGGCCGCATTGAAGGGCTGGTTTACACCACCGATATTTTTAAAGAAGTGGCGGCAATCGCCCTAAGCCCCGAGGACCAAGGAATAGCTCTGGGAGAGGACTAGGACTCGCTTGAGAGTCGATGAGCCGAGCTTTGCTAATCCACTGTATTCAATATTTTAAGCTATCTCATTATTTTCGATCCGTTTCCGCAACTTTCCAAACACCACAAAGTGCAGCTTAATTCCAAGGCTCGACAGCGCTTCGCTCGATCTTCTTGAGCGCAAAACACTGGGGTTGAACTATTTCGGTTTTTGTCCAATGATCTGACCATGAACCGTCGACATTTCCTGAAATCCAGCGCTGCGGGCCTAGCTCTAGCGAGCGTCCGGTACCCCAGCTTCGCTCAATCCGACTACCCGAAAAAACGAGTCGGGCTAATCGGAAGCGGCTGGTATGGCAAATGCGACTTGCTGAGATTGATCCAAGTCGCTCCCGTGGATGTCGTATCCCTTTGCGATGTGGATAGCCAAATGCTGGCTGCCGCAGGAGATCTCGTCGCCTCTAGACAACTATCCAAAAAGCGACCTCGGCTCTACGGCGACTATAGGGAAATGCTTGCGGAAAAAGACCTGGATATCGTCCTCGTCGATACTCCTGACCACTGGCACGCCTTGCCCACGATCGAAGCGATACAGAACGGGGCCGATGTCTATGTGCAAAAGCCTACCGGCGTTGATGTGGTCGAGAGCCAAGCCATGCTGGCAGCCGCAAGAAAGTATGGCCGAGTCGTGCAGGTCGGCACCCAACGGAGAAGCACCCCCCATTTGATGGAGGCCCGAGATATCATCCAGGAAGGCAAGCTCGGAGCCATCTCCCATGTAGAACTGTGCTGCTACTATCACATGCGGACGAGAGAAAACCCACCCAATACCCAGCCACCCGCCCATTTCGACTACGATATGTGGACCGGACCGGCCCCGATGCGACCCTACAACAAGCTGGTTCATCCTCGGAAATGGCGGGCTTTCATGGAATACGGAAACGGTATCGTAGGAGACATGTGCGTACACATGCTGGACATGGCTCGATGGATGCTGAATCGCGGCTGGCCGAATTCTATCAGCTCTCAAGGCGGTATCCTCGTCGACACCCAAAGCAAAGCGAACATTCCCGACACGCAAACCGCCACCTTCGACTATGGCGATTTGCAAATGGTGTGGCAGCACCGGGCCTGGGGACATCCGGCCGATCCCGAGTACCCGTGGGCCGCCATTTTTTACGGCGAGAAAGGGACCCTCAAGGCAAGCGTCCATAAGTTCGACTTTATTCCACGCAGCAAGAATGCCAAACCCATCCAACGCGATGTGGCCTTCGAGCTGGATAAGTATCCGGAAGATAAAACCGAGGAAGGACTAGAGAAGCACGTGGCCCCCGCCATCCGAGGCCACATGAAGGACTTTTTGAATAATATAGAGTCTCGAGGCAAACCGATCGCCGATATCAAGCAAGGCCACATTTCCAGCGCTTCTTGCATCTTGGCCAATATGGCCATGGACCTGGGTCGCACCCTCCACTGGGACTCTGCAAAAGGGAAAGTAATCGGCGATGATGAAGCGAATGCTCTATTAGTCAGAGAGTACAGGAAGCCTTGGGTTCATCCTACTCCCGAAAACGTATAAGAACCGCGTAACCGAATTGTAATTACATGATCTCTTTAAAAATTTGCAAACGTCCCCATCATCCAATCATGCTCCCCTTGCTAGCAGGAGCGTTTCTAGCAGGAGCCTGTTCTCAGCAAACTGACTCGCTCAGTAGCTCAGATGGCTGGGTTTCTCTATTCG
>CAZFUD010000356.1:0-2664 GCA_964521705.1 uncultured Opitutaceae bacterium | reverse complement strand
ATTTACGGCGTGCCGAAGGTTTTCTTCAGAGCCTCTTCAATCGTCAAAGGATTGTCCTCTGCAATTCTACCAGGTCCCAAATTATATTGGACGTTGGATAGATTAACGGGGGCGACTTCACCTATAGTGGCGAGCTCGGTTTCCATCAGGGCTTGTAGGCGGGCCACGACTTCTGGGTGTCGGCTGGTGATGTCGACTTGTTCATATGGATCCGTCTGCAGGTCAAAAAGCTGCATCTTTTTCGACGGGGCGGTCTGGGGTGTGTCGGGAGGGCTTGGATACTCCCAAGGCTCGGATTGCTCGAAGGGAGCGATGATTGTGTGCCCGTCTGGGCCTCGGTTATCGATCCAGACATCTTCCTTGTTTCCCCTCTCGCGGGCTTGAGGGGCGGTACGGTGGAGCTTCCAGCGGCCTTCCCGGGCCGACATAAGGTTGACTCCGTTCCAAGCGAAGACGGCCCGATTGGGACCCTTGCCACCGCTCTTCAGGAGGGTCCAAATATTGTATCCATCGAGCTCGTACGGATCGGGATCGATATCGAGAAGGCTGCAAATGGTTGGGAAGAGGTCGATGGTGGCGCAGGGGGTGTCGATGGTTTGTCCGGCGGGGATCTGGCGGGGCCACCAGAATATCCCAGGCACTCGGATTCCCCCTTCCCAAAAAGATCCCTTCATGCCTCGGTGCCCACCAGTGTCGCCACCGTACCAGGGGCCGTTGTCGGATGAAAATAGTACAAGCGTGTTTTCCTCGACGCCAGCGGCGCGTAGAGCCTCCAAGACTTGGCCCACGGACCAGTCGAGCTCCCGTATGACGCTGGCGTAGAGATCGGAGGCCTGCCCGCCAGGTTTGTAGAACGCCTCCGAAGCGGCCAAGGGTTTATGGGGCATGGCGTGAGGAAAATAGAGAAAGAAGGGGCCGTCCTTGTTTGCCTCTATAAAGGAGACGGCCTCTTCGGTGTAGCGCTGAGTCAGGTAGTTTTGCACGACCGGGTATTCGACGGCGTCCTCGTCCCGGCAGAGCATAACGGGCCGCATGTCGTTGGAATAGAGAATGCCGAAATAGTCGTCGAAACCATGACGGGTGGGATAGTACTCGGGCAGATGGCCCAGATGCCATTTCCCGACGATCTGCGTGGCGTAGCCCTGGCTTTTGAGCAGCTCGGCAAGCGTGGTTTCGCTGGCCGTGATTCCGTGGTTGCGTCCGGCGTCAGGGGCGGGGTTGGAGGGAACCCCGGTGCGGAAGGGGTAGCGTCCTGTCAATAATGCCACCCGAGATGGCCCGCAGCTGGGTGTGGATACGTAAAAGCTGGTCAGCCGGGCCCCTTCGGCGGCCATGCGGTCGAGGTGCGGCGTCCCGTAATCGGTCTGCCCGTAGCAGGAGAGGCCCCCCCAGCCCAGATCGTCCGCGTAGATGATGACGACATTCGGCCGCTGCGTTGCTGCAGCGGTAAGGATCAAGGATGAGATGTGAAGGATGGAGAAGAGAAAACGCATAGATACGGAGCTTTGGTTAAGACTGCTCTGCTTGCGAATTCAAACTGGTGAAATTTGGCTTTAACATCGTCCCGCAGGCTCGACTGGTCCCGAGCAAGCTCGGCCAGAATCCGATCGGAGATCGGGCAGGACTGATTCGCTTGCTGTATGGAATGGTTTTGATGCTTGTCGCTAGAACCTATCGGCTTTGCCGATTGTTGAAGAGCCTGGTCTAGGTTCGCCAATGATCCAGGCCCGGAGTGTAGCGGTTCGCCATCTACGCTGAAGCTTCGTCAATATTAGCTCGAAGATCGGATGGAGCGCCTCATGGTTGCAACCGTTTTTTGAATCGGCTCTGAAAATGCGGGAGCAAACTTGCTAGCGACCCAATTATTATAAATATTCTATTTCTGTTTGGCGCAAATATACCACAGACTAGCAAAATAAATCACTTACCCTAAGGTTCAAAACATGAATAGAAGACGCTTCCTCACCACCACAGCAATCGCCGGAGCCGCCTCCACTTCTCTACTGCACGGAGATGGCCATAAAAAGAAACAGGGCTACCTCGAGCTCATCCGCTTTGTTGTCCGCAACCGACCGGCCATCGGTAAACTGGAAAAGTACCTGGGAAGCACGGTCATCCCTGGCCTGAACAAGCTCGGATGCAGCCCGATCGGTGTCTTCCGACCCAAGCATGGATCCCACGGGGCTGATGTCTACATGCTCGTGCCGCATGCGGATGTGGATTCCTTCCTGACTGCCTGGGACAAGCTTGAAGCCTCCTCTGACTTTCAGGCCGCATCCGACACCACCATGGAGGATCAATATTACGAGCGCATGGAATCCACGTTGATGAGGACCTTTTCGCACATGCCGGAAGTGGAAATTCCCGAGGCCATCGACGGAATCAGTGGTCGTATTTTCGAGCTCCGCATTTACGAAGCCCACAATCGGATGAAAAGCACTCTCAAGAACGAGATGATCAACGAAGGAGGGGAAATCGAAATCTTCCGCGATGTAGGACTGCACCCAGTCTTCTTCGGTGAGACCCTGGCCGGCCCGCTCATGCCCAACCTGGTCTACATGCTTGGATTCAAGGACATGGAGGAACGCGATCGGAACTGGAAGAGGTTTGTCAGCGCCCCGGCCTGGAAAAAACTCGCTGCCAACGAGCGTTACAAAGGCACGG
>CAZFUD010000355.1:0-2691 GCA_964521705.1 uncultured Opitutaceae bacterium | reverse complement strand
TCGGCAACCTCTGTGGTGAAGGTAGCCATGCGGTGGTTCTCGCCCATGGACGGGCCTTCAACAAGGAAAGCTGGCAAGGGCAAGCGCTTGGAATGAAAAATCAGAGCCTTCAGGTCTTGGCGATCGATTTTCGAGGGTACCGTAAGAGCAAGCCTGGCAAAAAGGGAAAGACATTGGAATTGGACGTACTGGCGGCCATCGATTATCTGAAAGGCCAAGGAGCGGAGCGGGTCTCGCTCCTTGGCGCTAGCATGGGAGGAGGAGCTGTAGGACGAGCGGTCGTAAAGGCCAAAGCGGACGCCGTGGACCGAGTCGTTCTTCTAGCGGCGGGCCCCCCGTCGATAATCCCAAAAAGCTTAAGGGGAACAAGCTCTTCGTGGTTAGCGAGGGGGACTATTTCGCCAAATCGACGCGCGAGCAATTCGAGAAGGCGCCCGGGTCCAAGCGACTTGAGATCCTGCCCGGCGATGCCCATGCCCAGCACATCTTCAAAACGAACCAAGGAGATGTCCTTACAAAGCTGATACTTGATTTCCTTACGGAATAAACCAAATCACTTTCCAGCGATCGATGAAAAAGGCATTAGTATTTCTGTTTCTCTGTGGGCTGGTTTCGAACAGCCTTTTCTCCGACTCCCATGAACGCCCGAATATCGTCTATATCATGTCGGACGAGTTGGCCTATTTCGAAGTGTCCTACATGGGGAGCGAGAAGCTTAAGACGCCTCGGATCGATCGAATGGCTAAAGAGGGAATCCGTTTTGATCGATCCTACGCGGCTTCTCCGGTTTGCGCCCCGCTGCGCTGCAATCTTATGACAGGCAAGCATGCGGGCCATGCTTCAGTGAGAGAGAATGATGGAGGGACGCCGCTTAGGGCAGATGAAGTTACGGTGGCTAAGGCGCTCAAAGATCGGGGTTATGCGACAGGCGGCTTTGGTAAATGGGGAGCTGGTGGACGTGGATCAACGGGGGTTCCTGAGAAACACGGTTTCGATGTGTTTTATGGATACTATGATCAAGTGCATGCCCATACGTTTTATCCGCCGTATTTAGTTCGAAATAGCAGAGAAGTAATTTTGCTTGGAAATAAAGGGGGACGCAGTGGCCAGACCTATTCCCATTATGAGATAATGGACGAAGCCTTGGCATTTATTCGCGAGCACAAGGACGAGCCATTTTTCTGCTACCTGCCTATAACTCCGCCACATGGAATGTACGACATTCCCAAGGATGACCCAGCCTGGGATCTGTATAAAAATGAAGCGTGGATTAAGGATCCCGAGGTTCCTCAAGACGCGAAAAATTATGCTGCGATGGTGACGATGACGGATCGTCATGTGGGTGATACGCTGGATCTCTTGAAGGAGTTGGGAATCGACGAGAAGACCATCGTCTTCTTTTCAGGCGATAACGGCGGACAAGATCGGTTCAAAAGCGCTGCCTATCCGCGGGGCTATTTCGGCCCCAATGTTAATCCGGTTACGGGTCAAGGATTTCGCGGAGGCAAAACGAACCTTTATGAAGGCGGCTTGCGGATACCCTTCCTGGTTCGTTGGCCTGGAAAGATAGAACCTGGGCGAGTAAGCGATTTCATGTTCTACCAAATCGACATGTTTCCTACGTTAACGGAGATCGCAGGAGCCAACAACCCGGCCGGCCTGGATGGCCGATCCATTTTGCCAGTTTTGCTTGGCAGCCGGGGAACTGAAGATCCTGCCTACAATCATGACTATTTCTATTGGGAATTCCGTGAGCAATACGCTGTCCGCTCAGGCCCCTGGAAAGCAATAAAGCCAGGGAAGCACAAGTCATGGGAGCTCTACGATGTGGAAAAGGATCTCAGCGAGTCAGTAGATCTCTCTGTTCGCAGCCCGCAGAAGCTGGTGGAACTCATTGCCTTGGCTAAAGCTGCCCACGAACCGGTTCGACCTGGCGACTTTGCCGATCCTGAAAGGAGGGATCACGAAAGGGATCGCTGGGCGAAGTGGGGAACGAGCGGTGAAGGGCCACCTCCGCGGAAAAAGTAGGATTTCGCTAGAATTTGCAGTGTTGCAATGCTCCTGAGGTTCCCTGAACTTCAGAGGATGAAACCCTTTCTTGCTACATTCCTACTTGGGGCAATCTTAACGGTCTCGACCTCGTTGAACGCGGCTGATCGCCCAAACATCGTTTTCGTTTTCACCGATGATCATGCTCCCCACGCAATCGGGGCTTACAACGGCTGGCTAAAGTCAGTCAATCCCACCCCGAACATCGATAAGTTGGCGGCCGAAGGCATGCTTTTCGTCAATAGCTTTTGCACGAATTCGATTTGTGGACCCAGCCGGGCGGTGATCCAGACCGGAAAGCACAGCCATAAGAATGGCTTTATGAATAATGGGAACACCTTTGACTGGAATCAGCAAACCTTTCCCAAACTACTGCAGAAAGCCGGTTACCAAACCGCGATCTACGGAAAGTCGCACTTGAAAGGGCATCCGCAAGGCTATGACAGCTGGGCCGTACTGCCGGGTCAGGGGCTATACTACAATCCGGATATGATCACGCCTGAGGGTCAGGTCACCATCGAAGGCTATTGCACAGACATCGTTACTGATATGGCGGTAGAGTTCCTCAAAGAGGGACGCGATGAAAGCAAGCCCTTCATGCTCATGGTTCAGCACAAGGCGCCTCACCGGAATTGGATGCCT
>CAZFUD010000354.1:0-2768 GCA_964521705.1 uncultured Opitutaceae bacterium | reverse complement strand
ATTTGGGGCTGAAGCCATTCATGGCGGAGGGATACACTCCGCTTATTCTGGCATCCGGATTCATTGTGTTCCGGCTATTCGACATTCTCAAGCCATTCGGGATTAAGCGACTACAACGGTATTATGGCGGTTTTGGCGTGGTAATTGATGATATCGTTGCCGCTATTGCCACCTGCCTCATTCTTAACCTCGGTATAAGACTCTGGCTGGGATTCTCGTAAGCAAGTACAGGAAAACAAGATTTTGGATGGCCTAAAACCTGCCAAATGGGCCTATCAGGCGACGGTGAGCCAGTAAAATGTATAACCTTATACATTTTACTGGCATATTTTAACAATTAGCGGGTGCGCTTTATCCATGCTTTGCTTTTTGGGCTCACGGCCTAGCTGGATTCTGCGCTCGAGCGTTTACGTGCCTTTAGTAGTATAGTTATCCCCACGATTGCCATTAGAACGGAAAGCGTCGTTCCTCGGCTCATGCCTAGGGTGAGGGTGGCATCGGGTTCTCGAAATTGTTCTCCAATAATTCTTAAAATCGAGTAGCCGATCAGGAATTCGCCCACCAACGATCCGGGATGCTGTTTCAGTACCGGCGTCTTCCAGATTCGAATTTGAGAATAGGCAAGAAGGACGAATCCCTCCAGAAAAGCCTGATATAGCTGAGAAGGGTGTCGAGGAAGGGTGCCTCCGTCGGGCGCTGTGGAAAAAAGCACAGCCCAAGATACGTAACTCACCTTTCCCCATAACTCGCCGTTAAGAAAATTTGCAATTCGCCCAAGCATTAGTCCAGGTGGAGCGAGGGAACAGACGAGATCGGCAGTCAGCCAGAACGATGCATTGTTTTTGCGAGCGATATACCAAGTGGAGGCAGCTACTCCGATGAAGCCCCCATGACTGGCCATGCCACCCTCCCAAACAAAAAAGATTTTCCAGGGTTCGGATAAGATCAAGTGAGGCGTGTAGAATAGGAAATAGCCTACTCGCCCGCCTACGATGACTCCGATAATCAGCGCGATAAAGAGATCCGTTTGTTGATTCTGATCGTAAGGAGAGCGGCCGCCTTTGTAGTAACGATTGAGAAGCCAGGCTCCTATAAGAAAGCCGAGAATGTAAGCCAGGCCATAGTAGCGTATCCCGAAGTCTTCAGTGAATTGAATGAGGAAAGGCGTGGGCTTATGTTCCCAGTAATCCATTAAGAATTTTCATCTTTTTGAGAATGATGGTGGGCTAGCGGATCGTTCTCTATGCTATTCTCATTGCGAGCGAGCTCTCGCATGTCGATCGCCATATCGTCCTTTTCGAAAATTTCCTGCCCCAGAATAGACTCAATGATATCCTCCATGGTGATAACTCCAGCGAGCGATCCGAACTCATCGACGACGGCGAGGAGTTGCTGCTGGGTTTTCAGCATCTTCTGCAAAGCGCTGTAAGCGCTGACCGTATCTGGAACGAAATGGATATCATCCATAATGTCGGATAGCTTCACTTCGTCATGATCGTCGGCCTTCTGCTTGAGAAGATCGCGACGACGGGCTATGCCGACAACATCATCAAGCTCTTCCGCATAAATTGGAATGCGAGCGAATGGAATATGTGGCCACTTGTTGAATACCTCGCCCACAGTTAGCGATTTCTCCATGGCGTTGACGACGACACGCGGAGTCATGATTTCGCCTACTAGAACGTCGTCTAGCTTCAGGGCGTTGGTTACCATGTCCGATTCGCTGGAAGTGAGGCGGCCTTCTTTTGCGCCTTTTTCAGCCAGGAGAATGATTTCCTTTTCGTCAGCGTCCGGGTCTTGCAGTTGTTCCTCTTTAACGACGAGACGTACGGAAAGGTTGGTCAAGTAGGTGATGGGAGACATCAAGTATTTTAGGAATACCAGAGGACTGACGACCCAGGGGTGCAGTTGAGTTCGGTAAACAACTCCTAAGTTCTTGGGTATGACCTCCGAGAAAATCAGCACCCCTAAAGTCATCCCGCCTGTTATGATACCGACTATCGCGTTACCCCACATAATCACCGCCAGTCCGCTGACTAGGGCCGTGCCGGCGGTATTGGCTATCGTGTTCAGAGTGAGAATTGCCGATATGGTGTTGGAAAGATCCAGCTTCAGTTTCTCAAGTTTGGTCCCTTTTTGAGGTCGATGCTTTTTGAGGGCTTCAACCTCGGCTACGGTAGTGCTGAGAATTAAGGCCTCCATCATGGAGCAGTAGAACGAAGCTCCGATCGTAAAAGCGACCGCTCCTATGAACGCTATAAGCATTGGCGATCAGGTGACCGTGAACACCTGCTTTGTTGCGATTTGGTGGTGAAACACTTTATCGCCAGGTCGTAGCTGAAGTGGCAGCGAAGTCTTAGACTCATTAAAGGATCTGTTAACGGTTATAGCTAGTGAAGCAAAAGGCAAGCGCTCAACGTAGATCGCGATTTCAGATGGCTCCCAAAAGGTTGCAAGGATTCGGTGATTCGTCTGACTTAGCGGCTTGATCCACACTGCTATGGGCCCTAGTTAATTGGCGTGAGCTTCATTTTATCCCTTGATCAAGGTACGACCAGCTCTCGAGCTATCCTGTTTGACAAGGAGGCGAGAATCGCAGGGGTCGGACAGCACGAATTCCCTCAGATATTCCCCCAGCCGGGTTGGGTAGAGCATGATGCGGAAAAAATCTGGGAAGCGCAGTGTCAATCGATTGACGCCGCTCTGAAAAGCGCCAGGGCTGAATGGGAAGATATCGAGGCTATTGGCATCACGAATCAGCGAGAAAC
>CAZFUD010000353.1:0-2806 GCA_964521705.1 uncultured Opitutaceae bacterium | reverse complement strand
ATGCCATCGCGCGAGTCAGTAAAGCCAACCGCCCGTCAAATGAATCGGTTTTATACTATTGCGGGGATTTACCCCAAAAATGACGGCATTACGCGTTGATGGATGTCCAACAAATCCTATCAAAGCCGCCTTCCTCCAAGATTTGAATTTCCCAAGAGTTTTCCGTCTGGATTGAACAGCGTTGAGTGTCACTTCCTACTGGAAAACTGGCGAGCATCAGCATTCCCAAAACCTTCACTCCAAAAAAACGAGGGTCCTTCTTTCATAGATTTTCCGCCTCAGTTTTGACCACTCTAGTGAGCTTGGCGCTCGGCCGTCATGAGATCTCGCATTCGTTCCAAAACCTCTCGAAACTCGGGGCCATTTTTTAAATTACTACGTTCTAACGGGTCGTTGTGATGATCATAGAGTTCCTCCGCCACCAACTCTTTTGTTCGCCAGTCAATCCACTGCAAGTAACGCCAACGCTCAGTTCGCAATGAATAGCCCATCTGCTCGATTTCGCCGTTGCTTGGCCAGGGTCGGCAGGTTTGCGTCAAAGCCGCCCCTCGTGCCGCATGCTTTGGGTCATCGATAGTACCTCCAAAGCTAAGCCCGTCTAACCCTTCTATCACTGGCAAACCGCATAGCTCGACCAGCGTGGGAAAAATATCCGTCGTTTCGACAATCGATTCTGTAATTCCTCCCTCGATACCGGGAACTCGTACAATCAATGGAATACGAGCATCGAGATCGCGGGCCGTCACCTTCGTCCAATGACCGCTCTCTCCCAAATGGTATCCGTGATCAGACCAAAAAACAATGATAGTGCTATCGTACAGACCCGTCTCTTTTAGCGCTTCGAATATGCGTCCGACATTCGAATCCAGGTAGCTTGTCGCCGCATAGTATCCATGACGTAGTCGACGCCCCAACTCCTCTGGGATGGGCCCTTGGTCTGAAACATCAGGAAAATTGCGCAGCTCCCGGAAATTAAACCAATTCAATTCCGGTACCTTTGTTGGAGGAGCTGTTGATCCCAATGCATTCATCTCCGCCTCTCGATAAAGATCCCAATATTTCTTGGGAGCGTTGTAGGGCGAGTGTGGCTTCAGAAAACCTACAGCCAAAAAGAACGGCTTATCAGTTTTAGCCAGTCGCTGAATCGTAGATACCGCATCTTCGGCGATCAATCCATCGGCGTAGTCGCTGTCCTTGGCCACAACCATTTCCGCGGCTGGCCCGCGATTTCTTCCCGTCCATCCTTTTTCCTTTTGAGCATAATCGGAAAAGTGATTCACCTGATCCATGCGGGCGGGAACGGTCCAGGAATACTCATTGTCGCGTATTCCATTGTAATTGTGCAGCACCTTCCCAATGGACTCGGTATGGTAGCCATGAGATTTGAAATGCTGCGGCAGCGTCACTATATCCGGAACGGTCTCTCGAAAGTTATCGTTCAATCGCCAAACCAATATCGAATCAGGCCGCATACCGGTCATGAGAGAACTCCTAGACGCATTGCAGCTAGGGAACTGGCAATATGCCCGATTGAATACCCTGCTTTCTCCAGCCAAACGATCGAGATGAGGGGTAACTGCTATCGAATCGCCGTAACACCCAAGATTCATTCTTAGATCATCAGCGAAAACGAAGAGCACGTTAGGCTCGGACGCCCTCGCGAAGTTCAGTTGCGAGACGGCGGTCACTGAAATCGCCAACAAAAGCGATCTTGTTTTCTGCAACAATCGGTACACTTAGGCGAGAATATCCCAGAAGCTAAGCCCCGACTAAGCAAACAACCGCTCCACCGCTTCAGCCTTCACTAGCTCCCTGGGCTGATTGAGGTGATTATGGACGATAGTCTGGGGATCGATTCCCATAGCGTGATACACCGTCGCCAGGATCTCGGTTGGATGAACTGGATCTTCAGTGGGGGCCGAGCCTGTTTTGTCCGACTTGCCATGCACGTAGCCGCGTTTGATACCGGCACCACCGATGACGCTGGTGTAGCAATAAGGCCAATGGTCCCGACCGTCCGCGCTATTCGAGTTGCCGGATGTGGACACTCCTTTTTCCGGACTGCGACCGAACTCTCCTATAGCCACCACCAGCGTATCGTCCAGCATGCCGCGATCGTCTAGGTCCTCGAATAAGGCACTGAGACCTTGATCCAGCATAGGTCCCGACTGGTTCTTCATGCGTTTGCTCAAACCAACGTGATGGTCCCAGCTATGATTGTCGGAATTAGCGACCTTGGGCCAAACCACTTCCACAACCCGGGTTCCCGCTTCAACCAGCCGACGGGCTAATAGGCAGCTTTGCCCGAAAGTATTGCGCCCGTAACGGTCTCTGAGGTTCTCCTTCTCATTCTCGATGGCAAAAGCTTCCCGAGCCCTACCGCTTACCAGAAGGTTGAGAGCCTGGTCATAGAACTCATCGATATTGTACTCCTCTACCGCCTTGTCGATAGTCGGCATCTGGGCATTGATCGATTCGCGCAGACTCGCTCGTCTTCGTAGTCGTACCGAGAATACGTCTGGACGGAGTTGCAGGTCGTCCACCCTGATATTGTCCAGCTTGGACATATTCATGTCGTCCCCTTCCGGGAACAGATAATACGGATCATAGGCTTTGCCCAGGAATCCGGCTGTTCCACCCTTGTTGACCACATTCGACTCTTGAAGGGGCCTTGGCAGCATGACGAAAGGAAGCATCGGCTCTTCGGTCGGTTTTAGCCGCGTGATGTTCGAGCCGAAGTTGGGGAAGTCTTTGGGATTCGGCGGTTCCAACTGCCCGGATGGGCTCACTTTATCTGTCGTGTAGC
>CAZFUD010000352.1:0-2926 GCA_964521705.1 uncultured Opitutaceae bacterium | reverse complement strand
GACATCTTTAAATCCTGGCTTGCGTACAAGCCTGAACAACAACGGTGTAGCTGGAGTGAGCGACTAGCGGTGCATCTTGGAGAGGTTGCTCATTCAATGCCCTTGGCGAATGCTAACATAGCCAAACTGAGGCATCAACAGCCCCCAGAAAAATTGTTATCCCATGGGATCCTGAAGCTAGATATCCCTACCTCAGCCTTGCGTCTAACAAAGGCAAGAGCCACTACCCCCACTCCAAGAAGAGCTGCTGTGGACCCTGTGTCTGGCACCGAACTATACTGGATAACAAGACTGTGGCCAGTATCGGATACATTACTGGAATATCCATCCAGGTCGTAGGTGCCAATAGTTAACCCTTCTTGGTGCCGAAAAGAACCTCATCGTTAGACATCCTGATGTAGATCACAGTTTTCCGGAGAACACAAGAATCGAGGCATACCAACTAATCGACTCCATATTGCTGCACTGAGTATCCTAATCTGTTTTTCCACGCCAAAATTATCATCCAAGCCGAACTGAACACAGATGAAACTTCAAATCCCTAGGTTGCCAATTGACTCCTATAAACACTATAGTTCAATAAGAGAAAACGAATAAGTGATCACGCACACAAAGACCAAGCTGTTTCAAACAGTAGTGACGCCGTCAGTGGTCTATCTGGCGATAGTCAGTTTCCTCTTACCCTTGCCGTTGACCGCTCAGCCGATTCAGATTGGTTCGCGGTTGGAGTTGTTTGTCGACGATTATCTGATCGAGGATATCACCGGGGGTGCCGAACTGCGCCAGCACGAGCCAGCGCCGCGCGAGGTCGTGTTGTTCACTGACAAGCCGTGGGAAGGTAACACGAGTCTGTACTACACCGTTTTTCAGGACGGCCCTCGTTATCGTATGTACTATCGAGGCTCGCAGCGCTACGCTACCCCCTACCACGAAGTCACCTGTTACGCCGAAAGCGGCGACGGAATTCACTGGATTAGGCCCGAGTTAGGACTATTCGAGTTTAACGGTTCCAAGCAGAACAACATCGTACTTACCGGCTTAGGTACGCACAACTTCACGCCATTCCTTGATACCAACCCGGATTGTGCCCCGGAAGCCAAATACAAGGCGGTCGGCCGTGGCCTGAGGACGCCTGACGGTCAAATTGGCAACGTATTCAAACTCTATGCCTTCAAATCACCCGACGCGATTCATTGGTCACTGATCAGCGACGATCCGGTATTCACCAAGGGTAGGTTCGACTCTCAAAACGTTGCTTTTTGGGACGCGGTACGCGGTTGTTACGTCCTCTATTTTCGCGATATGCGAGATGGCTTTCGCGATATCAAGACTTCTACATCGGACGACTTTCTGAACTGGAGCGACCCGGTCTGGTTAGATTACTACGGTGCTCCGAGGGACCATCTCTACACGAACGCGATTCAACGGTATGATCGAGCGCCCCACCTCCTGATCGGATTTCCCACGCGTATCTTTCCCGAACATTTATTTCCGCACCGCCCGGATCAGACGGAGCCGACATTCATGACCAGCTGGGATGGACGGACATTTCGTCGGTGGCCTGGGGCTGTAATCCCCGTTGACGCGACTGAAGGCCGCACTGGGAATCGGAGCAACTACATTTCTTGGGGGCTGTTGAAACTGCCCCACAGCGACCGCGAATATTCAGTATACGCGAACGAAGGCCATCGTCAGGGAATGGGTAGCCGACTACGGCGCTTCGCGTGGCGCACGGACGGTTTTGTCTCTGCCTGCGCCTCGACGACACCTGGTCGATTACGGACCAAGCCATTGGTTTTCGATGGTCGACAATTGCTAATCAATTTTGCCACATACGCTGGCGGAAAACTGCAGGTCGAGATACAAGACACCCAAGGCCAGCCGTTACCGGGTTTCACACTCGTGGATTCGGTTGAGATCCGTGGGGACGAGATCGCGCACACTGTGAGTTGGCAAGCGGGCTCGGACGTCGGAGCATTAGCCAACAAGCCGGTACGGTTGCTTTTCGCCTTGGACGGAGTGGATTTGTATTCTTTTCGGTTTGAGTGAAAGTGGGAATATCCCAATAGAAGGTCTATTCCTTAAAATCTTAACTTCCGACCTGTCACCGCAATTCGGAATGGTAAACAAGGAACAGGCTGAGGCGTGGTTGCTAGAGGAGAGTCACGCCTTCGCTATCTTTAACTCCGAAGAACAACTCGTGTTCATCGTGAGCGCACAGGGGCAGGGCAAAAACAAGCAGGACGATAACAAACCCTTTGTACGAATTGACGACATCACTCCGTGTTTGAAGATCATTGAAGTTTCTAAGACTGTTGGCCATTTTCGAAAGCTGAGAATTATCCTGGTCAACTGAGACCGAATACAACCCCCATGAAAACTACCCGCCTTATCGCCATTTCGCTGTTAGTTATCTGCACAGCTTCTTTCAATATATCCGCGCTCGCCGCGCCTACTAATTCCCTCTTCAATACCGCAGAAATTATCGATGAAAGCACGCTGGACATAAAAATCATGCAGGATTGGCATCCCGTAGGAGCCACGCGGCAGAAGCTCATCGAGATCAATGTTGCGGAATGGTGGCCCGGGCAAGATTACCGGATCCCGGTGCGTATGATCGTGCCGCTCGAAGGCAAGGCGAAGGGCTTTAGTATTACCGGAGCCAATGGCAACCTTGAGGCGCTGATGAAAGACACGCAGCCAAGCGACTTTCAGGCAAAACTGCTAGAAGGGGGCGTTGGCATCGTTAAGACCCTCGTCAGGGCGTCGAGGCAGCTTGAGGGCAAACAGGGCTTGGATCAAAAAATGGGGCGCCAGTTTATGAAGGACCTGAATCCGCGGTACACAGTTCTCTGGATTTGGTCGATGACCTTGATGCGTGCGACTACTGCGGCGTATGCGGAAACCGACTACTTCGAAAAAGGGA
>CAZFUD010000351.1:1267-2964 GCA_964521705.1 uncultured Opitutaceae bacterium | reverse complement strand
CTGATAACCGTGGCCGCTCGGAGATCGGCCGCTACCAGTTTCTCAAATAGCCATAGTATTGCCATTTATGAATACATTGGATGATTCCCCTGTTGAGAGGGCGATTCTGATACTGTCGCAAGTGACCCTCCTCCTGATCGTCAGCCTGTATATCGCGCATTCAGCCAAAGCTCAAAGCGACGAGCATGATCAGCCGAACTTCGTTTTGATCTTCGTCGATGACCAAGGCTATCAAGACCTAGGCTGCTATGGAGCAAGTGACATTAAGACACCTCGAATCGACCGCATGGCCAAGGAAGGGATGCTATTTACCGACTTTTATGGTCAAACGGTGTGCGGACCTTCACGGGCCGCTTTGATGACTGGCTCTTATCCTCTACGAGTAGCGACTGAACGAAACCGAGTCGATGTCCACCCCTATCTACACACAAAGGAGATCACTATTGCCGAAATCCTGAAGCAGGTCGGATACTCCACGGCCGCATTCGGCAAATGGGACCTCGCCGGCCACACGCAAGACCCAGCGAGATACACTCGAACGCTTCTCCCGACATATCAGGGATTCGACACATTTTTTGGCACGCCAACAAGTAACGATAACCGTGTTCACTTGCTTCGCGGTGATACGCTCATCGAAATGTTCGCGGATATGAGCCAATTGACCCGACGCTACACAGATGAGGCCATCCAATTTATTAAAGACAGCAAGAAATCGCCTTTCTTCGTCTACCTGGCTCATACTATGCCGCATATCCGGCTCGAAGCTTCCAAGCCATTCGCGGGAAAGTCAGAACGCGGAATCTATGGGGATATAATTGAAGAAATAGATTGGAACGTAGGTCGCATCCTGGACGCGCTTCACAACGAGGGTCTCGATAAATCCACTTATGTGATTTATACCAGTGACAACGGACCTTGGTATCTTGGCCGTAGTCGCGGTCATTTAGAGCGAGCGATCGGGCCTGATGCTGAGGAGCACGGAGGTTTAGCTCATCCTTTGCGAGGCGCGAAAACTTCAGTTTGGGAAGGCGGCTTGCGGGTGCCCTTTATCGCCCGAGCGCCAGGTCGGATTCCGGAGGGCAAAGTCTGTCACGAATTAGCTAGTACAATGGATATGCTACCGACGATCGCCAGTCTGGCAGGAGCCAGCGCTCCCGACGACCGCGTCATTGACGGACACAATATCAGTGACCTGATCCACGGAATCCCTGAAGCAACCAGCCCGACTGAGGCCTTCTTCTATTATCAGCGCACGCAACTACAAGCTGTACGGGCCGGGAATTGGAAACTGCACATTCCTAGGGAATTGGATAAGAAGTGGGGACACTACAGCAAGGCCGAAGATGACATCGCGATCGAGAATCCCCAACTGTACAATTTGGCGGATGACATAGGAGAATCTACAAATAGAGCTAACGAACGTCCTGACATAGTCGCCCAACTGATGGATCATGTTGAGTGGGCTCGAAAAGACATCGGCGACTACGATAGGATCGGTGAGAATGCCCGTTTCGTCGATCCCGAGCCAAGACGTCCGGACATTAAGAACGGCGAGCGGTTTTGAAACCGATCAATATTTGTTCCAGTCCTCTAGAATTGTAGACGCGATCGCTGATCGCATAAACGAAGGGCTTTGGTAGCGGGGCCAATCCCCCCGCCCCAAAAAACTCCAAAATTTTGGGGGGAGGGGGACGCCC
>CAZFUD010000351.1:0-1257 GCA_964521705.1 uncultured Opitutaceae bacterium | reverse complement strand
ACAAATTTGTGGGCGCTCGGAGATCGCCCGCTGCCCGATTCAGCAATAAAATACGTATTGCGTGATTGATTAACGCCGCTTCAAGAGCTTCCTCATAAATACAAGGACCGATCAATTGGTTAGGCCTTGCCCGACAACCTATCGATCATCTCCATGACCTTGACTCCCGTGGCAGCATCGCAGGGATTATCGCCTTCTCCTCTAAAGTAATCATTCACTGCCTCAATCATGGGTTGCTGAATGTGCTCAGGTGGCGGAAATTCAATTATCTCCACATTTCCACTTCGATCAATTTCTAGTATCGGGCTGCGGAAGAAGCTATAACGTAGAGCTCCTTGATCGCAAATGATCTCGCAAGCGTCTACAATCGTGCCGTCCTGAGAAGCGAAATCCCAATAGCCCTGGAAAACAATGTTTTCCCCAAAAGACATTTGTCCTGCAACGCAGTCGTCACAACCTGCATCAGGAAGTCGGCGAGACGAAGTCCCGTTAATCCACGAGGGCGGGCCAAAAAAATAGAGCATCAAATCAAGCTGATGCGGTGACAGATCATGAAAGATTCCTCCGCCTGATATCGCGGGATTCACTCGCCAATACTCCTCGCTTGAGGCGATTAGCGGATCGTTCTCAGGTTGTATGGTTCTAAGAGATACATATCGGGGTTCTCCTAAGTCACCACTAAGCAAAATCTCTTTGACTCTACGATACAACGGCAACCTCCGTCGATAATGGGCGACAACGAGCTTTTCATTTGAATTCTCCACCGCTTCCAAAACGCGTCCTGCTTCTTCTACATCACGCGCCATAGGTTTCTCTAGGTACACATGCTTTCCTGCACTCAACGCTTGAATTGCATAATCGACGTGAAAGCTGGGAGGAGTAGCGATGTATATGGCGTCGATCTGAGAATCTCTTAAGAGCGCATCCGCATCATTAGACCAGCTAGATACTCCATGTCTCCTAGCAAAGTCTTCCGCTTTGGCAGCGTCGCGTCGCATGACTGCGACTAATTCGGATCCAGGCGCCTTCTGAAAAGCTGGCCCGCTCTTCACTTCGCAAACGTCGCCGACACCGATTATTCCCCATCGAATGGTTTCCATAGCAATCTAAAGATCTGGAATAGCTGTGGAATGCAAAAAGTTTTCTGAAATTTGCCATAATGAACGGCTTCTTCGACGACTAACGCCTACGGTATGGAGTCCACATGGTCGAGTTACCCAAACTGAGCCATGGCTTTCGTTAGCCTGGACGTATTGA
>CAZFUD010000350.1:0-3016 GCA_964521705.1 uncultured Opitutaceae bacterium | reverse complement strand
TATTTCATCCAAAAACTCACTCTCCGCATTCCACAATGGTAGGGCTGATCCCGCTTAGCGGCACCAGCCCTACCATGCTATATTCGTTCAGCATTCATGTAATGGATACCCTATCGATTTCCCAGTCCGCGCGAAGCTCATTCGTCAAACGCCCGAATGGCTAATTGCTAGGGAAATCGCTTCTTCGTCCGGAAACACTTTTTGGTACACCGTCTTAGCTGTAATCGATGCTAACACGCAGGAAACGGCGAACCCAACGATTGCCAGAGTGAGCACCCACTTAGGCGGTTTAGCGTGTTCACTCAGATCCGATTGCGTCCCCAAATAGATGAGGGCGAGCGCCAATACCGGGATACCTAACACCGTTAATGCCTGAGCAAAGGTGATCAAATGGACAACGCTCCCTTCACTCATGAGAGACCCTAGGGCAACTGCCATTCCTACCAGCAGCGCCACAGTCGTCAAATGGCGAGGCCAACCATCGCTCAAGCGTGAACCCTTGCCCACCGAATCCGACATCACAGTTCCGCCGATCAGGGCATTAACAAGGAAAGAGCTTAGACCACCGGCTAGAATGCCCGCGCAGAATATGACTTTCGCCCAGGCCCCGAATAAAGGCTCCAATTGCCGGGCCACATCGCCCACCGAACCCAGCGCAGGAGCCGCCGGATTTCCGTAAAAGGTGCGCCAGGCCGTCAAAAGTATGATCGCCGTAATGCCTCCTAATATTGAAATACTCAATACAGAGTCCGTTAGGCTTTTCTGAGTATCCTGAAGACTCCAGCCCTTTTGCTTTACAAGGTAGGCTTGATAGAAGGCCCCACCCACTGAAAAGGTTGTCCCAATCATTCCCAGCAAGGGTAGCCAATCCAGACTCCCTTGCGCCGAAGACATCTCAAACGATCGCGGGCTGGCGAATACGACAAGGAAGTTCGCTAGGAATGCCAGAATCATAATCGCCACCAGAAGCTTCATGAGCTTCTCCACAACATTATAGAGATTCTGAGCTAGATAGAGGATCGCAACGACAGCAACATTAACGACAACGAGAATTGCCGAACGGGCAAACAGGCCTAGCGTGCCCTCTCCCATCAGCGGCTCCATCCCGCCTATCAACGCCAAATTATTCGATGACTGAAACAGGGCCACCAACGTAAACAGAGTAAGGCCGATAGCCACCGCCACGGGTCTCCCGAGTCGACTGGCTAATTCGCTGCAAAGGCTACCCTCGTAAGCTACCCCGAGTCGAGCGGCGAGAGCCACCATGGCGATCATCAGCAAGGCGGCCATGGCGATTACCGGCAGCCCAACAAGCCCAAAACTCGCTCCCACTCGAGAACTGGTAAGGATTGATCCCGGCCCTAGTACCACCGCCGTAACGATGATGGCCGGGCCGATCTTTTTAAGTATCGAATTCATTTGAGGGAACTACCTTTCTATTGCTGATCGCGGGTTTCGGTCGATGAGCTGTTCGATCTCGCTGTCAGAAAAACCCAATCCTTCAGATAAATGCTTTTTCATTCGAGGCATCGTTGCTGTCGAACCCGCCAAATTCGAGGATCCAGGTTTCCGGGCCACCCCACCGTCATCGACTTCAATTTCCATCCCAGACAACTCATAGCGCCCGGGACCGAGACGCGAGGCGCAAATCGCATCGGTAACGGCGATGGACCGCTCAACCCCTATGAAGTCAATGTAGTTGCCAAGAGCCACGAAATCCACGTGGGCCCCATCGGGAATAAAGCAAAACCAAAGACGGTCGCGAAAATGAAGAAAGCGCTGCAAGACATTGTCATGCCTCGGCAAATCTACCGGACAGCCATTTCCAAAGTGGGTCACCATGGAAAGGCCATTCTCGATCGCCTCATTGAGCGTGTCCAAAGCAGGATCGCAATGACCAGCGGAAACCGTCACGCCCTCATTCGACAGGAATCGCGTTGTCGCCATTCCGGGATCGCATTCTGGAGCCAGTGTGAATACTCGTGTCAAACCACCCGCAGCATCAAGAAGCCGTTTAGCTCCGTCCAAGCTAGCTTCAACGACTGCTTCCTTTGGATGAGCTCCCACGTATCCAGTTATTGGACTAATGAACGGGCCCTCGATATGAATACCGGCGACCATCTTTTTGACCAACGCGCTTTGCTCCCTTAAGCTGACCAGCCTCGCCAGCTTGTCCTCCATGCGATCTAGCGAGTCTGTGATAATCGTGGCCAGAATTCCATCGACTCCGTCCTTGTCTAAAGCTCGGCATGCCAGCTCCAGTTCCTCACCCTCCAGCTCGGAAGCGCAAAAATCGACTCCCACGTAACCGTTAACTTGGAGGTCGAATGGCTTCACAGCAACGATGCCGCTTCTCTATCCAGGAATAGGTGGCAGTTCGGATGGCTCTGCAGTATCGAGGCAGGAACATCCTCGGTTATCGGACCCGAAACCGCGTTTTTAACCGCTTCCGCCTTTCGCTGGTCCGGGACCGTGCAGACGATCATATCGCTCTTCATAATCTGCTGTACCGACATGGAAATCGCCTTCTGCGGAACGGAGTCAAAGTCGGGAAACCAGCCCTCGCCCAACTGCTGCTTGCGACAATCCTCATCGAGATCCACAACGATGTAAGGCGTTTCCGTTTCGAAATCAGCTGGCGGATCGTTAAAAGCCAAATGCCCGTTCTCCCCGATCCCGACAAAAGCCACATCGATCTTGTTTTCGCCGATCAATTGTCCGACTCGGCCGCACTCCGACTGAGCATCCCCTTCGCCATCAAGAAAGTGGAAGGCCTTCAGCGGAAGCGGCAATTGGCTAACGAATCGCTGCCACAAGTACTTTCGAAAGGAGGCATCATGGGTAATGGAAATGCCAATATACTCGTCCAAATGAAATCCTGTTATCGATGGCCAATGCAAACCAGAACGAGACAAGCTCGATAGCATTTCGAATTGGGAAGCTCCTGTAGCGACTATAATCGACGCTTCACCACGGGAGTCTAGTACCTCGGCCAATGTCTCCGATCCTGTCTGAG
>CAZFUD010000349.1:0-3100 GCA_964521705.1 uncultured Opitutaceae bacterium | reverse complement strand
ATGCAGTTCCAAAACGGCTCCTGTCCTAAATCGTCACATTCTTTTACGAATTAATCACTATGTTGCCGAAATCGTGGTTTCGCGTTCGAAGAAGGAGTCCACAGGTTGTTCAAATGAGCCCCCTTGTGAAAAAGGGGTCAAAGGATTCGTGGATGGGGTAGGGATCGAATTCTTCCCCCATCAAAGGACAGTTTTCGTCCAGCGATGGCCTCTTCCCTCAACTAAGCTTGCCAGGAGGTTGAGCGTAGGAGCGGCCCACGCCACGCGGGGCCGCCGATGGGACTCGGTTGAGAATCGTGGTGTAAAGCCGCTCTTACGAGAGAGTCGAATAAGTCGGGAAAGATCTATGGTAGGGCTCCTTGTCCCCAAGCAGCCGAATTGTGGTTGGAGAGGAAGACGGCTGACTAGGGATAGTCAGCCCTACCATGGAATCGGCAAAACGCTCCTTCGAGCGACATATTTGTTTGCCCGAATAGCCCAACCGCGAAGAATTCCCGGTTTTTGATGTTTCCTCTTCCCTAGCCTAATGGTTAAGATCTTATTTCATACGATTGTAGGCCTCCTGATTGCGGTTTCGGCTTTCCAGTATTTCAAATTGGGATCCAGCGGTAGTGACGCATTCCCGCAACGGCCGATTAGGGTAATTGTCCCTTTCAATCCGGGCGGAGGGACGGACTCTTATGTTCGTATACTGCAAAAAGCGATCAAGGATAATGATCTCATGCCCCAGCCCTTGGTGATCATGAACAAGCCTGGCGGCGGGGCCACTATAGGAAGTACCTATGTTAAAGATGCCAACAATGATGGATACACAATGCTCTGCTTGCATGAAGCATTGCTGACATCGAAAGTAACGGGACAATCGCCGCATGGTCCGGAAGCCTTCGAGGCAGTAGTCGCTACGGGGGAGGTTGGTATGTTGATTATAGTAAATGATGCGGGTCCTTTCCAATCGATGGAAGCGTTCATGGACGAGGCCAAGGAAAGGCCTGAGACTTTGACGTTCGGCGTCAATTTCGGCACGCCAACGCATTTTGCTGGTATCCAGTTGGAAAATACTGTGCCAGGGGCGCGTTTTCGATTGGTGTCTGCAGGAGGAGGAGCCAATCGATTAGCGGCACTGATGGGCGGGCATCTCGACGCGGCCATTTTCTCCGTTGGGGAATTCGTCCGATTTCGCTCCAACGGCTTGCGAGCCTTGGCCTATCTGAGGGAGGAGCGATTGGATGAGCTGCCAGATATCCCCACGGCGGAGGAACTGGGTTATCCAGTATACAGCAGCAACTTGCAATACTGGTGGTATCCAAAGGGTACGGACTCGAAGATCGTGGATTACATGGCCGATGTTCTCAAAAAGGCCATGGAATCCGACTACACCGTGAATCGGTCAAATGAGTTGCGTATCGATCCACGCACGATTGTCGGTGAAGAGTTGCAGGATCGCATCGATAGGAAAATGCAGCTATTCAGCGAGATGAAAACCTCGGAGCGATTGGATCTGCCCGATGTGGTGTTTTGGGCCTTCGTGTTCGTAGCGATATTCGGGGTGGCTGTAATTGCCAAAAGCAAGTCGAATGAAGTAGGAACAACCGCTAAGAACGATGAATTGGGATTGCGTTTTGACAAAGCGTTTGGGGCTGTCGGCATGTGCGCGATTTATGTATTGCTGATGGGTTTGGGAATCGTGCCCTTTGTATGGGCTACGTCGCTTTTCTTGATTGGCAGTGGCGTGTATCTAACGAATTTTGACAAGGGTCGTTTGATCCCCATTTTGGAAACGGCTTTCTTACTGTCATTCGGGCTTCACTTTGTGTTTACCGAGTTGTTCGCGATTCAGCTCCCCTAGAAATCCATGGAATCGATACAGGCAGCAGTCAGCTACATCCTCAGCGTTCAAGGGCTCGCCTTGATCGTATTGGGTACGGTGTTGGGAATTACAATGGGCGCTATCCCCGGTTTGACGGGCGCGATGCTAATAGCCCTGACGCTTCCGTTAACGTTCAGTATGGATCCTATCTTCGCTTTCATCCTTTTGATAAGCATGTACGTGGGGGCAGTCAGCGGTGGGTTGATCACGGCCACGCTATTGAGGATGCCTGGCACCCCGGCGTCGATCATGACCACGATGGACGGATTCCCGATGGCTCGGGCAGGAAAGCCGGGTAGGGCGCTTGGATTGGGGATTACAGCTTCTTTTGTAGGAGGGATGATCTCATGGCTGTTCTTGATCACGCTCTCGGCTCCGATCGCTCGCTACTCTACCAAACTAGGCCCGTTCGATTTTTTCTCCCTCGTTCTTCTCGCTCTGGTCTTGATCGCTTCCATCGGTGGAAAATCGCTGAGTCGATCGTTCTTCTCCGCGTCGCTTGGCATCTTGGCGTCATTGCCGGGTATCGACAAAGCAACGGGGAACCTGCGCCTGACATTCGGCTACGAGGAGTTGAATGGCGGTTTGAAACTGCTCCCTGTTCTTATCGGCATGTTCGCCATTAGCCAGATCATATCCGATATCAGCCGTATCAACGAGAAGATTACAGTTATACCCGTCAATCGGACGAAGGAGATATTCTTCAAGCTGCGGGATTGGAAACGGCAATCAGTCAACCTGATTCGTTCGTCGCTTATTGGTACTTGGATTGGCATATTGCCAGGAGTTGGGGCGAATATTGGTTCCGTGACCGCTTACAGTGCCGCCAAGTCCGTCGCTTCGCCAGAGGAGAGGGAAAAATTCGGCAAAGGATCGGAAGTGGCTATCGTGGCCTCGGAATCGGCCAATAACGCGACTGTTGGAGGAGCTTTGATTCCGCTGGTGTCCTTAGGTATTCCGGGTAGTGTGATCGACGCGATTCTACTCGGCGGACTGTTGATACATGGTCTTCAGCCGGGTCCGCTGCTATTCCAGCAGAATCCGGATATGGTGTACACGATCATGGGAGCCATGTTTGTGGCCAATGTTTTCATGTTCGTGTTTATGGTTTTCGCCGCTCGCTACTTGGCTCGACTAGCGGAAATACCACGCGCTCTCTTGATGCCGGCGATACTAGTATTTTGCATCATCGGGTCTTTTGCGTTGTCGACTCGGATGTTTGACGTCTGGACG
>CAZFUD010000348.1:0-3103 GCA_964521705.1 uncultured Opitutaceae bacterium | reverse complement strand
ACGCAATATCCCGGTCTGTTCTGATGCCCATGATTGCCGGAATTATGCCGGCAATCGCCGTCAAGGCCCACGGGACGGAGCTACAGGGAAGCAAGTTTGGCATCTATCGAGCCTTCGGTTCGCTGGGATTCATTTTAGGGACGATGATCCTACCATTGATTTTCAATGACATCGCTCTGACAGCTCAGGTTTCCTCGGTCTTCATGGTTATTTCGCTGTTTCTTTTGAGGCGATTGCCTAAGCCGGAGGTCCTAACCGTCGAGACGGTTCCGCTGCATTTCAGGACTTTGAACCCTTTGATCAGATGGTATTTCTTCGCCATGTTCTTCATCTCCCTGGCGGATCCGGCCGTGCACGGATTCTTCACTGCCTACGCCCGGGATCTTGGCGGCAGTACGCGACTGCTGGGAATCTTGTCGGGATCGTTCGGAATCATAGCATTCTTTTTCTTGCCGGCGATGGGGATGGCTATTGATCGCTATCGGCCCACATTGATTTTGAGTATTGCTCTTTTCTGCCAGCCAGTTCGGGTCTTTCTCCCTTCGCTGATCGACGATCCCAATTTCCTTTGGATGCCTATCCTCCTGCATGGAATTTGCTGGGGTGGTATCGAAGTGGTGGCAATTGTGTATCTGTCCCGACTAGTGGAGGAAGATCAGAAAGCCTCAGTACTGTCCTACTACATGGCCGTTCGCATGCTTGGAAGTTTGGTGGGGGCCAGCATTTGCGGCTATGTGGCCGAGAACTTTGGATACGTAATGATGTTTCAGGTGATCTCCAGCATGGCCCTGATAGGAGCGGTTATCTATATGTGGAGCGCGTTTTTCGGGAAGCGGAATGGGTAAGTAGCTTCGCTCCCATGCAAACCTATATTCGCAAAGTGAATCCTATTGGCCCTGGCGAAGAGAGGGACTCCTAGTCTCGCGAAGCGGGACGTTGACGAAACTGATATCTATTGGTCATCGCTCATGCTTCGCTAGGATGTTCCGTTGATCGGAACAAACAGGGATGGCTCTCCTGCTGAGCGGGATAGCCAATTAAGGCAATCGTTAAACCTGTATTGAAATCGCGGGATAAACCCGCTCCTACAGTTGATTCGTTGTAAAGATGCCGGATACGCGATCGCCGATCGCGTCTACAGTTTTCTTCGGTTGCTATGAGGCTGATATCAATGAGTATGGTTTCCATTATGCGCTTACCCCTAATGTTGTGCATGCTGTGTCTGTTTTTTTCTTTGGCAAACGTTCAGAGCCAGCAAGCCGAAGAGATTTCCTATTTAAGCGCGGCTGATGATACTATGCAGCCGGCTCGGTTTTATGATCCGGGATCCGAATCGCCAGTTCCCATGGTGGTGGCCTTGCATTCCTGGTCGGGCGACTATACGCAGCAGACGCATTTAGAAATAGAAGAGTGGTGTGTCGAGAATGGGTGGGCCTTTATGCATCCTAACTTTCGAGGCCGTAATCGGACGCCGGAGGCGACGGGTTCGGAGCTAGCGGTTGAGGATATTGTCAGCGCTGTTGATTATGCCAAGAGGACTACTCGGATTGACGAAAATCGTATCTATCTAGTGGGCACTTCGGGTGGCGGCTATTCCTGTCTTCTCATGGCCGGTCGCCACCCAAGATTGTGGGCTGGTGTTTCCGCTTGGGTACCGATTTACGACTTGGAAGCGTGGTACTACGAAACGAAAGAGCGCGAATTGCGCTACACGGGCGAAATCGTCGCTTCTTGTGGTGGATCGCCAGGCGATAGTCGCCAAGTGGATGCCGAGTACCGGAAACGATCGCCCAAGACTTATATGAGAAAAGCCCGGGGGGTGAACTTGCACATCAATGCTGGTATCAGAGATGGCTACGAAGGCAGCGTGCCAATTAGCCATTCGCTCTTGGCTTTCAATGCAGTTGCCAGGCGGAAAGATCGTCTGAGCGAATCGGAAATCGGTAATTTCGTAGATAAAGCGGAGGTACCGGAAGCGTTGCGTAGCGAAATCGTGGATGCGACTTATGGAGAAAAGCAGCCGTTGTTCCGAAGAACTTCCGGATCGGCGACATTGACGATATTCGATAGCGGCCATGAACTCATCGCCCCTGCCGCTATCGCCTGGATCGAGGCGATGGATCCAAAAAATTGAGTTGCGGCTGTCTTAGATTTGTTTCCGACGATCTTATCGTTTGCCTTCCAAGGCTAGACTATTATAGCCATTAAAAATGGCATTCACACTATCTCTTGGATCATCAGCTCCGGACTTTGATCTGCCGGCTACAGACGGAAATCGCTATACCCTTGGCGACTTCGCTGAAGCGGAATTCCTGGTCGTTTTCTTCACCTGCAATCACTGCCCGTATGTGACGGGGTCGGATGAGGTGACCCGACAGACGGCGGAGACGTTTAGGGACCGTGGAGTCGCTTTTGCCGGAATCAATTCCAATAGCAAGAACACGTATCCGGATGACGACTTTCCCCATATGGTTTCTCGAATGGAGGAGCATGAGTTTCCATGGACCTATCTGTATGATGAATCTCAGGACGTTGCTCGAGCCTACGGCGCCCTGCGTACGCCGCACTTCTATGTGTTTGATGCGGAAAGAAAACTGATCTACACCGGTCGGGCTGTGGATTCACCGCGCGACAGTTCTCGAATTACCGTCAACGATCTGGATCGAGTTCTGGAAGTAGCTACCTCAGGCCAAGCCATCAGTGTGCCAATGACGAATCCAATCGGTTGTAATGTTAAGTGGGAAGGCAAAGATGCTCACTGGATGCCGGGGGATGCGTGCGATCTGGTGTAGCTGAAGATCTAACTCTTTAGTTTTCTCTCCCCTAGAGAATTAGGTTTATATTCTAACATTGCCTTGCTGGCAAATCCCGTTTACGGGACAAGGATCCCGCAGAACGGGAGAGAATTTGCCCGAAAGGCATTATTAAACTAAATCTTTATTGCTTACAGATTACTCGCTCGGGGCTATATAGACCTCTTCGGACTGTTCTACCACAGTTCCAGAGAAACTCGAATTCCCTGTTGCTAATGACCAACTGAATTAAAAATAGGGGCTGTCCTAGCTAAGCAACTAGTTTAGGATAGCAATAATGTTCGAAAGGA
>CAZFUD010000347.1:0-3156 GCA_964521705.1 uncultured Opitutaceae bacterium | reverse complement strand
CTGGCGACCTCATGCGCAAGCCGCGAATCAACGAAGAACTCGGAATCAACGAGTCCGCCATCGGCCCCGCCCATTTTCGAATGGTGCCTCATGGCTTCGGCGTTACCGACGCCTATCAAGAGCAAATCGTCAATACTGAGAATCAAATCGACGTAATCTCCAAAGCCATGCTGGGAATCACCGTTTCTTGCGCCCGCTGCCACAATCACAAGTTCGACCCCATCAGCCAAGCGGATTTCTATCGGCTCTTCGGAGTCATGATTAGCAATCGGCCGGGTACTCGAAATGTAGATACATTAGAAAAACAAAACCTAAACAAGAAGGAGATCGAAAAGATCAAGCGGCGTATCCGCAAGCCCATGGCAGATTATTGGCTAGGACATATCGACAAGGCCATCGCCAGGATCGCTGAATTCGATTTCGAAGTCACAGAGGGCGAGGAAGCCCTGATCCGCGATCTCAAAAAATCTCCCAACAGACGAAAACGGGAACTGCCAAAAGATCCCAACGATCGAGATCGGCTTTATCTCAAACGAGAGGTCAGGCAAACCGGGGCCTACCATCCTTTCTCCCCAATAGCTAATTGGAAAGGGAAAGCAGACGATTCATTAGCCAAAGCCTGGGAGGAACTTAGGGCGCAATACGAAATCGACTACGCGGCCAATCGAAAGGCAAAGGCCGAAGCTAACGTATACTACGATCTGCGGGACCAGAAGACGCTGGACTCCTGGTATCCAGAAGGTAATGGCATCAATCCCAAGGTCAGTCCAGCCGGGGTCTTCTCGATCGCTCCTGAGGGCGAGGTGGCGGTCACTGGCATTTACCCGACCGGCGTCTACAGCCATCTCTTTTCCGACAAGCATAACGGCATGCTGGCATCTCCCTACCATACGGCCGATGGAGATTGGAGCTATATGCGGGCTATCGGCGAAGGAGGCGTAGTCAGGATGTCTGCTCGCAATTACCCAAGGGAAGGTGGACTTCATCCCTACACTGTAACCAATAGCGGAATGATGCGCTGGTATCCCCTGAAAAAATACAAATTTTGGAATGGCGACCGCGTACACTATCAGATCACCACTGGGGCTGATCGACCTACCAAGCATACCGAAGGGCGGTCCTGGTTTGGGGTGACCGAAATCATTGGCGGCAATGTGAAAATGCAGGAACTGGGAACGCCTCTGTTCACATTGCTTGATGACGAAGCAGCCATCACCGACAACGATTCGCTCATCAGCGCTTATCGCAAAGCCCTGGAAGACTCGATTCTCGCCTGGAAGCGAGGGCGGATGACCGACGCTCAAGCCCAATATCTCGGCGTCTTCGTCCGCTTCAATTTGCTTCCCAACCGCATCGACTCGCTACCAGAAGATCTTGAGCCCCTGTTTTCTGAATACAGGTCGCTCGAAAACGAAATTCCCTTTCCCACCCGAGCCCCGTCCATATTCGATGGCGATATTATCGATCAGCCGCTCCTCGTCCGTGGTGAATACAAGAAAGCAGCCAAGCCCGTGCGACGGCAATTTCTGGAAGTCTTCGACAATCGGCCTTACAGCCCCAATCGATCAGGTCGCCTCGAATTGGCCGAAGACATCCTCGATTCAGACAACACCCTAAAATCGCGCGTCATCGTCAACCGGCTTTGGCACTACATCTTTGGCCGTGGAATCGTGTCCACTACCGACAACTTCGGACGCCTCGGCAAAGAGCCCACGCATCCAGAACTCCTGGACTACCTAGCCCTGGATTTCGAAAAGGGAGGCTGGTCCCTAAAAAACGCTCTAAGACAGATGGTTCTCAGCCGAACCTTCCGTTCCCACAGTGCCGCCACTGAAGCATCGATGGAATTGGATCCAACTAATGAATACTTATCCTATTTCCAGCCCCGACGTTTGGAAGCGGAAGCCATCATGGATTCAGTCAGCATTATGGCCGGAGAGGATTTCCAGCGCGGAGTCTACGTAAAGACCAAACGTAATCAGCTAAATCCCTTTCTCACCGCCTTCAATCTTCCCATTCCCACCACAACCAACGGGGTTCGCGACAGTACCAATGTACCCGCCCAAGCCCTAACCATGCTCAATAGCGACTTCACCAAAAACACTGCGAACTCCTGGGCACGGAGAGTGATTCGCGATACCAACGACCGATCGCCAGATTCGCTAATCGAAACCTTATACTGGGACGGATATGCTCGAAAGCCTAGCGATTCCGAACTTGGAAAGCTAATATCCTATTTCGAAAGTATCGGTGATACGGATACTGCAGTTGAGCGTATCGCATTCGCCCTAATCAACTCAAAGGAATTTATCTATGTCTATTGAGCCATTAAATCGTCGAGAATTTCTCAGACTGACCTCCAAGGGTGTTGGAGGCCTCGCTCTTTCCAGCTTCATAAATTCAGCCTCAGCCAAGAACGACTACCTCCAACAGCTCCACCATCCTGCTAAAGCCAAATCGGTCATCTTCCTATATATGTCTGGCGGCGTGTCCCACATCGATTCCTTCGACCCCAAGCCAATGCTACGCGAACTGCATGGCAAGCCCATGCCGATGCAAGTCGAGCGAACCCAGTTTGATGACGTCGGCAATATTCTCGGCTCATTCTGGGAATCCAAGCGTTACGGGAAATCGGGAATTGAGCTCACCAATCTCTTCCCTCACATCGCCGAGCAAGTCGACAAGCTAACGATTGTTCGCGGTATGACGGCCAAGTTCAGCGAACATGCCCAAGGCAACTTTTTTATGCACTCCGGCTTTCCATTCCTGGGCTATCCCAGTGCTGGCGCCTGGGTAAACTACGGACTGGGCACCGAGAACCCAAACTTGCCCGGCTTCGTTGTCTTGCAATCGACTGAATCGAAAACTCCCCATGGAGGAGTCAGCCTGTTCGGCAACGCCTTCCTGCCAGCCACCACCCAAGGCTCCATCTTCAATATATCAGGAGATCGAGCTGTGCCCCATATCGAACCCCGGATGATGAAACGGGAACAACGGCAGGCCCTCGACCTCATTAAATCACTCGACCTTGGGTTCGCAGAGCGGGTTGCCGCCAAGGACGCTATAGCTTCATCGGTCGAGAACGCGGAGACCGCCTACCTCATGCAAGAAGCCGTTCCCGAGCTGACCGATATATCCGGCGAATCGGAAAAGCCC
>CAZFUD010000346.1:0-3156 GCA_964521705.1 uncultured Opitutaceae bacterium | reverse complement strand
CGCTCATTAGAAATGCGAAACTGTTTCCAGGGGCTCCTCCCCGCGTTACAAGATCGGCGGCGATCGGACTAGAACCTTCGGAACATACTTCAATGATCGTGGCGGCAACGAGGGTTAGGAGAAGGCCGCTTACGGTGGGGCCGAACCAGTTGGCGAAGGTTTCGTCGCTAGGGATCAGGGCTCGTATTAAGGAAGCTAGAACCACTCCAAAAAAGATCCAGCGCAAGATCATTTGCGATTCGGAAAAGCCGTTTCGTAGCATGTCGTTCAAGCCCCTAAGACTGAATTGAAATGCTTTCCAAGAAGCTTTTACCTCGTGCCAGAATTGGAAGCCATCGGGTAAGGACTCTGAGTTTGGATTCGAGGGTAGCCATTTTGCGGAGACAAGACGTTCGAAAATCAGTCCTGATATGATAGCGACAAGCCCTGAGAGTATAACGATGACAATCGTCCATTTGAAACCGATGAGGGCTATAAGCACCAACGTTGTCGAAAGCGAATTCCACGGGCTGGCGATAAGAAACGCCATTGTCTGGCCGAGGCTGGCGCCACGCCGATAGAGCTGCATCCCTACCATGAGTATGCCATGATTACAGAGATCGAAAGCCAGGCCTGCGGCCGTGGCTCTGAGAATGCCGCTGAGACCACCCGATTTTCCCAGGGCACCGATAACGAGATCGCGTGGAATCCGAGCGATAATGGATACAGCGATGATGCCAGCAATCAATCCCCACCATATTTTATTCATCAGTTGGAAGGATCCATGGATGAAGGGTTCAACGAATGGCGTTCCCTGTAGCTGATGGTGGAAAAATAGATGAGCGATGTAGGCTGTCAGTACGGTCAGCAGCGATCCCCATAGCAGCCAGTCGAACTTGCGGCTAGAAAAGTCGCAGCACGACTCGGGTTCTTTTTCGGCGTCTTGTCTTTTGCAGCAATCGTCCATGATAATGAATTCGAAATATAGGAATCTCTAGCGATCGTATCGACCGCCTACTGGCGGAGATCCGTAAGGTTCGTTCGGACGGGGAGGCTGCTGTTCGTAAAAGCCGCCATCACCTCTTCCGCCGGAACCCATTCTTGCTCTCCTGATTGGTCGTCGAAGTTTAACGAATTCCTTGGAGCTCGCCATTTCGCGAATGCCCGAATCGACCAAAATCCGATAGATTTCGCGACGCTTGTTGCGAGCGGCTTTCCTGAAAAGCGGACTATCGAATCGAATGACGAGAATGTACCCGCGCTCATTCGCTAATTGAACTTGTGTATCCGTCAGATCGATACCTATATAATGATCGACGGGGAAGGATGTAATCTCCCGAGAAAAGAGATAGCGCTCGTGTCGGGTGATTAAATGCATATGTGAATTCGTAATCGCGACCCGGCCCGGTTTAGGTCGAAAGCCTGCCATCAGGGGATTGCGGACGAATCCGAATTCGCAACTCGATGCGAAGCGAATGTCGGATTTTTCGAATTCGACGCTCGCTGGTATCGAATCCAGGGAATTGATCCTGCCACTTTCATTCCCGACTTGCCCGCTATACGAATCCAACGATTCGATAGCGATGGACGCGACAATAACGGCGGGGTTCATGTATGGCACGTTTAGGCGGATCGGAGGGCTTGTCAAAGGTCTACCAGTCTTGTCTGACAGCTCGATCAACTGAGCTTTGCTTTCGCAGAGGTCAGTTTTCCACTCGAATGCGCCCGAATAGCGTGTCAGCGCTGACGTCCCTCGTGTAGTCTAGCGTTTGTTGACCATCCATGGTTGGGGTGATCGATTTTACCTGCTCCCAGCTTCCGGAGGCTAAGGTCTCGCTAATCTCGAGTGTATAGGTCAGACCGGCTACGCCGCTAAAAACGAATTCCAAGTAACCGTTTTCCGCCAGGGTGGGAGAGGGGCTGAAGAAGGACCTTGGGTTGGTTGGATCGGTGCGTACAATAGACTCATCGAAGTCGGTATTCGAATCGCCATCGAAGTTGCTTTCACCTCCGGTGGATGTTGTCAGGTCCTCGAAGTACTCACGTTCCCAGAGATCCTGAATCTGATCGCCATCGGAGTCATTGGAGACGCTGAGGGCTTTGAAGATCGTATCGCAAAAATTGATATCGTTTTGGGAAGATACGGCTAATCCGATATAGGCCTCATCGTTGAAGGCGACGCTTTGCTCGGAAACTGCAGTCCAATTCTCGCCGTCGGCGGAATAGGATCCGATGATCAAGCCGCCTTGGCGTTCGAGCTTTAGCCAGTAGGGACCAGATAGGTTGTTCTCAATGGTGACATCGGTACTCCCGTCGGTGGATGAGCGATGTTCGAATCTCGCCTGACCGTTTTCGGTCAGAAACATCGACGCGTGTTTGGAGCCCGTATCCAAAGTTTCCCTAATCATTAGGCCCGCTTTCGAATCGCCTCGTTGCAGGATAGCATCGACATAAACGACAATGGATCCGTCTCCGGCGAATGGCGCGTACATGTAGTGGAATTCATCGGCGACGCCTCCGACGCCCGAGCCCGAGCCGCAAACGGTGAAGGTTCCATTGGCATGGATGGTTTTGCCGGCCAAGCCTACGCTTCCGACGTCTTGGCTTTCCCAAATCGAGGGCATTACATCGGGCGTGTATGCAGGGGTGGATACCTGGTCCTTGTAGATCTGTCCGGTAGAAGTCAGTTGGCCGTTATCGAAAAAGTCTCCGGTTCCGCTGAATGGCTGGAACCAAGCGTAGCGCTCAACGTAGCCGATAGATTCCAGGTAGGGCAGGGCGAGCTGCATAAACTCGTTTTGAATATCGGTGGCCCGATTGGGATTGGCATTGAATTCGGTTATCCAAAGGGGTCGGCGATGCCGATGGTAGGCATTGCTTAGATAGCGTCTAAAGCGCCTGAAAATCTGGCTAGCGGGAACGACGGGATTGTTGGCGGGGCTGCTTTCCCAATCGTACCAGTGAAGGGCTACAAAATCGATGCGTATGTCCGAGTCTTCGCATTGGGTGATGAATTGATTGAGCCAGCCAAGCGTAGTTTGAGCGCCGCCTTCGCGAGTGGCGGGAGATCCGAGGCGCAAGCCAGCTTTTTGTAGATTCCGATAGAAGTCTACGGCGGTGGGGACATTACAGAGCTTGGGATTGCCGTACTGTCCGCTTTGATCGTCGCAGGTATCA
>CAZFUD010000345.1:0-3182 GCA_964521705.1 uncultured Opitutaceae bacterium | reverse complement strand
TTCGTAGAATGTTGAGGATCGAGCCGATCTCCACTTTATAAAATTGGTAGCGGCCGATCTCCGAGCGGCCACATCATATCTATCGTTCAATGGCCGCTTGGAGATCGGCCGCTACCTTCAAGGGGTTACGATTAATATGC
This sequence comes from uncultured Opitutaceae bacterium, assembly GCA_964521705.1. GTDB lineage: Bacteria > Verrucomicrobiota > Verrucomicrobiia > Opitutales > Opitutaceae > Pelagisphaera. The sequence continues at coordinate 3,042 of CAZFUD010000345.1, read as the reverse complement.
CATGGGTGGTCGAGTAGAATTCCGCTACATCGATCGAAGCGCTTCGGCGAATACCTCGCAGGCCGTTTCGATTGCCGCATTTTCGTGGGCCGTGGAAATGAAGTTTCCCTCGTATTTAGAAGGGGGAATATAGACGCCTAGATCGAGGCACTTGTGGAAATAGGTGTTGAAACGTTCTGTATCCGTATCCGAAGCGTCGTCCAAGTTCCCAACAGGCGTATCGGAAAAATAAAGACAGAACATGGATCCTACTTGGGGTATTTGAGCGGGTATGCCAGTTTCGTTGATGGCCGACTGAATGGCTTCTCGAACCTGAGTGCCCAGGCGATCGAGACGCTCGTATGCACTACCGTCTTTTAGAAGCTCGAGAGCCGCAATCCCCGCGGCCATGGCGAGCGGGTTGCCACTGAGAGTCCCCGCTTGGTAAACCGGTCCCTCAGGTGCCAAGTGATCCATTATTTCGGCCTTGCCGCCGAGCGCGCCTACCGGAAGCCCGCCTCCGATTATCTTGCCGAGTGTTGTTAGATCGGGATTGAGTCCCTCCTTTGTTTGGACGCCTCCTGCAGAAACTCGGAATCCCGTCATCACTTCGTCAAATATGAGGACGGATCCGTTATTCGAACACAGATCCCTCAGGCCTTGGAGATAACCATCTTTGGGGAAAATCAGGCCGACATTGGCGGGGTAGGGCTCGAGGATGATGCCAGCGATGTCGTCGCCATAAGTATCGAATGCGTCTTGGACGGCTCCGAGATCGTTAAATGGAAGAACGATTGTCTCGCGGGCGAAGCCTGCAGGTACGCCAGCGCTGTCCGGATTGCCAAGAGTTAGCGCCCCGGAACCCGCTTTGATAAGCAGAGAGTCAGCGTGTCCGTGGTAGCAGCCTTCGAATTTGATGATCTTGTTTCGCTGCGTATAGCCACGAGCTAAACGAATGGCCGTCATCGTGGCCTCGGTGCCGCTATTCACCATCCGTACCTTTTCGATGGAGGGAACCATTTCGATTATGAGCTCCGCCATGGTGATCTCGTAGGGATTTGGCGTGCCAAAGCTGGTGCCGCCCTCGAGGGCTTTGGCTACGGCTTCGCGGATTATTTCGTTATTATGTCCGTGGATGGCAGGTCCCCAGGTGCAGACGAAATCGATGAGTTCCCGATCATCCGCGGTCGTTAAAGTGGCTCCGTTGGCCCGCTTGGTGAAGAAGGGAGTGCCCCCGACTGAACGGAAGGCTCTAACAGGTGAATTGACGCCTCCGGGAATAAGCTCTTTTGCGCGTTCAAAAAGTTCGGATGAAGTAGTCATTGTGGAAAAAGGTGATTAGCTGATAATTCTAAAGGTGTTTTAGTTAGGATACATAGCGTTGAACGATGGGGATTCGTCGACCGACGCCGAAGGCGAGAGGGGTCAGTTTTAAGCCCGGCGCTGCTTGCTTACGCTTGTACTCGTTGAGGTCGACCTTGCGTACGATGTCTTTGACGATGTCAGGCTCATAGCCGAGAGCGATGATGTCATCAGCGGACTTTCCTTCTTCGACATAGGCTTTTAGAATCCCGTCGAGCACATCGTAAGGCGGAAGGCTGTCTTCGTCTTTCTGGTCAGGTCGAAGTTCAGCGGAAGGCGGTTTCTCGATCGTATTGACGGGTATGATCTCTCCGTCTCGATTCATATGTCGAGCGAGCTCGAAGACTTTGACTTTAGGCAGGTCGGAAATCACGGCGAGTCCGCCGCACATGTCGCCATAGAGGGTGCAATAGCCGACGGATAACTCGCTCTTGTTTCCAGTCGTCAATAGCAGAGCCCCATATTTATTGGACAATGCCATCAACAAGAGGCCTCGAGCCCGAGCTTGTATGTTTTCTTCGGTGACGTCTTTCTCCCTTTCTGCCATTAGAGGTGCCAGGGCTGCTTCGGAAGCGTTGACTATATCGGAAATGGGGACCATGTGAAAGTCGATTTCCAGATTGGCTGCCAAATCGCGAGCATCGTTCTTACTGTGGTCTGACGAGATGGCGGAAGGCAGACCGACCCCTAAGACGTTTTCTTTTCCGAGGGCTTTTACTGCCAAGGCGGCTGTCACGGCAGAATCTATACCGCCACTTAGTCCGACGATCGCTTTGCGAAATCCGCATTTGTAGACATAGTCACGTAATCCCAGCACCAAAGCGTCTTCAATATCCTGTAGCTCGGCCTGCTCGAATGAAGGATCCAGAGGCTGAGACATATCCAGATCGGCAATACGCAGCTCTTCTCGGAAGCCAGATAGCCCACAAATGATATTGCCCTTGGCATCGGAAACCATGCTGCGTCCGTCGAATATCAGTTCGTCGTTGCCTCCTACGGCATTAATGTAAACGGTCGGGCAGCCGAGACGCTTCGAAGTTTCGCTAATCAAGGTTTGTCGCAACTGGGCTTTGTCGATGTGCCAGGGGCTGGCGGATAGGTTGATGTGCAAGTCCAGAGATTGGCTTTCCAGGGCATCCACGGGTGAATGCGAATATAGCGGACGAGCGGAGACTTCGGAAAGGGTCCAGATATCTTCGCAAATCGTGACCGCTACCCTTTGACCAGCGATTTCCGTGACGAGCGGTTCTGTAGCCGCTTCAAAATAGCGATCCTCGTCAAAGACATCGTAAGTTGGTAGCAAGCATTTGCGTCCAGTTGCTTGAACTTTCCCATTGTAGCAGATCGCGACAGAATTGTAGAAGTGGCGCCCCGACTCATTAGGGTTGGGCTCTACGTGACCGATGACGGCTGGTACATCACCAGTTTTCGCGGCGATGGCGGCAAGCGTTGTTAAATTGTCGGGAACAAACCTCTGCTTGAAGAGCAAGTCTCGCGGAGGATACCCAGTGACCACTAATTCCGGAAATACAACGACATCAGCCCCATCCGCTTGGAGTCGGTTGTAGGCGTCTAGAATTCGCTCTCCGTTGTTTTGTAGATCCCCAACGGTGGTATTGATCTGCGCGAGGCCGATTTTCATTAAGAAGGCTCAGAAGTGAATGCCTGATGCCAGAAAGGGCAAGCCCTAGAGATAGCAGG
>CAZFUD010000344.1:0-3188 GCA_964521705.1 uncultured Opitutaceae bacterium | reverse complement strand
AGTAGATGTGGCGAAACTAGTGGACAGGGATGGAACTGAAACAATCCTGGAAGCAGCCAATCCCGAGCGCACCCGTTTTGAAACGAAACTGACAGTGACCGAAAGCCTGCGCTGGAATTTGCATTTGCAAGATGACAAGGGACGCAAGAACCCTTTCCCGCCAAGTATTCGCATCGAGGCCTTGCCAAACAAGCGACCCGAACTGGCAATCGCCTTCCCTAGAGGAGACCAACGCGTATCCCCTATCGAGGAGATCGAGCTGGAAGCGAAAGCTAGCGACGACTTCGGCTTCATCGAATACGGGATTGCTTATACCATCGGCGCTGAACCACCCGTTTACTTGACTCACACGGACACCGAAAACGACGAGCTATATATAGAGTTCGCTTCGGACCTGGCTCTCGAGGAAAGCGGTGTCGAAGTGGACGATCTCCTGTCTTGGTACGCCTGGGCGGACGACTACGGCCCAGATGGGCAAGTAAGACGCTCTACCAGCGACCTATTCTTTGCTGAAGTTCGCTCTCTGGACGAGATCTTTAGAGAGAATGAGGGAGGGGGTGGCCAAGGCATGCAAGGGGGCATGGGCAACGAAGGTGAGGAACTTATCGACCTGCAACGCCAGATCGCCCTCGCCCTCTTCAAACTAAAGCAACGAGGTGCAACGGACAGTTCATTCCTGGAAGACACCGCTGTTATCAACGATTCTCAAATGGAGGCTCGCCAGCAGCTCGAGCAACTCAAAGGGCAGTTAGAGGACGACAAGTCTCGTAGCGCCGCTGATCTTGCTAGTTCCATGATGGACAAAGTAACCGAGAATCTGGATACAGTTCTGAGCTCAGAGACCGACGGTTCTCTCGATCCCGCCTGGTCGAATGCTCAAGGAGCGGTACAGGCCTTGCTTCGCATGCAGCCCAAGGAATTCAATGTTTCCCGATCCCGCCAGTCGGAAGGAGGCGGAGGTGGCCAATCGAGGAATCAACGTCAATTGAACCAATTGGAATTTCGAGACGAGGAAAACCGCTACGAAACCGCTAGCCAAGCTCAGAGCATGACTTCGCCCGAGCAAAAGGAGCAATTGCAAGTTCTCAGCAAATTGAGCGAACTCGCCCGTCGGCAAGAGGACATCAACAAGCGCTTGCAAGAACTGCAAACAGAGATCGCCAAAGCGAAAGACGAAGAAGAAAAGGAACGCATTCGCCGCGAACTCAAGCGGCTCGAAGAGGAACAGCGCCGTATGCTGGCCGATATCGACGAAACTCGAGAACGCATGGATCGCCTCCAATCCAACCGGGAAAACCGGGATGCCCGAGAGCGACTCGATCAAACCCGGCAAGAAATGCAGGAGTTGGGGGAATCACTCCGGCGAGAAGAGGTTTCCCAAGCGCTAGCCACCGGAACGCGGGCCCAGGAAAACTTGGAAGAACTGAAAGAGGACTTTCGGAACGAAACTTCTAGCCAATTCACCGAACAGCTTAGAGAGGCAAGACGAGCAGCCCGAGAGCTGGCGGAAAACCAGCAGGCTATTCGGGAGAATTTAGAGAACCTCGACCAAAGCCAAGGACCTCGCCTAGACAATTCCGAGGATCGCGAGCGGATCGTCCAGAAGTTCCAAAAACAGCAGGAAAATTTGGATACACTAATGAACCAACTGCGGGAAGTGACGGAGGCTTCCGAATTCAGCGAACGAAAGTTGCACCGGGAGCTCTACGACTTGCTACGCCAGCAAAGCCAAAGCGACATCGACGAGCAACTCCAGGCAAGTTCGGATCTCTTAAGCCAAGGTTTCGTCGAGCAGACCGAAGATATGCAGCCCAATTTGCAGCGAGGATTCGATGAGCTACGCGAGAATGTTGAGCGAGCCGCGAGTTCTGTTCTGGGCGATGAAGCCACTTCGCTAAGATTCGCCCAGGAGGAACTCGATTCGCTTACTCGCGAATTGCAAGCGGAACGGTCAGACAGCGAAGGCAATTCGCCCGAAAGCCAGCAAAGGGAGGGACAAAGACCGGGTTCCTCTCAGAATCCAGATCAGGAAGGCCAACGGGGACAAGGTTTGGCGAGTACTGAAAACCAAGATGGTGAACAACAAGGCCAATCGCCGGCCACCGACGGCAATCAACCAGGCGAGCAACCGGGCCAAGAACAGACTCTAGCGGACGCGAGTAGCCAACAAGGGCAAGGGCAACAGCCCGGACAAAGCGATTCTCAGCAATCAGGCCAGCAACCGGGCTCTCAACCGGGAAGTCAGGGATCTGAATCCCCCTCCGGTCAGCAGGGACAGGGCGGTCAACAAGGAGGCGAGAGCTCGGGCCAATCCCTCGCCCAGCAGCCATCAAACAGCCAATCGCCTCAATCAGGCCAGCAAAGCGGGGGATCGCAATCGGGCGGCTCTCCGAGCGGAGACCAACGCGGCGGCTCATCCGGAGGCTTCGGCGGCGGATCCGAGGATATTGCTTCCGCCCTCGACGATTTTCTCAGAGAATTTTCTAGCGATCCTGGCCAGGAATCTCCACTAACCGGACGCGGTTTCGGCGATTGGAACCAGAGACTCCGAACTGTCGAAGAACTGGTGGAACAGCCGGACATTCGGCAACGGCTATCCCAGGCCCGCGAAGAAGCAGAAAGACTCAGGGCTGAGTTCAAGCGCCATGGGGAAATGCCTCAATGGGGCGTTGTCGACGAGGGAATCATAGCTCCGCTCAGCGAAGCTCGCTCCTGGGTGGCCCAGGAATTGGCCCGCCACGAGGATCCGCAGGCGCTACAACCGGTGGATAGGGATCCTGTTCCAAGGGCCTACCAAGAATCCGTGAGGAAATACTATGAATTTTTGGGACAATAAAGGAGGACAGCATCGACCAATCGATTAGTTCCCTATGCTAGCGGCGATCACATTTAACGGAAGCAATTGGTGGTGGGTAGCCCTACTCGCGGCGGCCGTATCCATAGCTAGCTCTTACTTCGCCTGGAAAAGCGAAGGCCGTCTCGTCAATGGATACGTAATGGGTTTTTCATTACGAGCCTTAGGCATCTTATTTCTTCTGCTTTGCCTATTAGATCCACACTGGACAGGCGAGCGTCCGGCAAAAGGAGCCAATATCGTAGCCCTCGTTGCCGACAATAGTCGCGGTATGAATTTAAGCGATCAATTGGCTAGTGAAAGCCGTGGAGAATCTCTTAAAGATCGATTGGCT
>CAZFUD010000343.1:0-3197 GCA_964521705.1 uncultured Opitutaceae bacterium | reverse complement strand
CTTGGTCGTCGGCGAGTATGAAAACAAAATTAGGTTTAGGCGCTCCATCAACGAAATGGCAAAGGAGAGTAGAGGCAACGAGGAGGCGGACGGCGGCGAGTAAATACTTGGGGATCATCAGGCAAAATCGAGTAAAGGTCTTGGGGGTTGCTAGGAAGTCTTTTTGCTATACCGTTGCTCTACATAGTCTTCGTATCTCGGCTGAAGCCATCGATGGGCCCATAGGCAAAACGAGAGGCAGAGTAGCGCTGAGCCCGAGAGCCAATATCCGAATTGCGGACTGACAATCCCTTCCGAGTAGGCGAGCCCGGGCTTGGAGAATATCACGAAGGTCATGGTCGCCGAGGAAAGCAGGACGGCGCTGATGAGCATGGAGTATCTCCACGGGATCATATCTACCTTGGGATCATGAATTTTTTCGTATGGTTCGTTATGGGGCCTTAAGATGGACCAGGAAATTATTATAGCGGACTCGAGAAGGAATAGGATTGTGAATACATGCATCCAGTGAATGGGGATTACGATTCCGAAGCTCTCGAGTCCCCAAACAAGGGTGTAGTAGGTAGCGATGTGGAAGATAATGACGAACTGGGCCGCTCGGGGAGGAATGCGTAGCGAGTTAGCGAAGAGTCCGAGAATCACGAGGCAAGCGATGGGTATGGCGATAAATCCCGCGAACTTGTTGATGAAAATGAAGAGCCCATCTGGAGCGTTCACTAGATTGGGGGCCATGAATAAGGTAATGATAGCGATCGCTAAAGCGAAAATCTTGGAAACGCGAATGAGGCGGATGTCGTCGGCTTCATTGTGGAAGATCGGCTTGTAGAGGTCGAAGGCGAACATAGTCGCCGCGGAATTGAGAAGCGAGTTGTAGGTCGAGAATACTGCTCCAAGCAGAACGGCGATAAATAGGCCTAAAAGCGGCTTGGGCAAAGCGGCTTCAATTAGGGCAGGGTAGGCCATGTCGCTGGGTTCGAGATTGGGCCCGAACAAATGAAAGGCGATCAGGCCTGGGAACATGGCCATGAATGGAATGAGCATTTTGAAGAATCCAGCTAGCAAAAGCCCTTTCTGCCCCTCCTTTAGATTCGCGGCTCCAAGGGCCCTTTGAATGATGAATTGATTGGTGCCCCAATAAAAGACAGCCATAACCATGAGACCCGTGAATACCGCCGATATCGGTATGGCGTCGAGCTCGTGCCCCGTCCCGATGGCATTGAGCTTTTCCGTATGGGTGGTTGTGATTTCCTTCAATGCTCCACCAATGCCAACTCCCAGCTTATCTCCCAATGTCATGAGACCGAAGATCGGTAACAAGCATCCAACTACAAGTAGCCCAAACCCGTTAAGCGTGTCTGAAATGGCGACCGCTCGCAATCCACCGCAAATGGCATAAATGGCTCCGATGATGCCGATTGTCCAAGTGACCATCCAGAGTGTCTGAGTTTGCGACCAACCTGTGGACGCTTGAATATCGAGGGCTTTCATGAGGGCGAGCGATCCGCCGTAGAGTACCGAGGGAGACCAGATGAAGATGTACCCGAACATGAGCAAGCAGCTAACGAGGCGGCCCGTGCCTTCGCCGTAGCGCGACTTCAGGAAGGTGGGCATTGTCGCGAAGGCGCCGCCGAGATACATGGGCAGGAAGAGGACGGCGAGAAGGATAATCCCCCGCACGGCCCAAACTTCCCAAGCGAGGGCCGTCATATTTCCGGCGTAGGTTAGCCCGTTTTGCCCGATTAGCTGCTCCGTTGATATATTGCTGAGCAAGAGCGAACCTCCTATGAAAAGGCCCGTCAAGCCGCGCCCGGCTAGAAAATAGCCCCCGGCCGATGAAATGTGGCCTCGAGTCTTTCGCCAGGAATACCAGGCGACGAAAGCCATGAAACCGATGCAGGTTGCGGCAGCAAGCATGATGGTTGTTCAGGTTCTTGGTGCTTCAATTAGCATGTCAGCCGCATTGGGGTTTTGGATGCTTGGTAGCGTATCTCCTTTTCGCCAGGAACCGTCGACCTGCGTGCCAATGGAAACTTCGTTTGGACCTCTTTGGTTTCGTTGCAATAGGCTATTCAAAACATCGATTGCAGAGGCTCCCATGGTTTTGCGGTGCTGGTAGATTCCGCTAACGCCAGACCGGTCATCGGAGATATTGAGACTAACGTAGGCAATGTCTTCGGGAACCTCGATCCCCTCGGCTTTAGCCGCTTCGAAAAAATAGTCGCATCGGCTGATAACCGCTTGGGGTCGGTAGCGATGGAGCCAAGTGCGGATGGTGTCGGCTCTTTGCGATTTCCCCAGGTTCAATATTGGGATGGGGTCCAGACGGCTTTCGGTTTGCGATTGAGCGTAGCTGTGAGCCGCCTCCCATTGATGGCTCGCTCGATCGGCCAGGTCGGATCTTACGACCAGTCCCACTCGCGTATAGCCCCGGCTACGGAGTTTCTCCCAGCAAAGGAGGTAATCCGAGTACTGGTTTTGCATAATGTGATGGAAGTGCGGATACAGCGCTGGTTTTTCAATCGTCACCACTGAAAAGGTATCCCAGTCTAGTTCGAAGGAATCTTCGTACTCCTCGAACGGCGCGAGAATGATGCCTCGAATCCCTCGGGTTTTCAGGATTTGGCTAAATCTTTTTGGGGACAAGCCATCCTCGCCTGCCCATAAATGCTGTAGGGTGAACCCAAGTTCCAAAGCCCGATTCTTGGCTCCTTCAATGACTTCTTTAGCGCTTTGCAGTCGCGTCCAGGCATCGCGTTCCTTCCAGTTCGAGATTAGGCCGATTACGGAAAAATTATTATGGATCCGCAGATTGTTGCGGTGAGCTGCTAATGCCGATAGGGCGGGATCGGGCGTGTATCGAAGTTGGTCGGCGATCTTTCGAACCCGCTCTTGGGTTGTCTTCGGTATCGAGGAATGTTTGCGCAAGGCCATGGAAACAGCGGCTATACTCAACCCTGTTCTTTGGGCGATGTCCTTAAGGGTGGGTCGCTTGTGATTCTGAGGCATGCGGAAAGCCTGTTGAGGAAGAGCATAGGTTCAATCCTTATTTAACTGTTTCAGTTGTAAGGATATGTGACCTGTTGAGGTAGATTAACATGGCTCCTGAGGCACTGAATCGCCATCAAGTTGGTGCAGGATCCGATTTATTCGGGCAGGAATTTTTGAAACGCATGGAATAAGCGAATGCGCCTGGGGCT
>CAZFUD010000342.1:0-3281 GCA_964521705.1 uncultured Opitutaceae bacterium | reverse complement strand
TCATCTGTTCCCTGTTTGTTTTTAATCTGGTTAAAAAGTAGATCGCCGGACCTCGACGCGCGAGTTAGATTGTTGAAACGATATCTGGACTATAAATAAAACAGCGAAGTCTTTCGCCGGGTAGTTCTGATACGAGCAACGGCGATAGCTGCCGCCACTAATTTCACAGACAACTACACCTGCCCATCCGTCACGGCCTTATGTCATTTCCTAATTCTGTTTTTTCGTCCTTGCGGCAGCTCGTCCCGGCTCTGATCGCCCTTTTGGCCGTAGCGGATAGCAGCGCGGCCGACCAGGACAGCATACGCATCGCCTTGTTCACCGATCCTCATTTCACCGAGGGAAATCTGAAAAATACCACACCGCGAATGCCACTCTTGGCGCAGGACGCGAACCACCGCATCCCAGACATTGACTTGGTCATGGGGCTGGGCGACGAAGTTCATGATCATGCAGCCTGGATCGGAGTGTGGAAACGCGAGCTGCAAAGCCACCTGAATCTGCCTTATCTCTTCTCGCTCGGTGATCACGACGTGGTGGACTATTATTGGAAGGACGAGCCTAAGTCCGACTTTCCTTACAAGGTGCTGACCGGTTTCATGCGTGAGTCGGAATTGACCACCCCCTCCTACGCCATGCTACTGGATAACATCCTCTTTCTGGTGATTGGTGACAAAGGACCGATCCTGAAAATACACGAATCGCAGAAGCGATGGATCGAGCACATGGTCGGGCAGTACCCGGACAAGACAACGGTGCTAGTCTCCCACGCCGCGGTGCGCGGAACCACCATGGCCTCGGGTCGTCATTGGGGCTTTCGCCATTCCGAGATGTGGTGGTGGCAGTTGTTTCACGACAATCCCCAGATCATGGCCTATCTGCATGGAGACGGCCACGCCCTCAGTTACTATGCAGGCAGCATCAATAACCAGGAGGGCTATGCGGGGACCAATGGCGATTGGGGACACGACATCGCTTTCATCGAGCCCGGTGGTCACAGCCTGCTCCGCGACAAGCATAACCGAAATCAGTTCATTGTCCTGGATATCAACCAAAACGGCCTCACCACCCGAGCCTGGCGCAACGAAGAGGTCGCCGGCTGGGTCGATGTCTACGATCATACATTCACCGTTCCCGGAGGCACGACCTACGATCCCGACGCAACCGACTGGTACAGCTTCCCTTTATTTTTCCAGGACGGCGAGACACAGGCCCTCGACAATGATCTAGTGCCTTTCGGGCCGGTCACCTTGCAGCTTTGCGGCGTGGCTCCCTACAGCCTGTTTAACAACGCGGAAATCTATGCCGGCCATCCCTCAAACAAGATGGTTTCCGGTTTCGAAGATACGCATGTGAAAGCCTTCCTGCCCGAAGAGGACGCCTTCGTGGTTCAGGGCCCCGCTCCCCTCGATTTTCCAGACAAGCACGCGAGCAATGAAAAAGGGGGTAAGAGCGGGCAGATCAAAAATTTCCTGCAACATGGATCGACCCCACAGGTTATTCCCGGTGCCACTTACGAAATCACGATTGTGGCGAAAAGCCTTAGCGGGAAGGGTCGCCTCGCCGTATCCATGAGCGCTTCCGATTGGAGTACGGGTACCCAATATTCCACCCTGCCAGGGAGCGAACGGCCCGTTCTCCACGGAACGGTCGGCACGGAATACACCACCTTGAAAGGAACTTATACGGCCTCCGATAATTCCGATGCTTGGTTTCTCCAAGGCAGCATCGATCTGCAGGACGACACGGAATACACCATCGATGCCTTTCGCATTTTCCGAAAAGCCGAGGATCCGGTAACCCGAGACTTTCAACTCTCATTAAACGGCAACTCGTATGGCGAAGCGGGACTCTTGAATCCTGGCGAGCGGCAGAACTTCCCGGTAGCTCCGGAAACCCTCACCAACGACCAGGGTAAAATGCGTTTTCAGGCCAAAGTCGGCGGCAACCAACAAGCCATGGCCCGCCTCATTTTCGAAGGCCCGTTGCTATTCGGACGCAATGGCCAGTTTCGCATTGAAGAATCCCAAGGGACCCAAGCCCGAATCACCCTACTTCGAGCGGCCAGCGAATTTTCCGATCAATTTAAGCTGCTTCCCTTCTCTCGCCGATCCGGCCCCTTCTCGGTAGAGCCAGGAACCGTACACCGTTCGGATAGCGGTCGGAGCCACGCCGAGCTGACGATCGATGAGGGCGAAACCACCATCGACATCACTTACGGGCATTGATTGCCCTCACCTACATCGAACGCCGCCATGAAAAAACTGATTCTATACTTCCTGCTTCCTCTTTTTGTATCTTGTTCGAATAGTAACGACCCGAACGTCGGCGAACACCCCACCCAAGCCACCAGCGAGGACGGTGCCTATATCAGTTGGAAGGAGCACATCATCGACGATGCCGCCATCGCTGGTTTCGGTCTCAGCGGAAGCGATGGTCTTGTCATGGCTGATCTCGATGGCGATGGCTTCGAGGACATCGTTTCCGTCCACGAATCGGACAACGAGTACAATTCCAGTGAATACGATCCCGACTACGTCCCAGACATCGCGGGTCACGTTCGCATCGCCTTCGGCTCTGCTGATCCGGATTCATGGGTCAATATAACCTTGGCCGAGAATGCAGACTCACCCGCCCCGGAAGACGCCGCGATCGCTGATCTCAACGGAGACGGTCATCCCGATGTAGTCGTCGCCGCCGAACTATCCCATTTGATCTACCTTCAAAACCCAGGTGAAAACGCGCGCTCCCAGCCTTGGCCTCGACTGATTATCCCCAAAACGCAGGGACGCGGCTCCTACATCCGTGTTTTCTTCGCCGACTACAACCAGGACGGAGTCCCAGATATTTCCGCGGCGAACAAAGGTTCCCAACGCCCCAGTCCGCAAGACTTCGCCCGCAAGACCCCTGTTCACGTATTCTTTATCACGGGCAATCCGCTCAAAGCGGAAAGCTGGCGAGAAAAAGAGATCGGTCGATTCAACGTCCCCCAAAATGCCCAGCCAGTCGATCTCGACGGCGATGGCGACCTCGATATCATCGTCGGGACACGCGGCGAAGAACGTATCGCCCTCTTCGAAAACGTCGACCCCGCCAACTTCGAATTCGTCGAGCGCCCTATCAATGTCAGCGGAATCTACATGGCGGGATTCAACTTGGAATACCACGACCTGGACGGCGATGGACGGCTCGACATTATCGGGGCCAGCAACGAGTACGACGGTACTGTCTGGATACAACAGCCTGTGTTCCTCGACGACGTATGGACGGTCTACCCGATC
>CAZFUD010000341.1:0-3291 GCA_964521705.1 uncultured Opitutaceae bacterium | reverse complement strand
GAGATATGTGAAGTCGGAATCGATGAAGGTGTCGATATCAAGATTATTACTCAAGACCTCATAGAAAAAGAGGCGTGTTTCCTCTTTCATGAGCGGCTCCAATTGGCGGTCGTGGTAAGTTTTAAACTTCTTCGTATCCGGCGGCATGGCGCCGAGCTCATTCAACTGTAGCCAGCTGTCTGTAAAGTGATCCGCGAATGCCCTCGACTTTGGATCGTCCAAAAGGCGGATCAATTGGGCTTTGAAGACTTCAGAATCGTTTAGGTCCCCCGCCTCAGCCGCTTGGAAAAGCTTCCTGTCTGGCATGGAACTCCAGAGAAAGTAAGACAAGCGAGATGCCAATGCGTATTGGCCCGCCTCTTCCGTTTCGATCGATCCGCTACCGCCATGGAAATTCTGAGGAGCTTCGACATAGATGAAGTTTGGCGAACAGAGGATCGCTTTGAAGGTAGTCAGGGTAGCTTCCTTAATACTTTGACCCGATTCAACCAGGGATTCGCAATAATCTTGGTAGCGGGAAGTTTCGCTAGGCAAAGGAGGACGCCGGAATGCTCTATTGAGAAAGCGTTCGATGGTCCGTTTAGCGTCGCTCATGGAGTTTAAATCTCCTTGCTCTCCAAATAGAGCCTTGGTCGCTTTTCGTTCGTCAGCGCTTGAAATAGGGCCTTCTATATCCATATAGTGGATACGAACTCGAGGACCCTCGTAAACATCGGAAAGGTAGATTTCCTGGTTCTCGGACGGCGTCGCGGCAACCCCATCGCGCCAGTTGGTCGGCAGTACCTCTGGGTGATACCTTGGAGCGATCCGAGTCAGAACCCCTTTGAAGGGCTGAGGCCCATTCGCGTAGCGAATCACGGGTACAAAGCCCTTGTCCATCCAGGCTTGGATTTCGTATATCTCCGTTTGATGATCCAGCAGCGGGATGCTGGCCACAACACGGTCTGAAACATTATACCTCCTGCCTGGGTAGTTGACGTTAGGATCCGTCACCAGGACTTCCATTTTGATGGGCTCCTCTGGGTCGATTCCTAGCAGATCGGGATCATAGCGATTGATTCGGTTGATTGCCTCCGCTTTTACTCGAATCGTGTAGTAACCATCCGAGGGAACGCCTTTGAAGCGATCCGCGTAAACCCGGTCGGACTTACGATCGCCATGGCCGACATCGACGTAACTGCCATCGACATTCACTTCGAACCAGATTTGCGGCCTGAAGTGGAAGACTCGATCGCACATATCGTCGGGAGTAAAGTGTTCGTCGACGTAGCTGCGCAAATTGTAGGTCCCGGCTGCCTTATTTATCACTTGGGAACTCGCTTCCAGATACCTTTCCAGCAAATAGTCCGAAAGGGTCAGTTTCTCGCCAAGATTCTCGAAGCCTTCGTGGCGGCTATCAGGGGGAAATGAGCTGGTGGGATCGAAGGAATCGATATTAACGCCGCACAGGTCCCTAATCGTATAGAGATATTCATATCGGGTCAGACGACGAAGATTCGTTCCAGCCTCTTCGGCGTGCAAGGCGTAGGCTTCTTCCAGATTGCCTGTTATCCAACTGACGATGGCCTTGGTCTCCTTGTTTGACGGAGGAGCTTCCTCTTCTGGCGGCATATCCCCCAGATTGATCATATCCAGAATTTCCTGCCATGCAAAGGCAGTGTCTTCATCTGAAAAATCCAAGCCGAGACCATCGAATCGCCGATCCCCCTTTTGCTTTTCTTCACCGTGGCAGTGGATGCAATATTCCTGCAGGAATTCTTGCGGATCGATAACGGTATCCAAAATTTGGGCAAAGCTAGTTATGCCCCCAAAAAGACCGACGATCAGGATTTTCACCCTTTCTTGAACCAGCATGATTACGTCAGCCCCTCTAGGGTTCCCGTGCTCGTGCCAAACTGATCGATCTCCAGACCAAATCGCTGCAGCATGGATACGAAAACGTTGCAGGCTGGTGTCTGGCGAGCGCCGGATTTGGTAAATGACATATGCTCGCCGTGCCGGAATCCCCCTCCGGCAAGGACTAGGGGCAAGTCCCGGTTCGAGTGAGAGCTGGCATTTCCCATTCCGCTGCCAAAGAGAACTATCGTTTTATCGAGCAGTGATTCGCTGTCCGAAGCTTGAGCCCGTTTCAGTTCCTCCAGGAATCGCGCGAACTGTCTGGTATGAAAAGTCTCGATTATCGATAGTTGCTTAAGACGAGTGATGTCTTGCCCGTGATGCGTAAGGAAATGGTATCCTTGGGTCACTCCCGGGAGCCCGGAATCGCCACCCCAGCCGTTGATGGCGCAGGACAAGACCCGAGTCGAATCCGTATCTAGGGCCAAGCGCATGAGATCATAGAAGAGCGGCACTTCGTGATAAAAATCAGTGGGAATGGGACGGGGCAATCGGTAGTCGGTCTTAGGTTTCGGCTCGGATAGCCAAGCAGATGATTGAGCCAAACGCTGCTCTACCTGTCGAATAGAAGTGAAATACTCATCTAGCTTTTCGGTGTCCGATTTACTGATACGTTTTTTAAGAGCTGCGGCATCGTCGCGAACGACGTCGAGTATGCTGCTATTGAGCTTATACGAGGTCGCTAATCGGCGTTTCTTGGACTCGGGCGTCTCTTGAAAGAGGGCATCGAATAGGTCTTGCAGTTTCGAGATCGGCGGGATCTCGACGCTGTTTCGGGTCCAGGAAATACTCCCTCCCCCAATGCCAATGGGAATCGATGGGTAGCGCGTTTGCGAACTTACGAACTCGGCCGCCTTTTGATCGACGGTAATGTTCCCTTCTGGCATGGCCTTGGCCTTGTTGGACATGATGCCAGACAGGAAAGTGTGCACGGCCTCATGCCCGCCTTTAATGCCCGGGTGATCGAGCTGGGAGAATACCGTGAATTCGTCGCGAACATGGGCGAGAGGCTGTAATAGCTTGGGAAGCTTGTAGTTTCGACCCGTTTCGGAGGGGAAGAAATCACCAGGATAGAGACCGTAATTTAGGCCAATGCAAACCATCCGCACAGGCGTCCCATCTGGTTGACTGGAAGCGAATAGCGGTCGAGCGATATTGAGGGACTCTAGAAAGGGCAACGCGATTGCGGCTCCCGTTCCTCGCAAGAAGGAACGACGGTCAATGTAAGCGGGCTTTGGCTTCATTTTATCCATATTCAATAGTTAACCACTGACGAGCGAAGCGACCTGATTAAAAAACTCCAATTTCATGATAAACGCAAATTAATATGGTATTTCCATCATCGAGCAAACACTGGACATTTCAACCGCAACACCCCTTCCCCTTTTCTGGGCT
>CAZFUD010000340.1:0-3297 GCA_964521705.1 uncultured Opitutaceae bacterium | reverse complement strand
CATGCAGGGCGTGTACTCGCTCTGTAACGCCGTCTACCGAAACACCGAGATGTTCTGCCAACGAACGACGAGCTTCGTCGTCGTCCGGCAAGAACTCGTGCAATGGCGGATCCAGCAGGCGAACAGTGACCGGGCGGCCGTCCATCGCTTTGAACAATCCATTGAAGTCCTTACGCTGGAAAGGAAGCAACTTCTTGAGGGCCTTCTTGCGAGAAGCTTCATCAGGCGCTAGGATCATTTCCCGCATGTAAGTAATGCGGTCGCCTTCAAAGAACATGTGCTCCGTACGGCAAAGCCCGATACCTTCGGCCCCAAGGGCGATAGCCGCTTTCGATTGCTTGGGCGAATCCGCGTTGGTACGAACGCCGAGCGTGCGATACTTGTCTGCCCATTTCATTACTTGGTTGAAGAGCTGGTAGGTATAGCTCTTTTCCGCCTTCATCTTGCCTGCCAAAACTTGGGATACTTCCGAAGGCGCGGTTTCCACGTGTCCCGCGAAGATCTGGCCGGTGGTGCCGTCGATGGAGATGTAGTCCCCCTCGTCCAGAACCGTCTTGCCAGCTGAAAGCGTGCGGTTCGCGTAGTTGATATCGATGTCGGAAGCGCCACAGATACAAACCTTGCCCATCTGGCGAGCGACGAGAGCCGCGTGCGAGGATACCCCGCCCCGGGAGGTGAGGATGCCGTCGGAGGCGATCATTCCGCGCAAATCTTCAGGAGAGGTTTCTTCGCGACATAGGACAACGGAGTTGCCTTTAGCTACTTCCTTTTCCGCGTCGGACGCATTGAAAACGATCTTTCCAGAAGCCGCGCCTGGACCTGCTGGCAGACCGGTCGCCATCAAAGTGGCTTTCTTGATGGAAGCGGTATCGAAAATAGGAACCAGCAAACTGGAAATCTGGTCGGCTGGGATCTTGGTGACCGCAGTCCTCTGATTCATCAGTCGCTGTTTTGTCATCTCAACGGCGATTCGCACGGCTGCGAGGCCGGTACGTTTTCCGTTACGCGTTTGCAGCATGTAGAGCGTGCCGTCTTCGATAGTGAACTCGAAGTCCTGCACATCGCCAAAGTGTTGCTCCAGCTTCTTGCGAACCACGCTGAGCTCTTTGAAGGACTTCGGCATATCCTGCTCGAGTTGAGCGATCGGATGCGGTGTGCGTACGCCGGCGACAACGTCCTCGCCCTGAGCATTGATTAGATATTCGCCATAGAAGACATTCTCCCCGTTGGCTGGGTCGCGAGTGAAAGCGACTCCGGTGCCTGAGGTTTCCCCCATGTTTCCGAATACCATGAACTGCACATTTACAGCAGTTCCCCATTCGGCAGGGATACCGTACTTTTGACGATAGAGGATGGCGCGTTCGTTCTGCCAAGAGTTGAAAACCGCTCCGACTGCGCCGTCGAGTTGCTTATAGACGTCCTGTGGAAACTCGCCACCGGTGCGATCCTTGATGAGTTTCTGGAAGCGACGGATGACCTCTTTGTTGTTTTCCTCGGTCAAGTCCGAATCGATTTCGACGCCAACTTCTTTTTTAACGCCTTCCAATACGTGCTCGAATGGCTCTGGTTCGAGCTCATTGCGTGATTGAACTCCCATTACAACATCGCCGTACATTTGAATGAATCGGCGGTAGCAGTCGTAAGCGAAGCGCCCGTTGCCGGTTAGCTTAGCAAGTCCGGCGACGGTTTTGTCATTGAGGCCAAGATTCAAAATGGTATCCATCATCCCGGGCATGGACTCGCGAGCCCCGGAGCGGACTGAGAAAAGAAGGGGATTCTTTGGGTTGCCAAACTTTTTGCCGCACTCGCGTTCAACGGTCTTGATTGCTTTGTCCACCTGGCCTTTGAGCTCAGATGGGTATTTGCGGCCATTGTCGTAGTAGGCTGTGCAAACCTCGGTTGTGATGGTGAAACCGCCCGGCACGGGTAGGCCGATGGCAGCCATTTCCGCTAGATTGGCGCCTTTACCGCCAAGCAATTCCTTCATTTTAGCGTTCCCGTCGGTCTTCTTGCCGAACGAGTAAACGTATTTTATGGCTTTAGAAGCGCGTTTGCTCGCGGTCTTCTTCGCTTTTTTCGCAGTGGTTTTGGATGGCATCCTTATTGAACTAATTTGGATTTGCGATGTATGAAGAGAGTGTGTTTGTGGAACCTTCTCCTCTAAGAAAAGGGTCCCTCTTAAGAACGGATCTCCATCTGTCAACGGGATTGATCGCCAGGCGAGGATTAAGCGCTTCAGGCGGGTGGTTTAGCAGTTTCAGGACAGGAAAATGGAGTTGCCCGTGAGGATTCCGTTGTTCATGTAACTGAGTTTGAAATTTGAATGAGCGAAATAGAGCCATATCACGAAGACGATGATGAGCCAGAATGGGCTGGGGATCCTAAGCACATGGGATTTCTGGAGCATTTGGAGGAGCTTCGCTGGTCTCTGCTCAAGCCTATAGCGGCCTTCACGACAGCGTTTGTCGCCTCCATGGTTTTCATCGTGGATGTTAAGGACATCCTTCTGGCTCCCTTGGCAGCGAATTATTCCCACTTGTCGGAAGCCGAACGGATGGTGGTTTTTGGCGGATTGACGACGTATAACGTCACTGGGGTATTCATGGCCATGCTTCTGATTGGAGTGATCATCGGTCTGATGGTAGCGTCCCCATTTTTTATATACTACCTAGGTCGCTTTTTGGCTCCGGCCCTAACTACACGGGAAAAGAAGATCCTCGTTCCCGGTTCCTTCTCCGTCCTGTTTCTCTTTCTCTTGGGCTGCGCATTCGGCTATTACATATTGTTGCCTCGAACGATCACGGCGGTTATCTGGTTCAACCAGTTATTGGGTTTCCAGATGCTGTGGACGACCAGCAATTACTTTGGATTCCTGACCTTCACCATATTGGGGTTAGGCATCGCCTTTCAGATGCCTTTGGCGATTATCGTCCTCGTAACGATTGGGGTAGTTACGCCGCAGCAGCTTCGTGATTACCGGCGTTACATCGTCCTATCAATCGTAATCCTCGCGGCGATTCTAACTCCACCGGAGCCGGTAACGCAACTGGCCCTGGCGGGACCATTGTGGATTCTGTATGAGCTTTCGATCATCGTTTCCGTTTTCTTGAAGAAGAAACACGACGCCAAGGCTGAGAAGCTCGAAAGCGAGCGGGATGATTAATAGATGTTGAGTGGGTAACGCGATAAGCGATCGCGTTTACAATGTCGTCTAGTGTAGGAGGGACTGGCTCAGTCCTTCGTTCGTAGAATGTTGAGGATCGAGCCGATCTCCACTTTATAAAATTGGTAGCGGCC
>CAZFUD010000339.1:0-3302 GCA_964521705.1 uncultured Opitutaceae bacterium | reverse complement strand
TGCATTCTCTTGTAGGAGCGGGTTTACCCCGCGATATTCTTATGTTTAATTTTATGGAGATCGCGGCGTAAAGCCGCTCCTACATCCTACGATGAATCGAGATTTCACGGCTCGTGTGGATAAGTTGAGGCACATGGACAATTACGGGGGCAAAGACTTTTGCCTGGGTTTTCTTGGAAGGGAGGATCGGCTCAGTTCAGAGTGTAGTCGAAGGGCTTTGTGCTCGGTATTCGACTTTCGGAGGATCGAGACGATCCCCCCTGCCTTTTGGTATGTGTCATTTGACCCCGTGCGTAGGTTATGAACTACTAGAATTAGGCCTTGGTCCTAATCAACGCTTGTGAGGGTCGGGGATCGTGAGATGTTTGTTTGGTGAGAGATTACAGCTCGGTGTTTGATTGCTTAGTTGTCGGTTCGGGCATTTCTGGATTGGCGGCTTCCCGGCGACTAGTCGAAGCTGGTTTCTCTGTCCTGGTTTGCGACAAGAGCCGCGGTGTGGGCGGTCGTGTTGCCTCTCGCAGAATCGAAGGGGCTCCGTTTGACCATGGGGCCCAGTTCGTCACGCGCCGGAGTGCCGATTTTTCGAAGATAGTGGAAGATCTGCTGATTGAGAAAGTCGTATTTCCTTGGTTTGGAGAAGCGGGGAAAGAACGTTATGCCGGACTTCCTAGCATGAATCAGATCGCGAAGACTTTAGCGGAAGGTCTTGATGTTAAGCGAGGTATGCGAATCGAGAACGTGCGTTTCTGTGGCGATTATTGGGAGGTGTCGTCTGAAGCGGAATTGGTTAGAAGCCGAAGTTTGTTGATGACCTGCCCAGCTCCGCAAGCTCTCGATCTTCTGAAAAGCGAAGCAACTGAGACAAGTAGTTGCGTTATAAATACGTTATCTAAAATCGAGTATGACAAAGGCATTGCGCTAATGGCCCTTTTAAAAGAGCCGTTTCCGGTTTCAGATTCGGGTTTTTTGCTATACGACTATCCAGAGTCGATCGCTACGGTAGCTGACACCTTGAAGAAGCGCGGCTTGGAAAGCCCTGGCGTTATCATTCAGTCCGGACCGGAGTTCGCCGAACGGCATTTTGATTCCAATCCCGATACAATCATCGAGTGCCTACTTGATGCTTATCCGAGGTCAAAGGAATTGAAAATAGTATCCACTTCGCTGCAAAAGTGGCGATATGCCAAACGTCGCGAACACGGCATATCCGATTCGTACAGTAGCGATCCGAGCATAATGCTATGGCATGCAGGAGATGGTTACGTGGCGCCGAAAGTTGAAGGAGCTTATTTGTCTGGCCTGCGGGTGGCTGAGAGCGTTGCCGCGGAATTGGAGTTGAAACTCAAATGATAAAGCCAGCACGGAGTCCGAAGATTAGCGATACGTCAGGCATTCGCAATTTGGTCGTTGTGTTAGGTGATCAGCTCAACTGTGAATTGGAAGCGTTCAGGTCTTTCGATCCCAAACAGGACGCTGTCTGGATGGCCGAGTCGGTGATCGAGGCGGAGTATGTTTGGTCGCACAAGCAACGTATCGCGCTTTTCCTTTCGGCAATGCGTCACTTTCGAAAAGAATTGGAATCGAGAGGTGTTCACGTGTTCTATACAGAGTTGGAGAAGAGTCAGGATTCCAAGGGTCTTGATGAATTGCTCGAGCACTTTTTAAAGAGCAAGAATGTGACCGGTTCAGTTCTGATGACCGAGCCGGGTGAATGGCGGCTCAAGAAAGCATTTAAGGACTTGGCAACCAACGTTGCCACTCCCTTGAAGATGCTTGAAGATACCAGTTTCCTTTGCTCAAGGGACGATTTTGAGAATTGGGCGGAAGGCAGGAAACAGCTTCGCATGGAGTACTTCTATCGAGAGATGCGGAAACGGAACGGCATTTTGATGGATGGAGATACTCCGGCGGGAGGGGAGTGGAACTACGATTCCAGTAATCGAGCGTCATTTGGCAAACGTGGCCCAGAAGGTGTTCCGTCTCCTGTCAGATTCAAGTCTGACTCGATGACTCGCGCAGTGATCGAGCTTGTAGAAAACAGATTTGCCGATCACCCGGGGAGATTGGATACGTTCGCCTGGCCAGTTACGTCGCAGGATGCGAAGTGTGCCTTGGAAGATTTTCTGAAGAAAGGCTTGGCCGATTTCGGCAAGTATCAGGATGCCATGTGGACAGGGGAGCCCTTTCTTAACCATTCGCTTCTTTCCCCATCGCTGAATTTGAAACTGTTATCGCCTCGTGAGGTGATCGAGGCTGTGGAGAAAGAGTACCGCGAAGGTAGGGCCCCTATCGAATCGGTTGAAGGCTTTATCCGTCAGGTCATCGGGTGGCGCGAGTATGTGAGAGGCGTTTACTGGCGTTACATGCCCGATTACGTAGATCGTAACGCAATGGGAGCTTCGGAAGCACTCCCGGATTTCTATTGGACCGGCCAGACTTCACTGAATTGTTTAAGGCAGGCTCTAGATCAGACTTTGGAATACGGCTACGCCCACCACATTCAGAGGTTAATGGTTACCGGATTGTTCGCTCTGCTTTGGGGAGTGGATCCGGAAAAAGTTCACCGTTGGTATTTGTCGATCTATGTAGACGCGGTGGAGTGGGTGGAGCTTCCCAATACGCTGGGCATGTCTCAGTATGCAGATGGAGGAGTGATGGCTTCAAAGCCATATGTATCCACGGGAAAATACATCAACCGGATGAGTAACTATTGTAAAGGTTGTCGTTTTCGTCCTGACGTGAGGACTGGCGAAGATGCTTGTCCGATTACGGTGCTCTATTGGGATTACCTGGATCGGCACGAAGAGGCGCTGGCCGGGAATCAGCGAATGGGATTGCAGCTGCGCAACCTGAAACGGATGGGGGCCGAGGAACGGAGTAGAATATCGGAGCAGGCTAATAGAACGCGACAATGGATTTTGGAAGAATCGGATAATTAACTTAGGACTGAATGATGCAAAAGACGTACGTGATAGTAGGTGGTGCAGGAGATATTGGCAAGGCGACTTGCGAGCAGCTAATTGCGGATGGCAAGGGAGTGATCGCCGGTGTTCGGAACCCGCTGATACTCGAAGATGACGATAGGGTGGATGGCGTAGATTACAGAGCGGTCGATGCGGAAGACTGGGACAGCATGGATGAGTTCTTCGCTGGCATTGGAAGCGACGACATTGAGCTGGTTGGGGCAGCTCTTTGTGTCGGCTCCATTTTGCTCAAACCGGCCCACTTAACCCGTATTGAGGAATTCGACAGCGTGCTCTCAAAAAATTTGTATTCGGCATTTGGGCTAGTTCGCTCCGCGG
>CAZFUD010000338.1:0-3314 GCA_964521705.1 uncultured Opitutaceae bacterium | reverse complement strand
GCTCCGGTCGCCCTGCGGGCTCCCTCCGCCGGAAGGTATCGAAAACCAATATCAAGGACGAAAACCCATTCGAGAATCTCTCATTAGAACCGGGCTAAATATTGGGGTCCAAGCACAGGCTTTGCGCGAGGCAGGTGCCGAAGACGTCAAATATGTGCTTTTTGGCGATGGCGCGGGCCATCGAACCTTTAGGCAAAACTCGACCTGACGGAGCCAATGAGGGAAGCTTTCTTCGCCAGGGTGTTGAGACATAATCAGTGATCTCGTTTTAGCGAGCTTCGGACCGTATCTGTTTGCGTTGGAAAGTGGAGGGGTATTGTAGATTCAAATGCTAAAACTTTTTTCGTTATTGGCCTCAATTCTCTTCTCTTCCCTTGCGCTATTGCTTGCGACGACTCTAGTAGCCCAGGTTGAAAAAACTGGTCCTGAAGCGACGTTTGAGAATGTAGCCTACGGGGATCATGCTAACCAGGTGCTTGATTTTTGGCAGGCAGAGGCTGCTGTGCCAGCTCCGTTAGTCATATACATACATGGCGGCGGCTTTACGGGGGGGTCCCATGACAAGGTTCCCAATGCCAAAATTCAGCGCTATTTAGACGCGGATATCCACTTTGCTTCTGTGGAATATCGCTTTCTGAAGCACGCCTATTTCCCGGCGCCGCATGAGGATGTGGTAAGCGCGCTTCAGTTTATTAGGAGCAAGGCGGACGAGTGGGTGCTGGATAAATCGAGAATTGCTGCTTTTGGCGGCTCGGCAGGAGCCCAGCTGGTCGCCTATCTCGCTTGGGGCAATGACCTGGCTGATCCTGAAAGCGATGATCCGCTTGAACGAGAATCAACAAAGCTCATGGCAGTGGCGCTCAATGGTGGTCAGTCCACCTTGGATTTCGATTGGTGGGTAGACAACATACCGGGATATAGGCGGGAATTTCATAGCGGCCGTCGTTCCGATGGATATTCAAAGATCGAGGAAAGGGCAATACTAAACGAGCTCTCGATAATCAATCACATAGATGGAAGCGACCCCCCGACATTTATGAGCTACTGGATGGCTCCATCTTCAAAGATGCCAAATGATATAAGACGCGCGAGGGGCTGGATAATCCACCATGTTAATTTTGGTCTCGCTATGGAGAAAAGGCTTCTTCAATCGGGCGTGGAAGTGGTTCTCAAGTATCCGGGTGCATCCCCAAAGTTCAGCAGCGATGTAGATTTTCTATTACATCACTTGAAAAAGTAGGTGTGCATCGCCCAAGCCGAGGAGCTCAGTGACGACACTCGAACGGATGTGAGACATCATGATTTCGGGTCGTACAGGCACAAAAAAACGTCCTCTTGACTGAGAACGTTGTAATTCGAATAGATTGAAAAAGTGGTGGCGAGACCCGGAATCGAACCGGGGACACAAGGATTTTCAGTCCTCTGCTCTACCAACTGAGCTATCTCGCCCTGCCTTTCCTTCTAGGCGTTCCCTAGAAAAGCCTTCGGACAATAGAAGGGCGGCCTCTTCCGTCAATGATCATTTTCGCGAAATTGAGTTGATGAAGGCAAATGACTATAATTCAGGGCCTTAATGCCATTATCGACCTGGAAGACTCGACCGTTGGCGACGGTGAAAAGCGATTGGCCGCGTAGTCTTTTCTCGCCAGTCATGGCGCTGTGATACTCGGGATCATCGAGTTCGGAGGTCAAGGACGCTTCGTTCACTTGGTAGGGGACTTCTGGATCGAAGATGGCCAAATTGGCCATGGCGCCGGTTTTCAAGGCGCCGATTTCGTAGGGGAATTCGTAGAATTGGGCGACATGTCTAGCTGGATTGATTGCTGCCAGTCGATCGATGTCGGCCCAACTATAGCCATGTTCGTGCACCAGCTCGCAATAGAATTGCAGACTGTGCTCGATATTGCGGGTGCCGGGGCTTCCGGGTAGGCCGTTATGGAACTCCTTGGCTTCACGCGAGTGGGGCGCGTGATCGCTGCCGAAGAAGATCGCGTATCCATCGCGGGCGGTCTCAAGCGTAAGCTCGATCAGGGCCAATTGATCTTCTCGAGTCGGGTGGGCGGGCCGGCGGTAGTTTATAAGGGCGATTTCCTTCTTTTGCTGCAAAAGCCGATCCTGATTCCAGTACATGTAATCTAGACCGACTTCTGCGGGGAGTTTAATCGACGCCGATTTAGATCGATCTATGATCTGCTGGAGAGCGGGACCAGTTGGAATGTGGCGCGCGAGCAAACTGGATACGCTTGCGGATTCGGCGATATCCATGGTTTCTTTCTGGCAGGCCAAGACGGTGGATCCATCGAAGTATTGGTGGTGTAATAGCCGTTCATCGGGGTGGAGCCGATACTTGAAGGCTTCAATGGATTCATCGGCTCTTGCTTGATCATTGTGGTAGGAAACCGCTTCTCCTTTCCACAAGGCATACATATCTTTCCGTATCTGGCCCGTGAGACCCGATCCCCCAAAGGTCGACCCGAAATCTTTCCCCTCATGTCCAGGTATGGGAGTGGCTCCAGGTTCCATGCTAGGCCAAACAATGATCGGAATCAGGCTCTGCTTGTCGTAATGCTCCTGCGTCCGTTGATACCGGTAGGGCCCCACAGGGCCCCAAGGAGTGTTGCCCATTGCTCCGACGACACTGACACCGCCTTTGAGGGCGGACAAGCAGCCGGATCTAACTGAATAGCCGCTATTCGCTTTGCGGACATTGTCGACGAGCGATTTGTAGTCGATTTCGGTGGCTCCATGCTCTGCATGCTCTTCGGGCGAGGGTATAGCTGACTCCCGGAAATGGACGTGGGGGTCGACTCGGCCCAGAGCCAGATGAGCCGTATCGGGAAGCTTAATACTGGCGGAGGTTTCCTCTCCCAGGAAAACTTCCATGGGCTCTCCGGGAGTGCAGCTGACTTCGCCGCTGGCGAACTCGCCTGAGTCGAGGTGGATATTTTGGCAATGAAAGCGTATGGATTTTTTGTCTGAGATCACGCAGCGTTAAGTCTTTGCCTTGAAAGATTGCTGGAGTTCCTTTCAAGTTCGAGAAAATAGTCGCTCGAAACAGTCGGAGGGCCACTTCTTTTCCGCTTGCCTTTAAATTGCCCGCTTGCAGGATCCCGCAACTTGGACGCCGCCCTAGCTCAGTTGGTAGAGCAATTCACTCGTAATGAATAGGTCGTCGGTTCGAATCCGATGGGCGGCTCCATTTAAAACGCTGATTAACAGGTGTTTAAGAAAACGTAAGAAATAGCCTGTTGACGCGTGTAACCGGCTTGTGTAACCGTTAGAGACAATGGCGGTTACACACACACAAAGAAAGT
>CAZFUD010000337.1:0-3354 GCA_964521705.1 uncultured Opitutaceae bacterium | reverse complement strand
TGGCCTGCCGTTAGGAATTTGCCTCGTTCGAAAGGATCGATGTAAAAGGGAGCTTGTTCATCGAAGCAGCCGATCACGAAATAGCCTGGAGCGCTAATGGGTTCGATTGGGGTCTCAAGCCGTTGACCGATAAGCAAGTAGAGCACGGATAAAGTGATCGGCAGACCACGTTTGGTCTCCAGTACGCGATTGATGAAACTGATATCCGGATCCGTGTATAGCTCGGAGTTCCCTCGAAAGCCCATTTCGTGAAAAAGCACACGATTGATAACGAGGCATTGTTCGCGAGCGGTGGTTGGTTTGACCAGCAATTCGCTGCACCGTGATGCTATGGCATCGAGTTTTTGGCAGATATCGCCGATGTCCAAGCCCGGATAAGCCACGCGACTGATCATAAGCCACCCAGATTCCATTTCGTAGTTCATCTCTTGTATGAACGTTCGAAATTCCAGGGCGGGATCGGAGGTCTGCAATTCGGAGAGCAGCCTCGCGGCGTGCCAGCTGAGAATACGATTGGGCCCGTCGACTGCTTCTAGCAATAGGTCCAGCCCTTCTCTCCCCATCTTGCCGAGGGTGTTGAGAAGCGCCTTGCGAACGAAAGGGCTGGGATCGTCAATCAGGCTGAATAGGGCCAATCTTTCATTCTCATTCATCGCGCTTAAGGTTACCGAAAACGATGAAGAGAAATGCGTCTTTCGCAATAGAGAACGGCGGGAATTTTGACCAGATCTGCGACCCCGCTGAGGTTTTCGCGAGCGCATTAAAAAGAGTGGAGCTACAGCGATATGTAGTCGCTTTGATGCCAGCTAGGTGCGGGCTGGATCTTTCCTTGGAAAAAATCTATCGCGATTCGCAGGATCAGCATTTTAAGCGAAGTATAAAGAACGGGGTATCCCTGGGCGAAAACCTAGATGATGACCACTAGGATTAAGGCCCTATGCACTGTTGGAGTCATTCCTTTAAGGCCCCTGTGTGTGAGCAAAAGTGAAGAAATACGGGTTAACATCGAGTATATTAAGTAACTGTTATGCAGGATTTTATATAACAATAAAGAATACCTGAAAAAATCCCGTTTTTGATGGTAAAGGAATGGTGACCCGTTCCGATTCAAGGAACCGAGTCTTTTCGCCTCATTTCGAATGGAATCGAAACAAGAACAGCATGGAACCGCTCTATCCACAGAATATTTTGGAGAGAACTTTTCCGCACCTTCGCGAAATGCGAGAAAGAGCGGAAAAGGAGGCCCGGCTTTTCCCCTCTATCGACAAGACTGAGCCTGAAGGCTTAGATGTATTTGAAGCAGGTGGAGAAGCGGGCTTGTATTTTGTCGTCCCCTACGAGAGTGGGCCGATCGGCAAGAATCTAAGCACCTTCGCTTGAAGGTTCCCTAATAAGACGCTGCTCCAATCCCGTTTTCAGTTTCGAGGTTAGGTCGGCTGAACGAAAAGGCTTCGTTATTATGCCATCTACTTGTCGTCCCTCTAGCCTTTCATGGATTTCTTCAGTCAGGCAGCCAGAGGTAATGAAAATAGGCAATTCGGGAGCCAGCCTCCTAATATCATCGAACATTCTTTCCCCGGGAAAGTCCTGAAGATTCAAATCGAGAATGACCCCGTCAAGATTCTGGCTATCTTCTGCAATAGCTTTTAGGGCATCGGGAGCGTTGCTGACAATTGTTGATCCGAACCCAACTGCATCTAGAACGATCTCAATCAGTTCGAGCAGGCTCTGGTCGTCGTCGATTACTAGGAATTTCGTTTTCTTTGCGTCTGCCATCTCGATCATTGAATGGTGAGGAACGGTAACAGAGAATGCAATGGGAAATCAGTCTTATACTGTCGTGGCTTGATCAATACACGATTTGGTCGATCGTGAATCCCATCAGCAGATTGTTTTTGCCTTTCTCGCTAGATGAGAATTGTGTTTCGCCGTGCTATCTTCGAGGATCAAGATCTTGATTGGCCTAGCCGCTATTGGAGCATTGGTCGGCGCTGCGACTGTCTGGTTGTTCTGGGACGAGATTTTGGAAATCGATGTTAGAGCGGCGGTTGATTGGTTAGCGGGTTTCGGACCGGTCACGTTTTTCGCGGCCATGGCGATTCTTCCATCCCTTTGGGCTCCGGTGTCCCCCTTCCTCATTTTGGCCGGAGCGCTATACGATATGCCATTGGCTCTGCTGGGGAGCGGCCTGGCTCTTTCCTCGAATATGGCAATCTCCTGGCTGGTTGCGGGCAAGTGGTTTCGTCCGCTATTCGAGAGACTGGTTCATCGGTTCGGATACACGGTTCCCGAAATGACAAAGGAAACCATGGTCACCGTGGCTGCCTTACTCAGGATAACCCCGGGGATGCCTTTCCCATTGCAAAACTACTTGCTGGGGCTCGCTCGCATGCCCTTTGGCTGGTACATGGTGGTTTCGTTACCCTTGAATCTCAGTATCGCTTTCAGCATCGTTTGGTTCGGCGACGCTCTTCTAAAAGGAAATGCGACGATGATCCTCTTGGCTCTCAGCGTGATAATCGCTCTGAGTCTGGCGGTGCGGCAACTTAGAGCCCGATTGAAGCGAAAATCTTTGGATCCCGAAGCTGGTTGATGAATACTTTTCTCGAGCAATTCGGAGACGATGAAGCGACGTCCGTTACTGAGTACACGCGGCGGATAAAGAGGCTGCTGGAAGGTTCCATAGGGCCTGAGTGGATCAGGGGCGAGATATCCAATTTTAGGAAGCAGGCTAGCGGGCACTTGTATTTTTCCTTGAAAGACGAGAGCGCCCAGCTGCCGGCTGTTATGTTTAGAGGCAATGCATCCGGTCTGGATTTCGAGATCTGCGATGGAATAGAGCTGCTCGTTTATGGAGAACTGAGCGTGTACGAGCCGCATGGAAGGTATCAGCTAATAGCCAGAGTTGCTATCGAATCTGGTCAAGGGCGATTGCATCGCGAGTTTGAGCGACTTAAGAAGAAGCTGCTAGCGGAAGGGCTCTTCGATAAAGACCGTAAACGCCCGCTTCCCGAGTTCCCCGTGCACATAGGCTTTATCACCTCGCCGAGCGGTGCGGCTGTCCAGGATTTCATTCGAATTTTGAAAAGGCGTGGATGGTTTGGGCGGCTTACGGTTTTTCCGGCCAAGGTTCAAGGGGTCGATGCAATCCAGTCGCTGATCCGGTCTTTGGATACTGCTGCGCGATTGCCAGGACTGGATATACTGGTCGTGGGTCGAGGTGGTGGCAGCCTGGAGGACCTTTGGTGTTTCAATGATGAGGCCTTTGCTCGCGCTTTGGCGGAGTCGCCTGTTCCTACCATTTCTGCTGTTGGGCACGAAATTGATTTCTCATTGAGCGATTTTGTTGCGGAT
>CAZFUD010000336.1:0-3496 GCA_964521705.1 uncultured Opitutaceae bacterium | reverse complement strand
AGCGTAGTGATCGGATTGCTGAAATACGGGCTACAGTATCAGGCGACTGGAGACGAAATGGAAGGAAGGCAATCTGGATTGTTCGGCAAACTGAAGCGGGCCCTTTCAATTGGATAATGCAGAAGGATTTGATGTGAAGGAATCGGGACAGATATCTATGAAGGTGATCGGCGTCGGTGGCGCTGGCTCTAATATTGTCGATAGGCTGATGCTTAGCAATCCGTCTGGAGTGCAGCTGACGGTTATAAACACGGACCATCAGGCCTTAGCGAATTCGCCTGTTATCGATAAACGTTGTATTGGCGAATCCATAACGAGGGGTCTAGGAGCAAGCGGAGACCCCGAAATCGGAAAAGAGGCGGCATTGGCGGACAAAGCTGAGCTCGAAGCGATGGTGAAAGGAGTTGATTTGCTTTTTATCGCGGCTGGCCTAGGGGGTGGCACGGGAACAGGTATTGCTCCTGTATTGGCGGATGTCGCAGCTCAACAAGGCTCTACTGTAATCGCATTCGTTACCTTGCCCTTCACGATAGAAAGAGCGACAAGGGCGAAAGTGGCGAAGAGCGGTCTAGAGAACCTGAGGCAAGCCGCGAACGCAGTTATCCCTTTGCCCAATGACTTGCTAGTCCAAGTGAGTGACGGGAATGCATCGCTACTTGATGCCTTCAGCCAAGCGGATGCCTGGATCGAAAAGGGAATTACTTCGATATGGAAAATGATGAGCAAGACAGGGCTGATGAATTTGGACTATTCTCAGCTTCGCCAGGTATTTTCCAATCGGGCCGGGAAAACGCTTTTCGGCCTAGGCGAGGGAAGTGGCGAAAACGCGACTATCGATGCGATCGAAGACCTAAAGCTATGTCCTTTGCTGCACACTCCAGAATTTTCGAAAAAGGCTGACCATCTTCTAGTTAACTTAATTGGCGGAGCGAATCTAGGAATCAGCGAGACTCAATCGATTATGGAGAGCGTCACGGATGCCTTCGGGAAGGAGGCGAACGTGGTAATGGGAGCTGTTATCGACGAGTCGATGGGCGATAAGGTCGAGATTTGCGTCATCGGCACCAGCGATATGAGCGATGTATCTATCGTTCGGGGCAGGAAGCGGTCCGTGCCGATTCCTAAAGTTCCTGACTTAGAGTTGCTAACGACAGCTGCTAAAAAGGAGAATCTTAAGCCGGTCCACAAAAAGCGAATAAAGATACAACAGGATGAATTCGCCTTCAACGAAGGTGAACCCAGGGGCGAATTCGAAGATATCATGGGGTATATTTTTGAGGGCCAGGATCTCGATACCCCGACCTACTTGCGAAGAGGGGTTAAAGTCCCTGTTTAGAAAGAAAAGCCGCTATCTCTCGATCGCTGTCATTTGAGCATCAGATTAGGCGGGGATGGTTTTTGAGGCGAGCGCATGCGGAAACGTAACTTTATCGTTTGCTCAAAACGGAAACCAGGCTGATGCTCGTTGATCTCCCCTAATGGGGACCCGCTACTGCTGATCACGCGACCGCGAAAAAATGTTTGGTTTCCGTCGCAAATTCATCCAATACACGTATTCAGTGGGCCAGTGGCAAATTATGATTCCCTTGATTCGCGACAATTGTGACTTCCTGCAGCAAGGAATCGACTTGCTCGAAAGGCATTCGCCGGAATCCTACGCTAAGTCGGATCCGACGACTTTCGGTTCAGGCGTAGGCCCACATATGAGGCATGTGCTCGATCACTATTCATCCTTTATCTCGGGAGTCGAATCAGGCGTCATAAATTACGATGATCGCAAGAGAGACACTGAGGTTGAACGGTCTCTAGATGCCTGCATTCAAAGGGCTAGGGAACTATTAGGCAGTCTGCGTTCCCTTTCGATAGACATAGAACCCCTCGTAAAAGTCATCGTCAGCGCCAACACCTTTGGTAGCCACTACCTGTCCGAATCTACTTTTGCTCGAGAGTTACAGTTTTTAGCTTCGCACACGGTGCACCACTATGCGCTGATAGCCATAGCAAGCAGGATGAAGGGAATTATGCCGGACAAGCAGTTTGGCATCGCCCCATCTACACTCAAATACCTGCAGACTGTGGAAACCTGATGTGCACCGTTAGTTGGAGGAGCAGCCTCGATGGCGGCTATCAGCTCTTCTTCAATCGCGATGAACAGAGATCGCGTCCGAGGGCCAAACGGCCGCAAGAGTTCTACACGAATGGCAGACGATACATCGCTCCCATTGATGAAAAGAGCGGCGGAAGCTGGATTGCTGTAAACGATCTGGGTGTCTGCGCTTTTCTGTTGAATAACTACGAGGCCGCGAATGGCCATATTGAACCCGCGAAGCCTTTTAGAAGTCGGGGCGAAATTCCACTTTCGCTATGTGGGGAGAATGGGATTGACCGAAGCGCCGATGCCTTAAATGGAATCGAAAAAGAACGATTTCCTCCATTTTTCGCTGGAATGATTGGACCCAATACCCCGTGTCAAATATACGGTTGGGATGGACGGCAATTCGAGAAGCTCTCACTAGAGTTGCCCTTTTTAACGACGTCTTCGTTCCAATCGAAAGCGGTGCAGGCCTATCGAAAAGATCGCTATCTCGAAGTAGTTCGTTCCAGCGCGGATGAGAAAGCCCTGTTCGCCTACCATTGTGACTCGGCCCACGAGAATTGGGCATTCAATCCGCTAATGTCGCGTACCGATGCCGAAACGCATTGCATATCCTCGATCTCAGTTGATTCAAAATTGGCCAAATTCGAGTATCGGGAGGTTGATCCCCTTCAAGGGAGCTTGCGTTCGCCCGTGTCTATCGAGCTTAGGCTGACAACCGGTATTACTCCCACTCCAGGGAACTGACTTGCTGATACCGTCGGTTGAAGGATTATCCTTCGTTGGTTGGTGTATCACCTTTGGGAGCAGGTTTTTGAACGATGCCCTTCTTTATGAATTGCACGACGTCGTCCTTTTCTTTGAGCCGGATGTTGTGATTCGATTCTGTATCCTCACCAACGTAATCGGCGACGGAAGCGGCCATTATTGGAATGTATTCCCGAAGATCGTTATTTTCGTCGTAGTTTCTGACTTGAACACTCCAGATTTCTTGCGGCGGGATATCAGAAGAAGTGGTAATTGGGTTTTCCTTAGCGGTTAATTCGAGGTACTTCTCGTTTACGACGACGGATTTGAGCCGTTCTTCATAGCCGATCAGCTCTCTGGATCGGCGACCGGGCACGCGCACATTGTAAACGATTGTCCGACCGGATTTAGGGTCAGTCTGGGCCACTTGCTGGATGGTGTCCGGATGTTGAATGGTGGCGAATACCGGCTCTTCTACGACTCGATATTCTTGTCGTGGAGGCTCCATCCCATAGTCGATCTCGACCACCATGTCCGCCTCCTCTGCATTCAAAGCCTCATACAGTCCTTTTCCCGAGAGGGGGGTTTTATTGTATACCCCTGTCGCCTGTTACCGTATAGCGTGGTTTCGGGCGGCTGTAGGGCTGGGGTTTT
>CAZFUD010000335.1:0-3499 GCA_964521705.1 uncultured Opitutaceae bacterium | reverse complement strand
ACAGCATTAGCCGAACAGATATCGAGATACTCTTTTGCTAAGTCATCCCATAGACGCAAACCACGGCCACGAACAAAAGTAATAGGCGGCAATCCGTAATTGCCGAGCACATTGTCTTTGTAGAGCTGCTCGGTATTCGTATTCGCGTTCATGATATATAAACAAATTTTGGATAACGCCTTCTCCCCCGCTATCAGTGTACTATCTCAGTACCGATCCCCTTGTCGGTAAAGATCTCTAGCAACAAGCTGTGGGGCAATCTTCCATCGATGAAGTGGACCCGATGCACACCCGCATCCAGAGCTTTCATCGAACTATCGATCTTTGGTAGCATACCAGCGCTGATAGTATCGTTTGCCTTGAGCGTATCAACATCAGCAATCTTGAGCGTTGATATCAGAGAATCCATGTTAGCGGGATCGCTCAGCAAGCCCGGAACATCGCTTAGATATACCAGTCGCCGGGCTCTTAATGCCGCCGCTACGCAAGCTGCGGCGACATCGGCATTCACATTGTAGAGCGCCCCATCCTTACCTTTGGCTACCGGAGAGATTACGGGTGTGTAGTCGTCAGCAATCGCCTTCTCAATGGACCTCGTATTGACTGATACGATGTTGCCGACAAATCCAAGATCGACGGCATTTCCATGACTATCTACCGAGTACTTTTCTCCCTCAAAAACCGTGGGACCGGGAACGCCCAGCGGACGATCGTTCCTGATTTGCAACATCTCGCAAACCTCGCCATTGACCTGTCTGCTCAACACCTCGTCGACTACCTTAACCGTATCCGCATCCGTATAGCGTAATCCGTTGATGAACTTCGCCTCGATACCTTTCTCGGTCAGGGCCCGGCTGATAGCTTTGCCTCCACCATGCACCACGACCGCATGGATGCCGACTGCAGACAAAAAAGCTATATCGCCAGCCACTCGAGACCTTATGTTGGGATCCGGATCGTCCATAAAACTTCCGCCGTATTTCACCACGAATACCGCGCCTCTAAACTCTTGGACGTATGGTAGGGCTTCTACCAATACGGCAGCCTTGGAAATGATATCCTGCATGTGATCCGAATCCATCAGCAATCCACTTTCATTCGCTTTTGTTAAAGTCGACATACCCTTCCGTCAGATCTGTTGATCTCAACCGGAACTGCCCATCGCCTTGATGGAGATTGATTTTGATTGAGAACCGAGATCTTGAAACGATCTCTTTCCAAAGCGGTTTGTTTTCCGGAACAGGATCGCCTCCAATCAACGCAGGTGTATCATCATAGCTGATATCTATCACATGCTGGTCGATCTTGGCTTCGGCATACCCCAATGCATCCATCAGTCGCCCCCAATTGGGATCGCTTCCAAACCAGGAGGTTTTAACCAACAAGGAGTTACCGATCGCCCGGCTCACATTCTCAGCCTCCTGATCGCTTGCCGCCCCGGATATGAGAATTTCTACGACTTTGGTGATCCGCTCGCCATCGGCTACGATCTTTTCTGCTAGACAATCGCAAACCTCGAAAAGCGCTTGCTCGAATAGGGCTTCACTTTCGCCATTGAGCTCTACCCCGGACTGTCCGTTTGCCAACAAGAGCACCGTGTCGTTTGTACTCATGTCTCCATCCACCGTAATGGCGTTGAACGTGCGATCTGTAACGGATGTCAGCACCGATTTGAGCGACTCGGAGCTAGCCTGAATGTCCGTCGTTAAAAAGGCCAGCATGGTAGCCATATCCGGTTGGATCATTCCCGCGCCCTTGGCAGCCCCACCAATGGTTACTGTCTTTCCATCTACCACGAAGGTGGCAGTCGCGGTTTTCGTTCTCGTATCGGAAGTCAGGATGCTGGACGCGAATTCGATTCCTTCATTTGCGCCTTGCCTAGCCGCTTCGCCAACTTCTTCGATCCCGGACTTTAGCCGATCCATGGGAAGCAAATCCCCTATTCTGCCCGTCGAGCAAACTAGGAAAGAGTTCTCCGGACTGCCAGTAGACGATTCGGCGAATCTAAGCATTTCACGAGAATCCGCCATTCCTTGCTTTCCGGTGCAAGCATTGGCATTTCCACTATTAACGATAACTCCGTGGATATCGCTACCAGTATCCAAAATTCGCTGGCAGTCTAAAACTGGAGCTGCCTTGACAGCGTTCTTAGTGAAGACGCCAGCGGCGGAGCAAGGCGTTTCGGAATAGATAATCCCTGTATCGAGTCGCCCATCTTGCTTACCTCTGATATCAGAATGGGCAGCCGCAGCGCAAAATCCTTTGGGCTCCGTAATCCCTCCAGTATCCCCTTTGAATTCTATAGTCTTATCCATGGTTCAACCCCTCAGTCTCGTCCCATCCTCGCCAGAGATTCATGATTTGAACCGCTTGACCGGCCAAGCCCTTCATCAAATTGTCTTCAGCGGAGGTGATCACGAAATTCCCGGTCCGCTCATCTTTGATAGCCGAGATATCGATTCGATTGGTATCGATCGTATATTTGGATTCGGGCCGCGTATCCGCTGGTAGGATATGCACAAATGGACGCTTACCATACCAATTTTCCCAGGCGCTATAGAGATCATCTATCGACGCTCCCGATGATGGTACCGTAATCGTAGTTATAATACCGCGATTCATTGGGGCCAAGTGAGGATTGAACTGCAAAACGACCTCACCCTGGCCCGCTTGTCCAAGTTGCTCCTCGATCTCTGATAAATGCCGATGCTTGGGAATCCCATAGGCCTTGGCGCTCTCATTAACTTCGCAATAAGAGAAGGATGCGCTCGATTGCTTACCCGCTCCACTCACACCGCTAAGTGAATTAGCCACTATCCCCGAAGTTCCTATGATCTTTGCGCTAATGAGCGGGAACAAAGGCACCAGAATACTCGTTGGGTAGCATCCCGGGCAGGCGAAAACGGACGCGTCCGTCCACCCATCTTTGGCGATTTCCGGGAGGACGTACACAGCCCGGCTTAGAACGTCCGTATCTGGATGTGGTTGGCCATAGTACTCTTCATAGATCGCCGAGTCGGATATCCGAAAATCCGCGCTACAATCAATAACCTGCTTACCCGAGCGGGCAATCGGCCCCGCATACTCCGCGGCCACACCGTGGGGCACGGCAAGAAAGACGCATTCGATGTCATCCCTAGCAGCGATCGCTTCAGGATCGGATTTCTCGAACACCAATCCGTCTAGCGATCCTCGGAGCTGAGGCATGACTTGACTGACCGGCTTACCCGCTTCGCTTCTCGAGGTGATGGCCACGAGATTCGCTTTCGGATGAGCCGCTAGAAGTTTGACGAGGACTTCCCCGCCGTATCCTGATGCCCCTACGATTGCTGTGTTCATTTGATTCTGAGGTTAGTTGTAAATAAAAAGACCCTCCACGGTTGATAAACCAGAGAGGGCCTTTTGGAAAATTCTTTCTGAAAGTAGCTTAACGCTTGGAGAATTGGAATCGCTTACGCGCTCCTGGTTGTCCCGACTTTTTACGTTCCTTCATTCGGGG
>CAZFUD010000334.1:0-3514 GCA_964521705.1 uncultured Opitutaceae bacterium | reverse complement strand
CTGCAGTATCTAGAAGAAATCATATTATCTAACGCCTAAATAGCTTATCGAAAAGATTGGGACAACGGCAAGGACAACCTGATCTCGCTTCCGGAGGAGGAAGTCCTTACTAGCTCCAAAACCGCCCCAAGGTGTCGGGCAAGCTGCTGGCTGATGGCCAAACCGATTCCGGCTCCACTATATTTAGCGCTCTGAATGGGCGCGAAAAGATTCTCCCGGGCGGCAATAGAGAATCCTGGACCAGTATCTATTACAGAGAAAACGGCTTTCCCATCAGCCGCTTCGATTCTCACCTCGACTTCCCCACCGGGCGACACAGCATCGATCGCATTATCGAGGAGGTTGGAAACAATAAGCTTAGCAATATTTGCGTCTCTTGCTGACAGGACCAAGTCTCCGATTGAGCGAATTCCTAAATCGATTTCCTTCCCCTTTACTAGCGGAGAGTATTTGTTTATCAAATACGTTTTAATTTCGACTCCTGATAGTGTATCTAGACGATCCAGTTCTTCGTTTCGCAGGACATCCACCACTTCATTAATCATGGACCGCATCCTATCGGTTGCCTGTTTAGCATCTTCCCAATCCCCTTCGTCAGAGAAACTAGCGCCAGCCGTAGAAAGGTGTTCACTGACTCCTGCCAAAGGATTCTTTAAACCGTGAATCAAATGGGAAGCGACTGCTCCTACGGCCGAGGTTTTCGCGACCAACGCAAGCTCAGCATTAGCCTGAGCCAATCGGGTCGCTCTTTCAGCTATAGCATTGCGGGCTCTTCGCAATCGCCATCCAAGCCATAGAAACACGGTAAATACCAAACTGGCGCCCCCGATAAAAGCCCATCCCGCTTGATTGGCGACTTCCCTATCAATCTCCTTAAATTCATCCAGTATTGCTTGCCCATCTAAATGATGGCGAGCCAAGGCCACAATCTCTCCCCCATCCCTATCATTGATTGGAATATTGAGCTCCAACTCAGGAGCGCTTCCTTGATTCCATATTCCACGAGGATAAAATACACCCCACGCCTCACCAGATCGCATTTGGTCAATTTCCGATAGGTACAAATTTCTCTCGTCAACACTTATCGGAATCCCAGAAAGGAACTCCCCTTGAGCCCCGAACACCTGCAATCCCAGAGATCCTTCGATTTCCTGAGCCTCGATCAGTGAAAAGACTATAAAGTCTTCGAAATCAAGTTCGCCAAAAAGCTCGTCATTCCTACCCTGCTCAATGTGAAACTGCGTTACTGGCGTCCAAATATCTACATACCGCTGAACCGCGCTCTTTCGAAGAGCGCTTTTCAGTTGCGAGCTAGAGATCCATACAATCCCTCCAAAGATCGCTAGTACAAAACCTAGAGATAGGAAATAGGCAATTAACGGCTCTTTGCTCTGGCTGCGTAAGATGTTTTGATCAGGCATTCAGTTTAACGCTTCGGAATTAAACGGACTGAATTTATTTAAGTCGAATCCCAAGCATTAAACTATTCGCGTCATAGCTAAAAAAAGTTTCATTCGATTCCGAAGAATCCGTTTCCCCCCTGGCGAAAAAGGCCCATTTTTGGCTCAAGTCGTGCTCCCACTCAAGAGAGGCGACCCATTCCTGCGATTCCCTCGCCGCGTCATTCTCAGCTATTTGGGTTAGATATTCCCTATCTGAAAACCCGACATCTAAACGCAAGCGCCACTTTTCGCCTCCCGTGCGGACCTCAAGGAAATACTTCAACCGATCTCGGTCGTAAAATCCAAAATGGCGATCCCTTCGCTCCTCGTAATCGATACCGATTTCGGCAAGCAATGGCAGCGACTCACTTCCAAACCCGCGCTCCACCGAGGTCTCGAAACCGATCTGGTCCGTACCCAGTATAATCGAATCGACTCTAAAACCCTCCGCATCTCGGGTCGGCCGATCCGTGTAATCACGGGCAAACCCGTTGACCGTAAATAGCCAATTCGTAAAATCATCGATCGCGTAGTCCAATTCGAGTTCCCAATCCAGCATTTCGTAGTCATCTGAAGCATCCTGAAAATACATACGCGACACTCCCATAGAAGCGGTGTACTCGAATTGCCAAAAGAAGCTCTCCCACTCCATGTAGAGTCGAGGCTCCTGTGCGGTAATGGTAATCTGGTTGGGGTCTAATATATCGAAGGTGGCGTCAAAAGCCTGGTTAAAGTATAGGTACTGAATTCCACCTTTTAACGTGCCGTCGATTCCCAGAAATCGACTATACTCCGATACAACCAATCCAAAGGTCTCATCGGGCAGATCGCTTCCCTCGAAATAGTGGCGATTCTCCAGCAGAGCCATAGTCGTCCATTGGGCTCCCGTTTCGATAAACTCCTTTTGAGCGATTCCTTCGAAAGATAAGTAATTAAAACCGGAATCGATTGGCGCAATCTCACTCAGCAAGACGTTTTCCTTATATCCGAAACCCGTGCTTGCCGACCAATCGCCGGCCCCCACCTTAAAGTCTTCCTTCGCATCATCGCCCGCGAGATGGGCTCCCCCCAAAAGCCCTATCACGATAAATAATTTCCCTCTCATCCCTATCTAGACAATATTCAGCAAGAAAATGGCGGCTCACTTGAATTCATCAAACGAACCGCCACTGGCTGATCAAACTTTTATCGAAATCTGGTAGCTATTAACCCTCCCCAGAATCGCGATTCGCACGGCGGCGCTTCATGAATTGACGACGCTTTTGCTTAATGCCTTCGAGATCTTCAGCAAATTGCTCTCGAACGCTTCGCGCAGCAGCTTTACGTTCCTCTTTAGTCGCATCATCGGCAAGCTCGCTCAGGGCTGCCCGCAACGCTGTTCTCATCTCTATTTGAAAGCCAAGTAAATCCCTTCTCTGCTCTAAATAGGCAATTTTTTTATCAGATAGGCCCTCCCTATCCTCTAAAGCCGCGTTTATACGATCAAGCATTGCTTCTTGCCTCTTCATTTTCGGGCGCTCGATTTTCGCGAAAGCCGCGCTAGATAGGATTCCAAATGCGATTAGCGATAATAGATATTTTTTCATTATAGTTTCTAATTTTGGGTTTATGTTTCAAAAGGGCCTCCCAGCCCTTCGATCGATTCGCCTACTCCATCCGCAGCATTCGTGCCAATACGGATGGCAAGCTCTAACTCTATAGTAACTAACCACTTATGATTATAGAACTTACTTCGAGTATTACAAGAGCCTATCCATTGGTAAATATTTCCCAATCCTGCCAACTAGATCGATCCCCAAATTGGGTAATAATCCCCACGCTAATCCGAACGCTTTTTCTTACGGTAGCGGATGTAGTCCCGGTTTACTCCAAGTAAGCGGGCCGCGGAACTCACGTTGCCGCCCGCCTTCTCAATGGCTCGCTCGATCAATCGATCGATCGCATCTTCAAGCTCAATTCCATCGTCCGGAAAATCCCAAAGCGGATTGAGCCAATCGCTTCTATCCGCCTCCGGCCCCATTTCATTGACGTCTGCGGCCGTAGAAGAAAGCGAGGGGAATTCGGCACGCTTC
>CAZFUD010000333.1:0-3519 GCA_964521705.1 uncultured Opitutaceae bacterium | reverse complement strand
ATGAGGTGCGGTTTGCCGAGCTCGATCCGCCAATTCCAAACCGCCTTAAGGATTGGGTAGGAAAGGGCTACCACGCCGATATGGACTGGTTCGCCCGTTCTCTGGATAAGCGACTCGATCCGAGGCGGGTATTGGACTCGGCCTGTTCAGCTATTATGCTAGGCACGAACTATTGGCCGACGGAATCTTCTGCCGCTCGGCAATCTCGTTGGGCAAAGTATTCATTGTATAAGGATTACCATGATACGATCTTGAAGGGACTGAAGAAGGCTGCATCGGTTTTGGAAGCCAGTTTCGATTTTAGCTCGAGCGACTATCGTTACTATGTGGATACGGGCCCCGTTTTGGAGAGAGGTTGGGCAGCTGCTTCCGGTATGGGATGGCAAGGGAAGAATGGAATGCTTATCTCCAAGAAGCATGGCAATTGGCTGCTGCTTAGCGCGATTATAGTAAAAAGAAGAATCGAGCGAGACCCTCCTTTAACTAAGCGACTGGCTGATCAGGCCAATTATCTGGAGTTGGGAGCCCATTGCGGCAAGTGCGAGAGGTGTATTAGCGCATGCCCTACGGATGCCATTGTTGAACCGGGAATCGTGGATGCGAGGAAATGCATATCCTATCATACGATAGAGAACAAGGGGGTGATCCCGCGTTGGATTCGACCTGGGATAGGGCAAAGGATATTCGGCTGCGATATTTGTTTGGATGTTTGTCCTTGGAATCGGTTCGCGAATTCCGGTAGACAGCTTCTATTGGAGAGCCGTTATGGAATACCGGATTTGACGCTATTGGACATTTTGAAGATGAAACTTGATCACTTCCGGGATATTTTCAGAAAGTCTCCCATCAAGCGCCTGAAACTGAGAGGCTTGCTCCGTAACGCCTGCGTCGTGGCGGGGAATCTCGATTCTAATTCTGAATGGCTCCAGAGCCTATCATCCGAATGGCGATCTCCGGTGAGAGAAGCGCTTCTCGCGCTTGCTTCGCATGAAGAGGCGATGGTTAGACCGCATGCAATCTGGGCGCTGTTTCGATTATATGGGCGCGAGATAGGGCAAGATATAGAACCGTTGCTGAATAGAGAGCAAAATGAGCTAGCGAAGGACGAGTTCGATTGGTGGGCGCGTCGGTTGGGGGGAACTTCCGAATCCGTTTAGGGGGTTTTATTCAAACTCTTTGGAGAGTTTTTCTTTTATGAATCTCGGAGCTTTGATGGGTTGCCCGGATTGGTTCATGAAAGCGTGAATACTGTAGCCATCGGCGATTATTTGATCCTCTTTTTGAAGTTCGTAATCAACTCGGATCTTGGCGAACGGCCGTTCTTTGATGACTGAATTGATGGTTACGATATCGTCATAAACCGCAGGCCTACGATAGTTCATTTTGATTTCCACGACTGGCAGCAGGATGCCCGATTCTTCGAGCTTGGCATAGGAAATCCCTCTTTCCTTCAGCAGATTGCCTCTCGCGATTTCCAGCCAAGGAAGGTAGCTGGCATGATGAACGATCCCCATCATGTCGGTTTCCGCGTAGCGAACTTCGATATCGGTTGAGCTGGTTATCATGATGTGGAAATATCTAAATGCGTAGTATTATTTTAATTACGAAAGTTCAATCGGGTCACTACACATGGTCTCGTATTCGAATAGCGTCTTAAACGCGTTATGCCAAGAGAATGAACGTGACCACGCGAGACCTTTGGCCCCCATTTTTTCTCTCAAGTTTCCGTTTTCGATCAGTCGAGTGAGAGCTTTTGTCAAAGAAGGCTCATCTCCCGGATCGACTAAGATCCCATTCTCGCCATCGGAAACGGCATCTTCTACTCCTCCTACCCGATTCGCTATGATCGGCAAACCGTGAGCGGCGGCTTCCAGGTAGACGAGTCCAAATCCTTCGATACTGTTTCGATAGGGAATACTGGTCATAGCAAAAAGGTCGGATTGAGCGTAGAGTTCCCGCAACCGATCATTGGTGACGTCACCATAGAACATGATTCGGAATTCCGAGCTTTCAGCCAAAGCTCGAAGACGATCGCCGAATCCGCGCTTATTACCCGACCCGACGATTCCGAGCTCTAAACCCGATTTCAGTTCTTTGGGGAGGTGTCTGAGGGCGGTTATTAAGCGGTCTTGACCTTTCCTGGGGTGAAGCCGACCAACCGTCAGAATGCGAAAAACTTTTCCGTCCCCGTTCTTGGAGGATGCCGCTTTCTGAAAATCGGCTTTCAGGGCGCCGTGAGTGATAACGGTTTTACGTTTCGCGAATGGGAACTTTTGCGCCATTAGATTGGCCGAGAAACTCGAGGGAACACTGATGCAATTAGCCCTCTTCAGGACGTGCCGAACAGATAGGCGTGAGAGTGGATTCGAGGAAAATTTGTTAATCTCCGATCCGTGTAGTGTCAGGGCCAGCTTGCTCGGTTGGATGAGTTTCAATGGAAGAAGCGTTCTCAGACTGAGTATCGGCCCGGGGTCGGTTATGTAGACTATGGAATTGGAAAGTCTCTTCCGCTCGCGAAAACACTCGAGAGCCATCTTGAATTGGCAGCTTAAATCTTGGGTTCCCGTCAAGGGCACGCGGCGGATTTTGAACGGAAAAATTGAATCGTCGTTAGATTGGCAAGCCGGCGCCCAAACCTCGATCTGCTTGCCCAACTCGGAACCTGCTCTAGCCATTTCCTCGGTGAATGTAGCGATTCCTCCCTTCGTGGGAGCGAATTCGTGGGTCAGTACGATTATGGGGAGATCGATTGCCATCATCTTCTTGTCGCTCGATTTAATATCGGAGCGGCAAATGGACTGTATTGAAGACTATGCGGAAATTGGGAAGCATTGAAATCGCTGTTGGGCTCATGAGCGCGTGCCTCTGAGAGCGATAGGGGAAAGATACTAGTGAGATAGCTACAGAGGTTCATTTTGAATTTCGGGGACATGTTTATGATTTACAAATTGGAAACAGGGCCCTTTGCTAACATTGACAATGTCAAACCAGACAACTACCAAGACCGAGATCGTAGGAGGGCGTGCATTAGGAAGCGAGGAATTGCTTCGTGACACGTTAAAACGGTGTTCATATGAGACGCTTGAAGCGGCTCTAAAATACCGGGCAAATGGTGATGTTTCTCTGGTCCACGTTGTTGTTTTGGGTATTATCGAACGTTTTCTCGACCCAGATGTGATTGGCAAGCTTCGCAGTGGGGATGACTCGGTCCGGTTCATGGACGACTTGGGAATGGATTCGCTGACCATGATCGAAGCGATCATGATGGTTGAAGAATCATTGGGCGTGTCGATAAAGAACGAGGAGCTTCTAGACCTTCGTACGCTCGGCGATTTGAAATCTTTCATCCAAGCAAAAATAACGGGCCATTCCAGCGGCGAAACGAGCGACTTTTATTCGATCGAGAAAGTGGCTGCCATAATGCCACAACAAGAGCCGTTCTTGTTTCTGGAGCAGGCTAATTTGTCCAACCGTTCCGCGAAGGGCAGATACACGATTTCGGGCAACGAAACCTTTTTG
>CAZFUD010000332.1:0-3521 GCA_964521705.1 uncultured Opitutaceae bacterium | reverse complement strand
TGGAAGTACTCGGAAAACGACAAGCAAGCCAGACGGTATTGGGACGTGTTCACTAAATACAAAGAGCAAATGTTCAATAAGACATCATCCCCCAAAAGCCCATGGGCTGTGATCAATTCGAACAACAAACTCGAAACGCGTTTGAAATCGATGCTCTACATCCTATCCAAAATTCCCTATACGAGCAAATTCGATTTCCGCCCCCTTCAGAAAGCGGAGAAGAGGCAACGCTTCTCGATCAGCATAGATGGCGTTGCCTTCAACAATCTGAACTACCGGCAATTCCTTCTTCTCGAAACGCTCAACGGTTTCTACAAAAAATAAGGCTTTCCGTCAGCCTCTCATCGAGGCTAGAGCAACCGGCCAACCCGAGAGAAGGGAAATCTCGACAAATTGGTCTAACGCTAACGGTAGCACGCGGCGAGGGAGTCAACCCCAACCTCCTGATCCGTAGTCAGGTGGTGTCGGTGAGACTACACTTCTATAAGTATCTGTCTATAAGTATTTAGCGTATTATTTTTGCTACCTTTATCCTTACCAATAAATTTATGCTGCCCCTAAACTGCCCCTATAGAACTTCTGAGCGATGGAGTGAAGCGGCGGTGAGATGCCTGCTTTGTACCCATTATAGACAGCCCTAATGCCTCAAGGGGGTGGCGGCCCGTATCGCAATTATTATGTATGAACTGCCCCAGAAAAAATTGTTTTCTTAATTGGTAAGCTGTGTGAACAATGGCGTGATGAAAAAATCAATAGCCCTTCTCGCTGCCTTTGTCATTGCCTCCACCCATCAGACTTTGTGGGGGGATTGGGCATACTCGGTCTCCGACAACCAAGCCACCATCACTAGCTATTCAGGTGATGGCGGGGAAGTGGTAATACCAGCCGTGATGAATGAGATCCCTGTCGTTAAGATCGGATCCTTTGGCAAGAACACCTCCGTTACCAGCGT
The DNA here is from genome assembly GCA_964521705.1 of uncultured Opitutaceae bacterium. GTDB lineage: Bacteria > Verrucomicrobiota > Verrucomicrobiia > Opitutales > Opitutaceae > Pelagisphaera. The sequence continues at coordinate 2,569 of CAZFUD010000332.1, read as the reverse complement.
CACCATCGGAAACAGCGTGACGAGTATTGGGGATTGGGCGTTCGCTTGGTGCACCAGCCTTACCAGCGTAACTCTGCCGAAACTCTTAGTTGGAGATTATAAATCTTTCGGTTTGTCAGCCAACCAAATCCAATTCAAGTGACCCCCAAAAAATTTGTTATCCTATGGGGCAACGCCACAACCTCAGCCAATAAGTACCCGCGCGTACATGGTGGGGGCAGGGGCTTTTGGGCAATAAACCCCCTGACATGGTACGTATCCCTCTTACTATCAGATGCTTATGCAAAGTATGGTCTACCTATATTCCATAGAGAGATCACGGATAAGCTAACCATTGAAAAACGCCCCACTAGCCTAGCTTCCCCCAGAAAAAATTGTCGTCCTGAGGACTTCTGAAGCTATTCTTAACCCAGCCTGCGCCTAGCAAAGGCGAGAGCCGCAACACCCACTCCAAGAAGGGCTGCTGTGGAGCCTGTGTCGGGGACGGTTGGTGTCGATGTCGTACCCTGAGGATCGCCAAAAGGATAGCTACCCGGATATCCGTCATCTCCCCAGATTAGTAACAACGATGAAACGGCCGATGGGTCGAAGGCATTGATTCCCGACCATGTCAATGAGATTGCAGAAGTAACCGTATCTCCAGCTGAAAGAAAATCGTTAAATAAAATAGATACACCGTCACCAGATAATAGCCCGTTGGCAAAAAAACTGATATCACCGATGCTTATTCCATCAATTTCTCCGCTGAACGATTGATTGCCGGGATCGCCAACTATCCAGTCATTGTTAACTCCATTAGGATCAATTAGAAGTAACAATTTGATGTCTGGCCACCCTGGAGGACTTCCTGTTGCATCAAGGGTATTGGATCCTACGGGAATACTGATGGTCAATTGATCAGTGGTGAATGTATCGATGTTAAAAATCAGTACTGCTTGAGATTTCGCCGCACCCAGTAACATGAGGGAGACAGCGAATGTAAAAGCTACCGATTTATATCTTTTTTCCCTCATGATGTTGTTAAGTGTACGAAATTCCTTCCTTAAAATCAACCTGACCGCGCTGTCGGGGTTTCATGCAAAAATAGATGAATCTCCTTAAACGGGAAAACCTGCTTGCTCAAGACTTCTTCTGGCCCTCCAAAGCACTTCGTTGTATTCCTCCTGCGACGTAGCCTTCTTAGTCAATTGAACCCTCTCCTCAATGCGGCCAGCTTGTTGCCAGCTCTTTTCTTTGGCTATTGAGACGTAGTACACATCGCGGAAGGTGGCCTTACCGAAATGAGTTGATAAGTTTTGGTGGACCTACTGAGAGATTTCTCAATCTTTGAATTACTGGGTTCAGGTCAGTTGTTCCCCAATAGGTAAACTACGGATGCGTTTTTATTTAAATGCATATAGTTCTGTTATTTATGAATTTATTAGCTAGATTCTATGTTACCTATTCCGCAGGTCTTTGAAACAAATACTCCAGTAATACTCCACTAAAACCTATTCCGTGAACGTTTCATCCGAGGTGTCCAGCTGATCTGAACCGCTGGAAGTACCACAATCGACAAGGGGGTCGGGGCGGAGGCCCATATCGTTATGTATATTCGTCAACAGCCCCAGAAAAAAATTGTCGTCCCATGGGGCAATCTCTGTTTTGGTTAGGCCATGAAAGCACTCCCCGCACTACTCGCCCTCAGTTGCCTCATATTTGCAGGCTGTCAGACTGTACAGAAAGTAGCTGAGACTCAATCAGCTCAAATACCTGAAGTGGATCAAGAACCACTCGGCGGCAATTTTCTAATTAAATATGTTAACCCTTGGCGAGGGGCGGAAGAGAGTACGGAACTACGGTTCAATGAAGCGAGTGAAGGCTTTTCGGGTGCGTTTATTTCTCCACGAGGCGAGACACCACTCAAAAACGTAGTCCTTGAATCTGATGGCTCGGTAACTGCTAATTTTACAATTAGAGATTATTCTTTTGATCTCAAAGCTGTCATTGTTGGGGATAACATTGAGGGAGAGCTAAGGGGTCCGCGGAAAGTCAGCTTTAGTGGATCGCGATCAGATTAGTGCTTTGATGGCATACATAGGCTAGCTGACCCATCCGTTCTCTGTCCTTTGTAGCGTTACTCGAAAAATCGCGGAGAAAGAGATGAGAACTTTAAGACTAGCAGCGGTCGCTTCTTCGTTATTCGTCTCTGACGTTCTGGGGGCGGATGTGAAGCAACACGGAGCGGTCGGGGACGGACGTGCCGATGATACCGCCGCCATTCAACGTGCAGTGGACCTTGGTGGTTCAGTAACGTTTCCCGATGGAGTGTATCGTATTACTGAAACGATTACCGTTAAGCTCGCTGAAACGGGCTACACCGCCTTGAGCGCCAGCGGAGCTGCGAAGTTAGTGATGGCAGGTCCGGGTCCAGCCGTGAAGTTCATTGGCACTAACTATGCAAAGGAGAACCTTGTTCGAAGCCGGATGCAGGTTTGGGCTCGGGAGGCCCAACCACTAGTCGACGGATTGAGGATCGAAGGGGCTCATGATGCAGCGGATGGCATTCAGGCCGAAGGTACCGTCCAGT
>CAZFUD010000331.1:0-3528 GCA_964521705.1 uncultured Opitutaceae bacterium | reverse complement strand
ATAACAAGGGGCTTTTGAGACTTCACCAGATCGTCTAAATCCTTTATCCGGGAAAGAAAGCCCTCCAGCTTCGCAAGCGGAAGGGCGCAAGGTCCATCACATTTGGCCGTCTCTGGATCGGGATGGGCTTCTAAGAACAATCCGGCTAGACCCGTCGACAAGCCAGCTTTAGCTAGCTCGAAAACCTGTTGTCTCCGCCCCCCTGCCGCTTCTGCTTGCCCGCCGGGAATCTGCAATGAATGGGTAACATCGAAAATAATCGGATATCCCAGCTGCTTCATTATCCCGAATCCCAGCATGTCGACGACAAGATTATTGTAGCCGAAACTTGTCCCCCGCTCGCAAAGCATAATGCGATCGTTGCCCGCCTCCTCTATCTTTACAGCGATGTGACCTACCTCCTTAGGAGAAAGGAACTGGGCTTTTTTGACGTTAATAATCGCGTCCGTCTTGGCCATTGCCATCACCAGATCCGTTTGGCGGCAAAGAAAAGCAGGCAATTGGATGATGTCGCAAACGTCAGCAACTGGGCCAGCTTGATGCGGGTCGTGCACGTCGGTGATGACTGGCACGCCAAATGTTTCCTTTATCTCGCTTAGCCATTCTAGGCCCTCGTTTAAACCAGGTCCTCGAAAGCTATGGATCGATGATCGGTTGGCCTTGTCGAAAGAAGCCTTAAATACGTAGGGGATTTTCAATCGATCCGTTACCTCTTTAAACGTCTCGGCTATGCGAAAGGCCAGGTCTCTCGATTCGAGGACATTCATTCCTCCCAGCAGGACAAACGGAAGCCCATTACCGCATTGTATTTCGCCGACGCTTACAACTTTGCTCATATTGGTTTGTCTCAATCAAGATCATCTCGAGCAACGCAAAAAAACTTCTCCCAGCCAGCTAATCAGCAATCGCGAAATGTTTGCATTCCATTCGAATAAGCCACCCTATTTGCAAAAGGCCCATAAACTTCGAGAACTACAGCCTAACCGAAACAGCGAAATATCGATATGTCTAAACGAAGATTCTGTTGGATAGACCTGGAAATGACAGGCCTCGACCCGGAAGTCGACCGGATCTTGGAAGCCGGAGTTATCGTCACTGACAAGTATCTTGAACCCGTCTATGAATGGGAGACCGCCGTCTATCAATCTCCAGAAGTCCTCGAATCGATGAATGACTGGTGCAAGCACCACCATGGCGAAAGCGGCTTATTGGAAAGAGTTTCTGAAGGTATGAGCGAAGAGGATCTGGATCGTACGCTTGGCGAAATCGCTATAAAGCATTTCAAGAAAAAGAACCCAGTCGTTATCTGCGGCAACTCTATAGCTCAGGATCGAAAGTTCATCGACAAATTCCTTCCTAAATTTGCTGAGCGGCTGCACTACCGGATGCTCGATGTATCCAGTTTCAAAATCGTCTTCCGGGAAATTTTGGGGCGGGAATTCAAGAAAGCCAATTCGCACCGAGCCCTAGACGATATACGCGAGTCCATAGCTGAACTGAAATACTATATGGGGGCGATCGATCCCAGCGATCTAGCTCTAATCGACAATTCTCACAGTCCACCCGCTACTAGCGAAACTAAGCGAGAGACGGACTCCGACTTGTAAACTCCGGAGATGTTCTATGGATTGCGATAAAACGCGTCTATCTTTTCCGCAACGTCCCTGTATCCAATATCGTTGGAGTAAATAGCCTTGAACTGTTCAATCGCCTCTTCGGGTTTTTCCAATTTCTCGTAGCACTCCGCCAGCAAGTAAAGGACCTCTTTCTTAAAATCGTCCATCACGTTTATTCCCTCCACTGCGTGCTGCAGCTGTTCGAGAGCGAGATCGAAAAGCCTCTTCTCCATGAAACACCGTCCAAGGAGCACGAGCGATTTTAACCTAAGGCTGGGGCTGCGCTGCGATATCTGAAACTGCTGGATGCCTGCATCAACATCCCCACTTTCAAGCAGATAGCTTCCGTACTTGAATCGCTGGCTGTAGTCATTGGGAAACTGCTCAACCAGCTTGCGGCTTTCATCCAGCTTGAGTTCAAGCAACTCTAACTCAAGTTTTTCGATACGATTTTTCGAATCCGCTTCAAGACTGGACGATCGCTTCAATTCAAATAGCTCCCGCTCCACTCGGCTCACCCTCAGCTCGCTCCTCAACTGGCGCAACGGAGCATCGTTTTCAGCATCGGGCAAAGCGAAAGCCTTCTCCAGCCAAGCGAGGGCATCGTCGTACTTTTCTTGCCTCAGGTAAATTCGAACCAGCAATTTGTAATTGTCCACGTTTTGCGGGTCCCTGTGGATCGATTCGTTCAAATCCCGAGCCCGCAGCTCGCTGCTGCCATCATCGACCACAACTCGGTTCGCCCGCTCCAGGGAATCCGATTCTCCCTTATCTTTAAGCTTCGATCGAAAGTCCTCTTCGCTGTCCGCCCACTTACCCTTGTTTATCGAATGAGCTACCGAGGCGGATTTGACAATTTCCTGCACCTGACCGCTTCCAGGCTTCAATTGATTGAGCTTCTCCGCGACCTTTAGAGCCTTTTCCGTTGAACCCGCTTTGATCAAAGATTCGCAATAGCGTTCGAGCTTGGCGAAATTCTCCGGGTATCGATCGCAAACCGATTCCAAGCAAAAGGCTTCCGTTTCGTGCAGCTCAAGAAGACTAGCTCCCCTAGCGATGAGCGACAACGCTTTGATATTGTACACATCTCGTGACAAGGCTGCCTCCCCAATCGCCATTGCCCTAGCTGGCTGCCGCTTCAAAACAGCATAGCCTGGCAACAAAACGCAATAGTTTAACAATCGACCGATCAGTCGCCCAACTCCCCGCTTTCGCTCCGCGTTCACCCTTCGCTGAGCCCGTCGAAGCAGTTTTCTGACTTCCAAGCAACCCGGCTGGTCCTCCAGCAGCTCGCTGCAGAGCTCCACCGTGTATTCCGAATTCCCTCGGTTTATCGCTAGCTTGGCACTTTCCAGCTTCTTGCGATCCCTTTCGGACAATTCGTTCTCCAATTTCTCTGGCATCAGAACGCTTAATTTAAATCCTTCTCTACCGCTTGCTCGAGATCTCGAACGGCCGCGGCCGCGACTTCCGCCTGCTTCGCCTCGACTAGAAGCCTCAGTTTCGGCTCGGTACCCGAATAGCGAACTAGCAATCTGCCATCGTTCCCAAGTTGTTGATCCAGGCGACCTATTGTATCCTTCAAATGGGGACAATTTTCAAGCGGCGGTTTCAAAGCAACTGGTATTGATCGCTTCTCGATGGGAAAGGGCTTATAGAATGACGATAAATCCCTTAGGCTTTCACCCGACCCGGATACGATTTCGGCAACCTTAAGCGCCGCATATAAACCATCACCAGTCATTGAGAATTCTCCAATTACGATATGGCCCGATTCCTCTCCCCCCAAAGCGAAGCCATGTTCAATCATCGACCGCGACACGAATTTATCTCCGATATCCACTCTCCGCGTATTGATGTTCTCATCCGCTAAAGCCGAGTCCAGACCGAGATTGCTCTGGTTAGTCGTCAC
>CAZFUD010000330.1:0-3638 GCA_964521705.1 uncultured Opitutaceae bacterium | reverse complement strand
TTAGACAGTCTCGGACCGGGGGTGCTACGGCCATTTTCGACATACGACTCTAAAAGGCGATACATTCCCCTCACCTTGTCCTTATTGGTCAAATACAAGTTATTCGTTTCCGATGGATCATCGGCGAGATTAAAGAGTTGAATCGGGGGCAAAGTCATTTTCTTGGCCTCAGCCGGCCTAGGAGCGCTCCAACCACCTGAGCCAGGACATAAAACTAATTTCCAATCGCCCTTGCGAATGGCGAAGGAGCCATTGATAGAGTGATGCACGGTAGCTTCGCGAACTTCTCCACCTTGCCCTTTCATAGCCTGGAGAAAACTAACGCTATCTTCGCCCGCATTATTTGGATAGTCTGCATCGAGTATATCCGCCATTGTAGCTAGCAAGTCCGTAAGGCAGATCGTTGCATCGGATTCCTTTCCCGCTTCGATGCCATTCGGCCAATGGGCGATAAACGGAACTCGATGTCCTGCCTCGTAAATGTCGGCTTTGTTGCCTCGATAGATTCCACCTGGTTTGTGCCCTACTTCGTCCAGTTCCTCGAATTGAGCCCGTGGCGAGCAACCGTTATCAGCCGTAAAAATAAAGAGGGTATTATCAGCAACACCGCTCCTCTCCAGAGCTTCCATAATCTGCCCCATGTGCCAGTCGACCTGCTGTACGAAATCGCCGTATTCATTGGTGCCGCTTTTCCCTTCGAACTCATCGATCGGCAGAATCGGCGTGTGCGGACTGGGCAATGGCAGGTAGAGGAAAAAGGGCTTTCCAGTCTTGGCTCGCTCTTCGATGTAGTCGACCGATCGACGCACGAAGTTAGGAGTCACATCGATATGATAGAAATCTGACCCGGTCGGGCCCTCCCGCCAAAACCCTTTGTAGTCGTCGTTAATAGTTATGCGGTTCGGAGCGGCCGTCACTACGCCATCTTCTACGTACACGTAGGGCGCCATATCTAAAGACCCACAGTGTCCATAGTAGTAGTCAAAGCCCAGCGCGTCCGGCCCATTCTTCACTCGCTTTTTGTAGTCGATCACTTCTCCGCTGTTAAGAAAGAACGTATTGCTGGGCTCGCCCTCGTCGAAATGGAAGTCCCACCCGAGATGCCACTTCCCAATCATGGCGGTATGGTAGCCCTGATCCTTGGCCAGATCGGCCACTGTGTAGCGATTCGTATTGATCAGATGCACGGAGGAACCCCCTAGTACGCCATTCTTCAATCGAGAACGCCAGCTATAGCGACCGGTTATAATTCCGTAGCGCGTTGGCGTGCAAACCGCGGAACCCGAATGGGCATCGGTGAACATCATCCCCTGGGATGCAATTTCGTCCAAATACGGCGTCTTAATCTTCGACTGCTTATTAAAACAGCTGAGGTCGCCATAGCCAAGATCGTCTGCAAGGACGTATACCACGTTGGGCTTATCGGCGATTAAAAGGAGCGAGGTCGTGCTTAGAATCAACAAAAAGGAAATCGAGTAGCGGAGTAAGGGCATGCAATCATGAGAATAAATTCTATGCGCGAGACCAAGCGAAAACTGGATCTGCCGAATCTGCGAAGAAAATTCCCAAAAAGACAATGAAGTAGCACAGGCTAGAAGCCTGCACTACCCTTTGCGAACGCGTTTTTGCTACCGCCGCAAAAGCCAATCGCGGCAAAGATCTTTCCATCCAGAAACCGGATACGCTGAAGGACGCAGGCCATAGCCATGACCGCCAGTCGGGAAAGTATGCAATTCAACTTCGATGCCCCTTTTGAGCAGCTCAGCATTGTAGGCAATCGCGCTCGGGAAATACCGAGTGTCGTCTTGAGTCTGGACGATGAAGGCGGGAGGCGCTTCTTCGTCCAAAGAAAAGTCGTCTGCCGTTTCAAAATCCGGCGTGCCGATGTAGGCCGGATATACGAGAACCGTAAAGTCCGGGCGGCAAGAAACATCATCCGCTCCATCGACCCTTTGATATTTCCGTTCCCTCCAATGATTGCTCAAGGTGGCGGAAAGATGCCCGCCTGCAGAAAAGCCGAGCACGCCAATCCGTTCCGGATCCAAATTCCAATCGTCGGCTTTGCTCCGCAAGAAACCTAAAGCCCGCTGTGCATCCTGCAAAGCCCCTTCCCGATTCTTGGGTACCCGGTATTTGAGTACGGCAGCGGAAACGCCTATGGAATTGAGCCACTCAGCTACTTCCTCCCCTTCCAAGTCCCAAGCGAGAATATTGTAGGCCCCACCAGGGCAAACGAGGACCGTTGTACGCGGGCGACGACCCTTAGCCGGATACCATTTTATGCTAGGCTCCGCCACGTTTGAGATTCGATTGACCGTTCCCGGACCTCTCCGCGGACCAACTTCACTCTTTTCCACTAAGGCGCGATCATGAGGAGCAGGCACTCCTTTCGGCCAAAGAGCGATTACCTCTTTTGGCTCCGATAATTCGTCCGTTCCGAAATGCCGCTCCAAGACAGGTTTCAATCCCGCTGCCCACAATTGATATCCCGTTCTATTCGGGTGCAACAAGTCCGGCATTACGTTCTTGGGCAACGTACCATCGTTTTCAACAAACAGATAGCTGATATCCAGAAATTCCTCTCCCTTTCGTTTAGCCACCCCGGGCAGCATCTCATTGATCTCTTCGTTTACTTTTCGCATGTGATCATCAGCCGTGGCGCCTCTCGGGAATATCGCATGGAGAATGATCTTCGTTTCGGGCAGGCGTTTTTGGATCTCATCGATGATCGCCTCGATCCCTTGGGCCGTTTCAGCCGGCGGATGCCCCTCGTCATGGCCCGTATTGTTAGTTCCGATCATGATGACCGTCACTTTCGGGGATAGGTTTTCCAAGGCCCCGTGATCGATGCGCCAAAGGACGTGTTCCGTTCGATCTCCACTGAAACCCAAGTTGAAGGCTCCGTACTTGGCGAAATTTTCCGCCCATAGTCCCTCGTCCCAGCCATGAGTGATCGAGTCGCCAATAAAAAGCAGTTCCACGTCGTCGCCTCGAGCCTCGGCCTCCGCCAATTTTTCTTCATGCCGAGGCATCCACCAACTAACCGCCCATTCCGCATCCTGCTGGACGGGCGTAACGGTCGGCGGTTGTGCGGACAACGAAAAATTGAGCAATAAACTCAAACTCGAAGCTACAATTGAGATACTATTTTTGATGCTCATAGTTGAAGAAAACTAGCCCAAGATTTTCAGGCGAAGCTACCAAATACAAACTGATAATAACTTAGCTTCGCCATTCAGCCATTGCGTTGACGACAAGTCAGAGCTTGCCTGGCACGGTATCAGCCTTCAACTTGGCCCACCTACTTACAATCACTACCCGATATGAAACGACGTCATTTTCTTAGAACCGCCCTTGCCTCTTCCCTGGCTTCATCAGCAGCCTTCCAAGCCATGGCCATTGGGAAAAATAACCGCTACCGCAAGGAGATCGGGCTTCAGCTCTACACGCTGCGTAATCAGATAAAAGAAGACACGGTAGGTACCTTGAAAGCGGTCGCCGATGCGGGATACAAACAAGTCGAGGCCTATGGATTTCCAAACGCAGGAGAAATGATCAAAGCGGCCAAGGACTTTGGGTTGGCTGTCAACTCCAGCCACTTCGCTTGGGAATCGGTAACAGATCCCGACAAGGAAGGT
>CAZFUD010000329.1:0-3672 GCA_964521705.1 uncultured Opitutaceae bacterium | reverse complement strand
GCCCAAAAGCCGAACATCGTCTTCATATTCATAGATGATCAGGGCTATTATGACCTTAGCTGCTATGGGGCCACGGAGATCAATACCCCTCGGATCGATGCTATGGCGAAGGAAGGGATTCGTTTCACGGATTATTACGCGGCTGCCCCGATTTGCAGCCCGTCGCGAGCTGGATTATTGACGGGATGCTATCCACGGCGAATCGGGATGGAAACTTGGGTGCACCGGGCCGATTCAAAACGTGGATTAAATCCCGACGAGCTAACCATGGCGGAGCTTTTCAAACAAAATGGATACGCCACTGCTTGCATCGGGAAATGGCATCTCGGATTTCACGAGCCTTTCCTCCCGCGTCAGCAAGGATTCGATGAATACTTCGGGCTGCTGCACAATTTAGACCCGGTTGAAATTATCTATTTTGAAGGGAAGGGAGGCGTACCGCTGATGCGAAATGACGAAATCGTAAAGCGACCGGCAGATCCAGCTGAATTGACCGAGCGCTATACAGACGAAGCGATCGCTTTTATGGAACGGGAGAAAGGCAATCCGTTTTTTCTCTACCTGCCTCATACGATGCTTCACGTTCCACTCGGTGTCAGCGATCGATTCAAGGGAACGTCGCAGTTTGGTGAATACGGCGATGCGATTCACGAACTAGACTACAATGTCGGCCGCATTTTCGATGCTCTGGAACGCTTGGGCATTGAGAACGAAACCATTGTGATCTACGCGTCGGACAATGGGCGTGGGCCTGGTCGCAACAGCTCTCAGAAGATTCAAGGCAGGAAGCTGTCCACGTATGAAGGCGGCATTCGTGTCCCCGGAATCGCTTGGGGACCTGGTTTAGGGATTCGTTCGGGATACGAGTCTTCCAGCCTGGTAACGGCTCTAGATTGGTATCCAACCTTGGCTACTTTCGCGGGTATTCGTATTCCCGAGGGCAGGGTCATCGATGGTCGCGATATCAGCGCTTATCTTACAGGCAAAAGCAATGGCATTCCTTCGCCAATGACCTCCGGCTCGCTCAATGCCGACGTCGTTTTGCGGCGCTCCTGGGATCCGGCAGGAGAGTGGGATCCGCTTTTCACTCGAGAAGAGTATATCAACGCCTTTTTCTACCATGGTAGCCAAGGAGCCCTAGCGGCTGTTCGTTGGGACAAGTGGAAGCTAAGGTTGAATCCGACGCTCCAGCTCTTCGATCTGGAGGCTGATCTGGGTGAATCGAAGCCGTTGAGAGATCGGGATATTTCCCGCAAACTCAGAGGGATGGTAGTAACCTTTCAGGAAGAGATGAATAAGGATGCCCGCCGTCCCGGGAGCGTTCGATAATAGAATTTGAACTCGGTCGAAGCTATGAACTTAGTTCGGTGGCCAATTGTTGGCGTTTTCGTTATCCATTGGATCACTGGGTCAACCTGTTTTGCTCAGCCGGATACAATTTCAGAGTCGGATAGAGCGAACTCCTTTTTCGATCGCATCTTCGACGAGCGTGTCGCCCGCTACCCTGAGCGGCAAACGTACTTGGGCATCAAAGATAATTACGGGGAGTGGAACGATTCGTCTGACGCTATGGCTCGACAGGAGCTTGAGATCACGAAAGAGAATCTGGCTTGGCTAAAGGAATCGATCGATTACGAGAAACTCGATGTCCAAACGAAGATTAGTTATCTGATGTGGGTTGAGCGAGCGGAAGATCAGATACGGAATTTCAAGTACCGGAATTATAACTACCCAGTAAATCAAATGTTCGGGAGGCACACGGGAGTGCCATCATTTTTGATCAACATGCACCTCGCGGGCGATGACAGTGATGCCGAAAATTACATCGAGCGATTGAAGGGAGTCGCCGAGGTATTCGATCAGCTGATTGAAAACTTAGAATTGCGAGAGAAATTGGGGATTCTCCCACCCAAGTTCGTTTTCCCACGAGCGATAGAGTCTAGCAGGAATGTGATTTCAGGGGCCCCTTTTGACGATTCAGCTGAAGACTCGGCTCTTTGGGAGGATTTTCGAGCGAAGCTGCAGAAGCTCGATCTTGAGGAACCCAGGAAAGTACAGCTGCAGACAGAAGCTAGGGACGCGTTGGTGGATGTGGTGGAACCGGCCTACGAACGGCTCATTACTTTTCTGGAAGAACAGGGTTCACGAGCAACGACGGATGATGGCGTTTGGAAATTCAAGTATGGCGATGCGTTCTACAATGAAGCGCTGCGATTGACGACGACTACGGAACTGACGGCGGAAGAGATTCACCAGATTGGCCTCAACGAGGTGGAGCGTATCCACAACGAAATGCGATCGATCATGGAAATGGTAGAGTTCGAAGGCGATCTCAAGGAATTCTTCGAGTTCATGCGAACCGACGAGCAATTCTATTATCCCAATACCGACGAAGGTAAAGAGGCCTACATTAAACGAGCGGTGGAGGTGATCGACGATATGAAGGAACGCCTCGACACCTTGTTCATCGCTAAGCCAGAAGCGGATCTTATCGTTAAGCGAGTGGAAGCTTTTAGGGAGAAATCGGCTGGGACGGCATTCTACCAGCGACCCGCTCCCGATGGAAGTCGCCCAGGGATTTATTACGCAAATCTCTACGACACGGCCAACATGCCGAAATACAAGCTAGAGGCCTTGGCCTATCATGAGGGTGTCCCCGGCCATCATATGCAGTTGGCATTGGCCCAGCAGCTGGAGGGAATCCCTAAATTCCGGAAATTCGGTGGCTACACTGCTTACATTGAAGGCTGGGGACTGTACTGCGAACTGCTCCCGAAGGAAATGGGGCTGTATGCGGATCCCTATTCCGATTTTGGACGTTTGTCGATGGAGTTGTGGCGAGCTTGTCGCCTTGTTGTGGATACAGGAATACACCATAAGAAATGGACGCGAGAGCGGGGGATCGCCTATTATCAAAACAATACTCCGGATACCGAACGTGATTGCATACGCATGGTGGAGAGACATATCGTTATGGCTTCCCAAGCGACGGCCTATAAGATCGGCATGCTCAAGATTCTCGAACTAAGGGAGCGAGCCAAAGAGGCTCTAGGAGAGCGCTTTGACATTCGGGAGTTTCACGACGTTGTCCTTCGTGGCGGCCCCGTCCCGCTCGCGGTCTTGGAGAAGATGATCGCCGAGTATATCGCCGAGCATTGAATGGGTTTGGAGGACCTTTATAGCGAATAGTAGTAGCACAGGCTTCCAGCCTTTGTCGAAACAGGCAAGATGCCTGTTCTACATTTTTGAGCAAGCAGCTGTTCCTCAACCTCCACAGTTTGGAGGAGGATATTATTGAGGAAGTGAGAACCCGCATGGAGAGCGGTAAATTAAGGGCGACGTTCCGCGATGTTTATTACGTCTCCACAGCCAAAGAGAAGAGTTGGCAGCAAGCTCACCGAGTTGAGGAGCGTAAGAAGGAGACAACGTTCACTAGGAATGTTGTTACTCAGGAGGACTATGAGAAGGTATTGGCCAAGGCTAAAGACAGGATGGGACAGCTAGTCTAGGTTTCTTCATAACCGCCGACACACGGTTTTTAGCCCTTTGTACGCCTACACGCAGCTTTGTTTAACGGCTAAGGCTAGGATGAGGATGCGGGGTTCTCTGAGTTAAGAAGTGTAAAGTTTTCCGACAAACGTAAAATAATCTTACAGATTTGGACCCGTTTTC
>CAZFUD010000328.1:0-3694 GCA_964521705.1 uncultured Opitutaceae bacterium | reverse complement strand
CATGGGTACTAAAGGCCTCGCGACCAGTCACCCGGATGCCGCGACTTATAGCGGTTACCGTGATCACCACGCCGGGCAGCCTACTTACAAGATCGGGTTGAAGCTTCCATGGCCGGCGGCGGGCCCGAACAAGATATACCAGTATGGGACGTACAGCCATTTATTGCGTGGCGAGCGTTTTCTGCATCTATGGCTCGACCGGCACGGCTACGCGTACGACGTCATCACCGACCACGATCTCGATCGAAACCCGGAGATTCTCGAGGGCTACCAGGCCGTATTGATCAACGGGCACAGCGAGTATTGGTCGATTCCAGCCTACGAAGGTCTTGACAACTACCTCAAGGCAGGCGGCGCGGCTGTGGTCATGTCGGGCAACACCATGTTCTGGCGTGTCAGCTTCGATGATACTGGCGAAGTGATGGAATGCCGGAAGTTTGGAACCAGGATTGGCGGACGATCCCATGCTCAGGTCGGCGAGCTCTATCATAGCCACGACTTCAAGCGTGGTAGTCTGATGCGTTTCTGCGGATACCCGGCGTGGAAAATAGTTGGACTTACCTGCATCGGGTGGGGTGGGGCGTTTCCATCGTACCAGGTGGATCAACCGGATCATTTTCTATTCAACCAGCCTCACGAGATCGGACTTAAACAGGGAGATACCTTTGGCTACATCAGCGAGGACATGGGCGCTGTCGGCCACGAGTTCGATGTTCGACTGTCGACTTTGCAGCGCGCCACAGCGGATCCGGCTATCAAAGGATTGGTCGAACCCGAAGGCATCGTCACTGTCGCGAGCGGCCACCATGAGCGCCACGTCCTCGATTTCAACGCCGAGGGCCACCAACCGCGGGTTGGCGGTGAGGAGACCATAGCCGAGATCATTTACTGGGAACGCCCCGAAGGCGGGCGCGTGTTCCACACGGGTTCCATCGCGACGGCGTGGGGTCTCTATCGCGACGAGCGTCTGAGCAAGCTAGTCAAGAACGTCCTGCACCACTTTGGCGTAGAGGCCGATTGAGGAATCGATACAATCGTTATTCCAATTTTTCGAGTAGCGTGGCCTTCTTTGGGCGAAGTGCCCGACGCTGGCGCGGCCTAAAGCACCCGTGCGTTGGGTAGTTTCTTCGAGGCTTTTTCAAAAGTGAGCATTGGCGTGCCGATTGTTTCATATTGCGCGTGAATAAGCCGATCTACAAATCCGGGCCTGGCTGAGTGAAGATTGCTTTGCGTCAGCACTGACCGGGCAACGGCCGAGCATTCTATTTCCCTCGACTGCGAGAGGTTTTTGAGCGCGATGATGGCCTCTTTTTTTGGGACTTTGTAATGAAATTGCAGAGCGAAATAAGTTTCGCTAAGAACGAGGTCTGACACGAAGATCTTCCCCCCTGCGTTAGTTAATTCAACGAGCGCTTCTTGAGCGATCTTTGCCTGTCTCCTCGGCTCGCCCACCAATAAGCGAAGAAGGACCGACATGTCCAGGCAGGCAGCAATACGCTTTGCCACGGTCTAGCGCTTTGATCTCCCTTGAGCCACGCTTTTGCGGATCGACTCCATCGAATGCTTTCCGTCTGCATTACCGGCATAGCGATTTAAAGATCCAATCCAATTTGAACGAGGCATTGAAGCTGGCTTTAAAACCCAAACACTCTCCCCACTCACTTTGGCTGGCTTCAATTCAAGCTCGTCGCCGGGAGCAACTCCCAACTCATGGCACACCTTGGAAGGAAAGGTGGCTTGGCGTTTTGAGGTTAACTTAATTTTGGACACATGAACAGTTTCAAGATTATGCCTTACTTGTAAATTCAAAAGTAAGGTGAATCCCATTATTAGACACTCTCTTAGAGGATCGTAGATCCTGTTTAGGCTACCATTCTGTTATTAGCAAATATCCAGCAAATCTCTGGAACATAGGTTGGGTCGCTTCTTCAGCGGCCACTACCGCAGGGGAAAGATCTTAAAACGCTCTACCATTCATACTACCTGACCCCGTAACCAAATTATGCGGGAATCAGCTCGAATCCCATCCCGGGCCGATCGCTTGGTCGCATGTATATCCCTTCAGGGCCGCGAGTAATCCCGTTTTCTTCCTCGAACCGCTCGTAAACCTCCTTGGGACCGCCGGGCCAGGGCAGGAACATTTCGCACCACGGCGTGTTTTCGTTGGCGAATACGAAATGGGCCGCCCCGCCTCGCCAACCACCGTGGGGAATCACAGGCGTGTTGTGGGCTCGAGCGAGGGCGTCGATCCAGCGCAGTTCGGTGAGACCCCCGCACCAGTTCATATCCGGTTGCCAGATGTCCGCGGCCTTGTGGCTGGCCAGCAGTTCGAAGCCGTATCTCGTGTACTCGTGCTCGCCCGTCGCCATACGCGTTGAATCGACGCGGGCGTTCAGCTCGCCCATCCCGCTATAGTCGTCGGGCATAAGGCACTCCTCCATCCAATACACGCGATACGGCTTCAAACGCGCCGCCAAGGTCTCCGCGTAGGGGACGGTCAAGGCCATCCAACAATCGAGCATTATCTGGCCATCGTTCCCGAGAAGCTGGCGGGCCCGCTGAACGAGGGCCTCGTTCTTGTCCAAGCCTTCCTCTCCGTCGGCGGGCCCATGAGGCAGCGCAAGTTTGATCTTCTTGTAGCCGAACTCGACAGCCTGCTCGATGTTGTTGCCGGTGCAATAGCCGGGCACGCGTTCCCTAGATGCCCCGCCCAGCAGTTCGTAGACAGGAAGCTTCAGCGCCTTGCCGGCGATGTCCCATAGAGCGTTGTCGACGGCGCTGATGGCATTTACGACCAGGCCTTTTCGCCCGTAGTAAACCGTGCCTCGCCACATGATGTCCCACAGGCGTTCCACCTGAAGTGGATCCTCGCCAAGCAGTAGTTTCGGCAGATGCCGTTCGACGACGAACGAAGCGCCTGGGCCACCGTAGCCGAAGCCCGTAATTCCCTTGTCGGTCTCTACGATCACCGATGTCGGGCCAAGATCGTCGGCGAAGAACGTCGATCGGCGGGGCTTGAATCGGGGGTAGATCGACATAGGATTCGCGATTTCGACCTGGGAGGTATTCCATGAGTCCGGCGTCGGCTTATATGCCGGCAGCGGACGTTTCGGTACGAGTCTCGCGGCCCGGATCCCCGTGATTTTCAGTCCGCTCTTCTCATCCAGAAAAGACGGTCGGCGAGGCTTGGGGAATCGGCTCTCCGTTTGGGCGCAAAGTCGGCTATTTCCCACCGCAGAGGCTAGCGTGCCGGCGGTTGCCGACTTGATGAAAGCTCGTCGATGTATCGGTATCACCATTACCTATCCTCTTAGCTAGTGGATCGGGGCGATTAATGCAAGTGAAAGGAAGGGGCAATGCAGTGAGAAAGGGAACCGGTTCATCGGTAGCTCACGGTGTTCGATCAGGCGTCTTCGTTCTATCTCAGCTTGTTCCCATTCATACTACCTGACCGCCATGCCATTTACTAAACGCTGATACCTGGTTTTTATCGGCCATTTCAATACGCTCCCTTGTAAAATAGGGACAATAGTGTAAAATAGGGACAGGCTAAATATAAGATTGACTAGGGTCTGCTCCTTCCGATCCTGGATACGCGCTATGAGGCAGACGCGGATCAAGATTGAGGGGGAGAGCTCGGTGTATCACTGCATGACGAAGATCGTCGGCGGAGACTTTCTCCTGGAGGGGGAGC
>CAZFUD010000327.1:0-3703 GCA_964521705.1 uncultured Opitutaceae bacterium | reverse complement strand
AGTTGAAGTCGAGCTTAGGAGCGGGTTTATCCCGCGATTCCAATAATAGTTGATCCGCAATTACCGCGGGATAAACCCGCTCCTACTTACTACAAATCGACTCGCTCTTTGCCTCAGCAATCCACCCAAGCGTTGCCGCTGCTGCTGCTTTCAACCGCCTTGTTAACGAAACGCATTCCCAGGACCCCATCGTCGACCGTCGCGTAACTGGACCCATCTCCTGGCTCGTACTCGCTTTTTTGAAAAGCTCGAACATCCGCTTCGAAGCAGCGATGCAAACGTGCGAAAGCATCGTGAAAGCCTTCCGAATGCCCCCAAGGAATCGTGGGCTCGTCCAGCAATTCTTGAGGGATATCTCCGAAAAATCCGTCGTTCGGCTTAATGCCACCGCGATAGTAGGCCCTTTCTGGCTGGTCGATCAGGTAGACTTCTAGCTTCTCGGATTGCTCCTGGGCCCAACGGATGGAGCCAAGTTCCCCATTAACCTCGATTCTGAGATCGTTCTTGTGACCCACTCCGATTTGCGTAGCTCGAACCAGAGCTCGCGACCCATTGTTCATGCGGCAATACACTGTAATGTGATCATCAAGCGGCTGCTCGACGGATTCCGGCAATGGCGTCAACGATTCCATGTGGGCGCTCAAAGAAACGACTTCCAATCCCGTAACATAACGGAGCTGCATCAGCGCGTGCGTTCCAATATCTCCCCCACAATTGCTTAAGCCAGATCTCGAAGCATCCAGCCGCCAGGCTGTCTTGACGAATTCGGGATCTCGAGACCGGATGGCCATCCAGGACTGCAGATAACTGGCATCTGCCCAGCGTACCTCGCCGATCAATCCGCTTTGGACAACGAATCTGGCCAGTCGGCTTGTCCAATGTCCCAAGTATGTGTGGGCGACGCAAAACGGAATACTCTTCGAATGAACGATCTCAGCCAGCGTTTCAGCTTCGTCCAAGGTAAAGGTGAGTGGCTTTTCGCAAAGCACGGGAATACTCGCTTCGAGAAATTTCTTGGCCGGATCGAAATGAACATGGTTGGGAGTCAGGATGAGGACGTAGTCAATGCGATCGTTCTCAGGCTTGGCCAACTCCGCCTCCAGTAAAGCGTCATAGCTATCGTATCCCTCGATCGGGTACGGCCAATTTTCGATGGCCGTCCGGGCTTTCTCGACATTCGAGGACAAAGCCCCGCTAACAACGCGACGGGTCCCGTCCATAAATATCGCCCTCTGATGAGCATTGGAAATAAAGCCAGAGCTCCCTCCAATCATACCAACCTTTAACACTTTTGGATCGTTGTTCTCCATACGTTTGGGAATGCTCATCCTATTTACGATATAGCGCAAGCGCGAGATAACCGGAGATAACAAATTGGTAGAGCCGATTGTCTCAAGTGGCCCGAGGAATAATACTAGCACTCTAACGGCCGATTGAGGACAATCGGCCCTATCCTACAATCGAACGAGCCATTCAAGAATCTAAGGTAGCGGACGATCTCCGAGCGCCCACACGTCAATAGAGTAGAACAGGCATCCTGCCTGTACCCATAAGTTGAGATCACAGGCTGGAAGCCTATGCTACCTTTGATGGCCGTTAGGAGATCATTCACCACCAACTTCAACTCCAGACGTTTGTTATCTTCTCTCTGAGAAAACACACGCTGCGTTGCATTTGCTCGAATCCATCGACGCCATCCTCGATACTGATCCATCCATCGAACCCGACCGATTTTAGCGTTCCGAAAATCGCGTCGTAGTCGTTGAGGCCCTTGCCGATTTCCCCATGGCTCAACCGTTGGGCATAACCAACGCTATCCATTTCTTCATTACGCAGATCCTCAAGGCTTCCTTCCAGCAGAAACCGGTCGCTAGCGTGCATCGTTACCACCCGCTCCTTTACCTGCTCAAGCAGTTCAAGAGGATCTTCCCCTGCCAGGATCGTATTACTAGGATCGTAGTTTACACCGAAATGCGGCGACTCAATCCGATCCACCAGCTGGCAAAAGACATCCATTTGCTGGGCGAACTCAGGATAGGTCCAGTAATTGTCCTTGTAGTGATTCTCTATGATCAGCGTGATCCCTAATGCGGCTGCATGAGGAATACAGGCCTCGATACACTCAGCGGCATAGGCCACCCCAACCTCCCGCGATACTTCTGGCCTTCGCTGCCCAGACAAAACACGGCAGTAGCTGCCTCCGAGCTGGTAACACATTTCGATCCACCGTTTCTCTTTGTCGATTTGCTCCTGTCGAAATTGGGGATCCGGATGTGTGAAGTCTGGGGAGCAGCAGAGCATGGGAATCGAGCGGCCCTGGTCTTCGACGCTATTTCGATAATCCGACCAACCCGACTCGTCCTTGAGATCAAGAAAGTCGCTGTAGAATTCCAGTCCGTCCACATCGAGTTTTCCCGATAGTTCGATCCATTCGTTGAGCGACATAGATCCGTCGATACAAAGCGGATCCATCCAGGCTTTAGGAAAGGCGGCTAGTTTTGGCATGATGCTAATTTCCCACGGATTACGCGGATAGTCACGGATTAAACAATAGATCCAAAGGTCTTATTCATAGATAGCGTTTCGTCTAAAAATTCATCCGATCTCGGGGCATAATACCAATCCGTTTGCAAGATTCGCTCATTCCTCGCTGCTGCAGCCCGTTTCTCGGGAGCAAATTTAAACACGTCTACTTTAATCCCCTGATGATCATGTTGGCCAAAGGCCATCCTGCAGGGCCGATTAAGATCGGGCCGTATCCTATTACGAAAAGCTCATCCGCCCATTTCGTAGTCTTCGTCCTTAGACGGGTTTTGTCCAAGGAACGGGTACTGCTCCAAATCGAGGACCGTTCCCGAGAAAGGACGCGATTCATCGCTAAGCCAGAAGGCAACCACTCGGGCCACTTCCTCTGGACGAGTCATTTTTCCAGTTGGCACCACCCCTCGCTCTAGTTTCTCCGGCCAACCCTCGGGAAGTCCGTCCTGCAATTTACGTTCGTATTCTGTCTCGGACAAAACCCAACCCAGATTCAAGTGAGTAAAACGGATCCCCTGCTTAGAGTAGATTCCTGCCAAATTACGCGACATCGTCTGAAGGGCTCCTTTGGATACACTGTAAGCGCTGAGAATGCCTTCTCCACCGTGAGCATTGATTGACCCGATGTTTACCACGCAACCATTACTTTCCTTGAGATGTTTCGCCGCCGCCTGGCAAATAAGGAAAGGAGCTCGGACATTGATGGCCATCGTCTGATCGAACGTGCCCGCATCCGTATCCTCAAAGCTGGCTCGGGTAATGATCGCCGCATTGTTAACCACTCCGTCCAGGCGCCCAAATCGCTTGACGGTTTCCGAAACAATCCTGTCTGGCGCATCAGAGCTTTCCAGATCTCCAGCAATCCCGAAGGCGTTCGAACCAAGCTCTTCGGCCACGCTCTCCACAGCTGCAGGATCCAACCCATGGATGGCGACCCGGGCTCCCTCCGACAAACAACGCTCGGCAATAGCCCGTCCGATTCCCGTGTTGGAACCGGTAACGAGGATCGCTTTACCGGCTAGTTTATTTTGATGTTCCATGGTCGAAATTGAGTAAGCGTCATAGAGGAATCGTGTTGAATGGCGTGCCGCCCACGCGAAAATTTAGAGGTTCTGAAGGGGTGGTAGGGAATGTCCTTCGTCGGTGGAGGGCGGCCTCTAGCGAC
>CAZFUD010000326.1:0-3703 GCA_964521705.1 uncultured Opitutaceae bacterium | reverse complement strand
CAGATTATTGAAACGGTTTCGAGGCGACTACGCTGACCCAGAAGCGGGTGATCTACCGTATCGAATCTTCAACTAATATTAGAGATTGGCGGTGCGTCGATGGATTCGTTTCGGAAGCAGAGGAAATGCCAATAGAGGATCGAGAAGCGCTAGAGACCGGCCGGCGATTCTATCGGGCACTGTCGCCTTAACACCCCAAGCGGGATAAGAAAACACTTTGGGCTGCAGTACGACCTCTGCTCATAATGACGACTCGTTTTCTACTACCCGAAATTTTTCTAGCTTTATCGATGGCACCGCGGACGTAGGGAACATTTATGCGGTCACGGGTGAATCACTTGGCGATGGAGCTTATGAGATGGCTCTGGGGGAGATGATCTCCCCCGTGCATACTATTCCGGGCAATGAAAACCGGGTTCTTTTGCTAAATTGTGAGTATCCAATATCGAATATAATGAATGAGAAAAACCGGCTGCATGACGTGTTATTTGTGTAAAAAGGTCGGGGTTCGATGGAACGGAGTGCTTCAGGTAGTAGTTTGAGGCCAACAAGTCGGCGGCGTATCATTGCAGATGGCGAAATCATAGGAACCAAGGATTGGCATCATCCGAAATTTGAAAAGGAGTGGAATGAGTGGGCTAAGATTGCCCATTTGACGATTGAAGGCGCTGCGGAGTACTCGAGAATAAAAAAGGAGGCCCAAAGGCCTCCTTGTGGGGAAATTTAATTATGGTTGCGAGTTGACTTGACTACCCGTTGAGGGCCCAGCCTTTGCGGTATTCTTTTCGCAGGAGGCGGTTGGCTTCCGGGCTGTTGGTCACTTCCATCTTCTTTGGGTTGTAGTCGAGCTTCTTGCCGACGTCGTAGGCCACGGCTCCGAGGAGGAGCTGCTCGATCATGATACCGGAGTAGTCGAAATTGCATGACGTCTTCAGATCGGTCTTGCAGGCATTGGTCCATTCTTCTCCAAAATTGGCGACCGTCTTTTCGGGCACCTTGATTTTGCTGGAGTCGTAGTAGGATAGATCGGCCGACTTCCCGTAAGGGATAACGGTCCTTGTTTTGAAATCCGCGACGATGAACCCTTTAGTTCCCTTGAAGAGTGCTCCGTGACCGATCTTGTTCAGGTCGACGTAGCTAAGTGGGGACTTGGGCATGTTACCGCCCTGGTGCCAGGAAACGCGGATCTTGTCGCGCCACTTGTTGGCGGGGTTGATGCAGCTCGAGCTCATGCGTGAAGGAGCGACTTCCGGGTTGTAGGGTTCGCCTTCCGCCTGGGCTGAAACGGGATAGTCAGCGTCGAGCGGATTGAAAGCCAGGTCCATGGTATGGCTACCCATGTCGCCGATCTGCCAGTTGCCGAAATCGCGATACATATTCCAGGAGAGGCAGTTCGAGCCAGTCGGCCATTTGTTGATGTCCGAATCGAAGTATGACTTCTCCATTTTGCCCGTGCGCCAGTTGAGAGCGATGAAGTAGTCTTCGCTAAAGGGGTGCATGGGTGATGGGCCTACCCAGAGATCCCAATCAAGATAATCGGGAGCGGAGCCGGTGGCTTTGGGGTATCCAGTTTTCTCATGGAAGCGATTGCCCCAAGCGTGCACGTCCTGGAGATCGCCGATGGCGCCTTCGTGGATGAGTTCCCGGATGTAGTCGAAATTGGGATCAAAGTGGCGCTGCGTACCGCATTGGGTGGCCAGTTTGTTCTTTTTCTTCATGTAGGTATCGCGGACCATGCGAGCCTCTTCCACGCTATTGGCCAAAGGCTTTTCGCCGTAGACGTGGAGTCCCCGATTCATCGCCCAAATGGAAATGAAGGCGTGATGATGGTCAGGCGTGCAGACGACCACGGCGTCGAGGTTTTTCTGGTCCAAGCACTTACGCCAATCCTTGTACTGCTTGGCTTTTGGGAACTTCTGAGCGGCAGCGGCGAGAGCCTTGGAATTGACGTCGCAGAGAGCGACGACGTTCTCCTTTTCCAGCATGTTGAAATGAGCCGTGGCTCGTCCCCAACAGCCGATAAGGGCGATATTTAGCCGGTTTCCCGGGCGATTTTGCCCGAAGAGCGAACCGCTGGGAAGGAACATCAGCCCCGCGCCGGTGGCGGCGGAGGCGGCAAGAAAATTACGACGATTTGGAGTTTTAGGGCCATTCATAGTCGTGGAAAGTAGAGGTCGAGATCCCGGAGGTCAATAACCTATCTAGTCCGTGAACGCGGTTGGTTTTATCGAGGCACGCCCCCGTCAGATATCGTTTGCTAGTCATTGAGTTCACGTTAGCGTGGATTCATGCTCCTCAATCGACGCAATTTTCTCAGCAAGACTGCTGGCCTGGGAGTCCTTGCAGCTAGCAGCCCAGTGTCCTTATTGTCCCAGGAACGCAGGGACGTCTCCTATCACTTGGATCAGGCGGCCGCTCGACCGGTTCTCGAACTGACGGGTTTGAATGATCCGGTAGTCATTGAGTCTGTTGATTTGCTACGTAAAGGGAATCAACACTATGTGCGTGTACGCTCGAAAGACGGGTTGGAGGGCATCTCGTTGGACAATGGCCGGGCTGCTTATGTGGCCCCGATTTTCCTTCAGCGGGTGGCCCCGTTTTTCATTGGAAAGGATGCCCGGCAGCTTGAAGACCATTTGTGGGAGCTGTATCGCTGGCGGAGCAATTACAAGCTTCAAGGACTTGCCTTTTGGAGTCCCGTCGCCTGGATGGAGTTCGCCATTCTGGATCTTCTAGGGCGTGTAGCTGGTAGGTCGATCGGCGATTTGCTGGGAGGCGTCATTAGAAAACGGGTACCGTTTTACGTAGCTAGTGGCCAACGCGATTCGACGCCCGAGGAGGAGATCGACTACCTGCGGAGTTTGGTCGAAGAGACGGGGGCTAAGGCGATCAAGTATCGGGTTGGCGGGCGTATGAGCCGCAATGAGGATGCTATGCTGGGACGAACCCCAAAGTTGATCGAACTTTCACGGAAGGAATTGGGAGATGAAATGGCTATTCACGCTGATTCGAACAGCTCTTACGATCCGCCGCAGGCGATCGAGGTAGGGCGGATGCTGGAGGAGATCGGAGCGGTCTATTTTGAAGAACCCTGTCCCTTCGATCATTTGGAGGATACGCGTAAGGTGACGGATACGTTGAGAATACCAGTAGCGGGTGGAGAGCAGGAATATAGTCAATGGCGCTTCAAATGGGCGATTGAAAATCGGGCCGTGGATATCGTTCAGCCCGACCTTCACTATTACGGGGGTCTGATTCGCTCGATTAGAGTTTCTCGAATGGCCGAGCTCTTGAATATGCCAACGACTGTGCATATCTCAGGCGGTTTCGGATTCGTCTATATGCTGCATTTCGCATCCAGGACTCCGGATATCGGAGATTGGCAGGAATATAAGCGAAATATCGAAAACTATGCTGACTGGTTTGATCCGCCGCTGCGAATCCAAGATGGATCTATTACGGTGCCTGAAGGTCCTGGTGTCGGTATAGTGGATACGAAGCGTGTCCTTGAGGGGTCAGAGTTGATTGAATCGGTGAGCTAAAAAGATCCTTTTCAGAATGAGCCAAACATTTGTGGTCAGCGGAGCAGATTCAAAAGGAAACCGATGACGACAACTTGAGGAACCGTCACTAGGGGAAGCGATAGCGCGATCTTCCACGAGGAAGTCGTTTCGCGCAGAACCATGATCTCGGTATAGTCTGT
>CAZFUD010000325.1:0-3742 GCA_964521705.1 uncultured Opitutaceae bacterium | reverse complement strand
TATCTTCGGATGGTGAGGTGACTGTGGAGTTTGCCGAGTGTTTGGCGAGCTGCGGGTCAGCTCCCGTTATGCTAGTGGATGACGAGCTTCATGAAAATCTGGACGAGGAAAAGGCCAAGGCCATTTGCGATCAAATTAAGACGGAGGCGGTCCAAGCGTAATTAAGATGGCGATACATCCTAGAGAGCAGAGAATTATTCTCAAGTACGCGGATGAGCCCGGCCACACGCCGGACATCGATTGCTACATGAGGCACGGGGGCTATGAGATGCTCAAAAAGGCCGTGGGCATGGACAAGCAGACGATTTGCGACGAGGTAAAAAATTCCCAGTTGCGTGGCCGTGGAGGAGCCGGATTCCCGGCCGGCGTCAAATGGAGCTTTGTTGATCGCAAATCGGGCAAGCCGGTGTACATGGTCTGCAATTGCGACGAATCCGAGCCGGGAACGTTCAAGGATCGGCAGATCGTCCACAAGGATCCGCATCAGCTGATCGAAGGTATTATGATTTCCTGCTTCGCGACGGATTGCGCGAAGGCCTTTATTTATATCCGCGAAGAAATGCCCAAAGGGGCGAAGATCCTGGAACAGGCGATCAAAGAAGCCAAGGAGAAGAATTTCGTCGGGGACGACATACTGGGATCTGGATACAGCTGCGATATCGTCGTCCACCGGGGAGCGGCTGCCTATATTTGCGGTGAAGAAACAGGACTGATTGAATCACTGGAAGGCAAGCGGGCTAATCCGCGGATCAAGCCACCGTACTTTCCGGCCGCCCTCGGGCTCTACATGTGCCCGACGATCGTGAACAATGTGGAGACGCTCTGCAACGTTAAGCATATCCTGGAAATGGGAGCGGAGGAGTATGCCAAAATTGGCCGTCCCAATAATACGGGTACACGTATTTGGTGTGTTTCTGGTGGGGTTAAGCGTCCTGGCTATTACGAAGTTGCGGGAATTACTTTGGGAGAACTGGTCTACGATATTTGTGGGGGGCCAAAGGAAGGAAGGACGATCAAAGCTATCATTCCTGGCGGTTCGTCGATGAAGATCCTGAAAAATGGGGAGCGCTTCAAGGGCAAGGATCGCGATGGCAATGAGTACGATTGGGGAATCGAAGATATCCCTCTTGACTACGATGGAATCGCCGCTGCGGGTTCCATGTCGGGGTCAGGCGGCATGATGGTTCTCGACGATTCCGTCGAGATCCCGGTGGCGCTAGCGAATTTGATGGCCTTTTATTCCCACGAAAGTTGCGGGCAATGCACGCCTTGCCGCGAAGGGTCGCTGTGGCTAAAGAAGATCACCACGCGGATGGTTCATGGCGAAGCCCGCCCAGAAGACGTGGATCTGTTAAGATCGGTGGCCGACCAAATCGAGGGAAGGACAATCTGCGCCTTTGGTTTTGCGGTCGCCTGGCCGGTGCAAAGCTATTTGGACAAATTCGAGGATGAATTTAGAGATTTCGCTCAAAGGCATAGCCACTTGGGGGGAGATCGAACGGCGGCGAAAGAACTCGCCTGCAATCACTGATATAGCGAATGGATTTTCGGGAAACGCGATAGGCGCCTCTAATGGAAGATAAGGACAATTTAATTACAGTTAACATCGATGGGCATGACCTGCAGGTGCCAGCGGGCACTAACATGGTCGACGCTGCCGCGATGCTCCGGAAGGAGATTCCCCACTATTGCTATCACCCCAAACTTTCGATCGCGGGGAACTGCCGCATGTGTTTGGTCGAATTGGGAATGCCAGGACGTGATCGAGCGACAGGCGAACCCATGCTCAACGAGGACGGGGCCCCGAAGATTATGTGGATGCCTGGCCCGGCAATCGCCTGTGGTACGAAGGCGGCTCCCGGCATGCATATTAAAACGGATTCGCCCAAGGCTTTGGAGTCGCGAGAGGCGATCACGGAATTCCTGCTGATTAACCATCCGCTAGACTGTCCGATTTGCGACCAAGCAGGTGAATGCACCTTGCAGGAATTCTCATCCAAGCATGGCCGAGGGTATAGCAGGTTTATCGAAGAAAAAAACGTTAAGCCGAAGCGCACCCGCTTGGGTCCTAGGGTGACTTTGGATGATGAACGCTGCGTGCTCTGTTCACGTTGCATCCGTTTTTGCGACGAGATTGCCAACGATAGCGTCCTGGGATTCACGGACCGAGGCAGTTATTCGACGCTTACATGCTTCCCGGGAAAGGAGCTAGCCATCAATTATTCGCTCAATCCGTTAGACATTTGTCCCGTAGGAGCTCTGACCAGCACCGATTTCCGTTTTAAGATGCGTGTTTGGTTTCTCACCGAAGTCAACCATATCGATTTTGAAACCAGCGTGGGGGCCAACACGGTCGTTTCGGCCCGCGAAGGGAAAATTTACCGAGTCACCCCTCGGCGAAATGACGAAGTCAATGACACATGGATGACGGACTCGGGCCGGGAGCTTTACAAAATCGTGGAAGCGGAAGATCGCTTGACAGCCTGTTCAGTAGCTGGGGACGAGACAGCGGCCACAGAGGCGATCGTGAAAGCGAGCGAGACTCTGCAGGGAGGCAAGACCGCCATTGTCGGATCTGGCCAATGCAGCGTGGAAGAGCAATTCGCCATTAAGGCTCTGGCGAAATCACTCGATGCTGTGAGTGTCAATCTGGTTGCCCGATACGGCGAAGATGATGGGTTGCTGATGTCAGTAGATCGGAATCCAAATGTTCGCGGGGCTTTAATGACGGGTTTGATCGATACGCTGCCTGAAGAAAGACTCGAGGATCTGGGATCCAAGATCGATAGCGGAGAGGTGACGACCGTTCTTTCAGTTAAGGAAGATCTGACTGAAGCGGGATTGTCAGAAGAACAGTTGTCTAAAGTCGATATCGTTTACCTGGGAACGCATCGGAATGCGACTTCGGAAAAGGCGGATGTCGTTTTGGCCGGCCTCACGCAGTTCGAAAAATCCGGCACGGTAATCAATCAGCAATTTCGTATCCAGAAATTCAATCGCGTTGTACCAGGGCCTAGAGGATGCATCGAGGACCTATATGCTTTATCGACAATAGCGGCCAACTTCTCGGATGAGAAATTTCCATCCACCGTGGGCTCCATTTGGAAACAGCTCGCTGGTGAAAATAGCCAATTTTCGGAGTTAAGCTTCCAATCCCTATCCGATCAAGGGCAAGTTCTCGACAGCAGAGCTTTCGAGCATTTGCCCTTTCGGGAAGGAAAGTCTCTACACTTTGAACCGAAGTGGGAGGCGGTAGCTGCCGAATAACGAGCCTCATGGAATTGAATCCCATAATCGTTAAGTTCGTATATGCGGCAATCGTGGTTGTCGTCATAATGACGCTGTGCGCCTACGCAGTTCTGGCGGAACGCAAAATCTCAAGTTGGATCCAGGGCAGAGTAGGACCGAATCGGACCGCCCTCCCGATCGTGGGTGGAATTCCCGTGATCGGCCGGTTTTTGACGCGACTGGGAATTTTTCAACCGATTCCAGACGGACTGAAGTTTCTTTTCAAAGAGGACGTTGTCCCAGCCCATGTTAACAAGGTCTACTTTATCATGGCGCCGATCCTGTCCCTGGTTCCAGCGTTGACCACCGTCGCGGTTGTGCCATTCGGGCAGTTTGTTACGGAGGCGGGAGAAGTGATTCCTCTGGTTCTAGCGAACGTTAATGTGGGATTACTGTTCCTTTTCGCTATTTCCTCACTGGGAGTATATGGCGTTGTGCTGGCAGGCTGGTCGTC
>CAZFUD010000324.1:0-3759 GCA_964521705.1 uncultured Opitutaceae bacterium | reverse complement strand
GCCGTTCTGCTGTTGTTGCTCGGATCCGTTTTGCTCTTGCTTCTCTTGTTGGGAGTTTTCCTGGCTCCCATTTTCTTCGGAATTCTGTTGGTCGCTTGATTCTTGGTTATCCCCTTGCTCGTTGTTCTCGGATTCCTGTTCGTCTGAGTTTTGCTCTTGCTGCTGTTCTTGGTCCTCTTGTTGGGGCGGTTCTTCAAGTAGCTTTTCTAGTTCTGCTCGGAGATTATTCCAATCCGCGTGCGTCGGAGCGATTGCCGCTCCAGCATCTACTGCATGGATCCCGTCCCAAATCGAAGGATCGGGAATCCTTTGGCCTTGCTGCAGCGCCGTTTGTCCGATTTGCAAGGTCATCTGGGCTAAATGCTCGAAGTCGGCAGGTTCTCGCGATGGCTTTTCCGCAATAGACGCGATAACCTCTCCGATTGTAGGTCCCTCGGGTTTGCCATTATCGGTTGCTAGCGGGGGTGGGGAACCGAATTGAGCTAGGGATAGCGGGGAAACGGCGATGCAGCCGAATAATAACAAGATTAACAGAAATCCGGTTCTAGTCCTTAAATATCTGAATACGGGAATCATCTCGCTACCGCTTTTCGTTGTTGAATGAGCCTTGGTTTAGGAGTGAAGGGAAATTCTCGATACAAGGAAATCAAAATCAGGAGCAAGCCCGGAGCCAGGAAGATCTGATACCTCTCGATGTGGACGGATTGAGATAGGCTTCCGGTTTCGCCGGTCGCTCCTCGCTTAACCGTTTCTTCGATCAATGTGGCGAGATCGACCCATACGTTAGACTCGCGAAATACGCCACCCGTTTGACTGGCTAGCGATTTCAAGGTCTCTGCTTCCAATTGCGTAAGAACAACGGCTCCGGCTGAATCTTTGTGGTAACCTCCTTGTCCATCGGGAATGAGACCTCCTTCGGTGGTTCCGAATCCCAAGCAAATGGCCCGCGCGTTTTGGGCCTTAAGAGCCTCTACATGCTGGGACCAGGAATTGTCCAGACTCTCGCCATCGCTTATTACGATCAGAAAGCGATCCGCTTGGCTATCCGATTGCTTGAACGAGTCCAGAGCCGTTTCCAGCATGGCATCGTAATTGGTGCCGCCTTGAGGGATGAAATCCGGATTCAAGTCTTTAAGAAAGCCCCTTAGGATTTGGTAGTCAGGACTCATGGGGCTTTGCAGAAAAGCCGTTCCCGCAAAAACGACTAAGCCGACACTTTCACCTTGGAGGTTGTCCAGCAGGCTTTCCACTACGAGTTTAGCCCGCTCAAGGCGGTTGGGCTTAATGTCTTCGGCTAGCATGCTTTTCGACAGATCCATGGCGATAATCACTTCGCGAGAACGCTGAAATACTTCAGCATAGACTTCTCCCCAACGCGGACGGGCGAGGGCAATAATGACAAACGCCAGCCCGATCAGAAAGAGCCACTTTGAAGGTTGGGCCAGGCGAGACTCAACTTCCGCGACGCCAGCAAAGGTAGCCCGGACGCGCTTGGCTTTTGGCAACCGCTTTGATGCGGATACCCTTTTTTTGAATACTAGGATCCAAAGCATACCGACAATTGGAGCAATGAGTCCGAACAGGAAGAGCTCTTGTCCGAATGTCATCCGAGGGCCTCCTTCCTGTTCAGGGCTCCAAGTCCTAGAGAGATGAAGAGCATGGCGCTCGCCGCTACGGAAAAGTAGGGAAACAGTTCTGTGGTAATGCTGTATTGGTGGGATTCGAATTCGATTTTACTCTCCTGGTCGATCGAGTCGAAAGCCGCTTTTATCGTATTGGAATTGTCGGCCCGATGGAATTCGCCTCCCGTTATGCGGGCGATTTCTTTCAATGTGGGCTCGTCCGTTTGGGAGGGCACGCGGACCGTGCCGATGCGTTCCCCTTTGGCATTCAATCGGGGCATAGAGACTATTCCGTCGCGCCCCGCTCCGATTGTGTAGACGAGAATCGTGTTTTCCGAGGCTAGCTCGGCCGCGGCTATGGGTTCGATGGATCCAGCCGTGTTGGCGCCATCGGTTAGCAAGATGGCAAAGGCTCCCTCGCGTTCGCCAGAGCGTTCCTTAGCGCCTTCTTGTAGTCGAGAAATGGCTACGCCGATAGCATCGCCGATAGCCGTTCCATCTTCAATTAGCCCAATGGAAAGCCTGCTGGTTTGCCTAGAGAGCCAGTTGTGATCGAAAGTCAATGGAGCGACGGTATAGGCTCGACCGGCGAAGGCGACTAGTCCTATCCGATCGTTTTCCCGCTTGTTTATAAAGGCGCTAAGGACGGGTTTTACCGCTTGAAGCCGGTTTATTCGTTTCATCCCGTCCTTGTAGTCCTCGTAGAGCATAGAACTGGAAAGGTCGAGAACCAGCATGATATCATAGCCTTTACTTTTCGTCTGGCGTTCGAAGTCGAGTGCTTGCGGACGGGCTAGCGAAAGGATAATCAGAGCGGCGCCGATAAAGGCGAAAAATGAGGCCATTCTGGATCCGCCCGCGAAAAGAGACCTGCGCCATTCGCCAGCGAATGGCATGACCAAGGCAGCGGATGCTCGGCGATTGCGAAGGGCGGCAATCAGGGGAAGCGCGAGCAAGGCGAGAAGCCACCAGGGATCCACGAGATTGAATGCGTCCATAGGGAAGAAATATCAGATGCGTCCATAGCGGAGAGTTCGCTTATGAAATAGCCTGACTATGGCATCGAGAGCGTCTTCTCCTGCTTGTAGGGTTAAGCGATCGGAATCGACGGGAAAAAGTTCCCGGAAATCTTTGTCGCGCTTGAGCTTCCATTTTTCGTGGGCGGTCCGCTGAGAGCTCGATTTACCGCTTAGATTGAATAATTGGCCCGAAACGGGATCAAAGACTGATTGCTCGCCATTTTTCGGGAGCTCCCTTTCCCATGGATCCTCGATCCGAAAGCCGACGGGCTGATAGCGCTTTTTGAGGGCATTCCAGCCTTCCGGTTTTCCGCGAGCCGGAAAATCGCTCAGCCAGACGAACACGCTATGTCGAGGCGCTGCTCTGAGAAGATATTTCCAAGGGACTTGGGCTTCTTGGGATCCGAGGGCGTTGGGGGGTGGTTTGCCCAGTAGAGTGGCTGCCGTGTGCATGACGCGTCCACGTCCTGAAGCGCTTTTCGTGAATTGATATCCTTCGGGAGAAGTGTAGATTAGCGATACTCGGTCCCCATTCACGGCGCTCAGTAGCATGAGTAGGCTAGAAAGTTCCAACAGGGCTTCGCGTTTCGAACGCTCTCCAGATCCGAACTGAAGGGAAGGCCGATCTTCGAAAAGAAGGAGCAAGGTAACTTCCCGCTCTTCAACATAGCGTTTTACGTAGGGATTGCCAAGCCGGGCGGTCACGTTCCAATCGATATCTCTGACATCGTCGCCGTATTCGTATTTCACGACTTGGTCGAACTCCATGCCTTTCCCACGAAATGAAGACTTGTATTCACCGCTGAGAACGCTTTCGACGGCATGCCTTACTCGCCATTCCAGCTTGCGAAGCATGGCTAGAGAAGCCGAAAGATTTTCGAAAGTATCCGAAATCTTGTGATCCTCTTTTCCCATTTCTATAAAGGAGTCCTAGATAGCTGAAGGCGTCGGAGGAAGCGAAGTTCGATCCAAGATGATTTTCAATGCATCATCGGCCGTGATCTCCTCGGCTTCGGCTTCGTAGGTTAGCCCAACTCTGTGCCTCATGGCATCGAGGAAAACTTCCTTGATGATCGATGGCGTGACATGGTCTAGTTGACGGAGCCAAGCGAGGGCTC
>CAZFUD010000323.1:0-3762 GCA_964521705.1 uncultured Opitutaceae bacterium | reverse complement strand
CGATGATTTCCGCGTTGTAGGAAAGCGGTAGTATATCGGCGGCTCGCTCGGTAAGGTAGCACAACAGATTGACTCCAATCGAAAAGTTTCCTGCCCATACGGTAGGAACGGACTCAGCTATCTTAAGAAGATCGGCACGATCTTCCTGGGTATGGCCGGTGGTGCCGCAAACGATTGGCTTTCCCAGTTTGGCCGCCATTTTGAATACGGATCGCGTTACTTTGTGAAAGGAAAAATCGATGACCAGATCGCTCTTAGCAACGCCTCCTCGAGATTATCGCCGATATCGACCTTGCCGGAGATTTTGTGACCGGATTCCGTGGCGGTTTCCGCGATAGCGTTTCCCATACGGCCGTTATAGCCGTTTATACAGATATCAAGGCTCATTTCAGGCAGTGGGCACAGCGTTGATCGACTTCAGGTTGTTGGTAACCTGTTGTAGAGAATCTAGGACGATGGTTAGATTTTCTTCGCTCATTTCGCACAAAGGTAATCGAACTCGATCCGTTGTAAAGTACCCCAGCTTTTTGAGACACGCTTTTACAGGCACGGGGCTTGGTTCGATAAAAAGGTCGCGAAATAGCGGATACAGCGAGTGGTGGAAGCTGGAGGCAGTCTTCAGATCGCCAGATAGAGTTGATCTGATCAGTTCCGTGACCTCCGTTGGGAATAGGTTCGATGCTACGGATATGACGCCTTCCGCTCCCGATGCGATGAAGGGCAATGTCAGACCATCGTCGCCGCTTAGAACGGTGATTTCGTCTCCGAGCGATTGCTTCAATTCATCGACGCGGCTTACTTCCCCTCCAGATTCCTTGATATGCCGAATATTGGCGTGCTTCGCTACCAATCGTTCAACCGTGGGCAAGGCGATGTCGACGATGCAGCGACCCGGAATGGAATAGAGAATGATGGGCTTGTCCGTTTCTTGGGCGATAGCAGAAAAATGCTGAAAGATCCCTTCCTGCGTGGGCTTATTGTAGTAGCCCGTTACGTGAAGGGTGCCGTCTGCTCCAGCCTGGTCGGCGTGTTTCGTCATAGCGATGGCCTCTCGAGTGGAATTCGAGCCGGCTCCGGCTATTACAGGAACGCGTCCATCTGCTTCGTTTACTACAATTTCAACGACTTCTCCATGTTCCTCGTGGTTGAGGGTTGGGGATTCGCCGGTTGTTCCCATGGGTAGCAAACCGTTGATGCCGCCTTCAATCTGCCGATTGACGAACGCCTTGAGATCGGAAACTGATAAGGAGCCATCCGCGTTGAATGGAGTGGCCATGGCGGTAATGGATCCTGTGAAACGGGTATTAATCATTTTTCCGTGCAGTCTACGTTGAAGGCTTCGAGTTCCAAGACGATTCAAATACCCGGTCAATCTTTAAGCCATTCTCGTATGAGAATTATCAAAACTCAGTAAAATCGAGCCCATGTCTGTAGAAATATTCGATGTACTCCTGTTGCTTGCCGTGTAAAATGGCGCGAGCGATATTGTTATCAAGTCCGATAAGCCGGGGATGCTCCGGATTAATGGGGGTCTGGAGGAAGTGGATATGCCTCCGATCGATGGAGAGGATGCCTTGGAATTTGTGGAGGAACGCTTGCCGAGCAATTTCCGCGAAATCTGGGAAATGGAAGGGCAAGTCGACTTCGCTTACTTCCTAGAGCAGGCCGGCAGGTTTCGCGTAAATACATTTCTTCAGCGGGGATCTGTGAGCATGGTATTCCGTCACATCAAAAGCAAGATCCCGACTTTCGAAGATCTGAATCTGGATAAGGACACGCTTAAGCAGTTTATCGAGGCGAAGGATGGGATCGTCTTGGTTTGCGGAGCAACGGGATCGGGTAAGAGCACCATTATGGCCTGTATGCTCAACTATTTGAACGATCTTACTGAAAAGCACGTGGTGACGCTGGAAGATCCGATCGAATATAATTTTATCGATAGGCAGTGCGTCTTCAATCAGCGCGAAATTGGCATTGATACACCCAATTTCAAGAAGGCCCTTCGAGCTGTGCTTCGACAAAACCCTGATATTATCCTCATTGGGGAGATGCGTGATGCGGACACGTTTTAAACGGCTATTTCTGCCGCTGAGACGGGGCACCTGGTGTTCACTCCATTGCCCGCGGCAAGCACCCATGCGTCTTTTCGAGTACTTTCCTCCGGAAAAGCACGAACTAGTCAGGCGTAAGCTTTCCGAATCCCTGCGGGGAATTATCGTGCAAAAGCTATTGCCTTCGCTAGAGAAGGACAGCCGCATTCCCGCTCAGGAAATCATGGTCGTGGATTCCGTTGTTAGCAGCAGTATTAGAGAAGGCAAATTCGACAAGAGTCAATCGCTTCTGGATGTGTCGCCAGAATCTGGATCCCGCTCTTTCAATAAGGAGCTATTCCGTCTGGTTAAGGAAGGCAAGGTAAGCAAGGGGGACGCTCTTCAGAATTCTCCAAATCGCCAGGGCCTGGAGATGAATCTCAAGGGTATCTTCCTAAGCGAGTCGAATCGGATTATTGGAAATTAACCAGGCCGCGGCTTTCCAGCATCTCCCATATAGAGATCGATTTCTGATCGGCGATCTCTTCACTGCGCTTAATGGCAGCCTTCCGCTCCTTAAGGTTAGTCTCAGCGATCTCAGCTAGGTCATCGAGATTGTATAGGTAGACGTGTTCTATCTCTTCGCACGAGGGATCGAAATTCCGGGGCATTCCTAAATCGACCAAGAATAGGGCTCGGTTTTTACGAGCTCCTACGGTCTCGCTTAGATTTTGCGCATCTAGGATGGGTCTATCCGTATCTGTCGATGATATGACAATGTCGTATTCGTTTAGGTAGGAAAGTATATCTTCGAGATTCCTAGGGGAGCCTCCCCATCTATGAGTGGCCATCTCCGCTCTTTCTGTGGAGTGACTGGCGATACCGAAATCGCTGGCTCCGCGGCTCCGCAGCGCTTTCGCCGTTTTCTCTCCGATTTCTCCCGTACCGATAATGAGTACGCTGGTATTGTGGAGGGCCCCAAAGATCTTCATGGATAGATCTACTGCGACATTCGAGATATTGATCTGGCCTTCGCCGATGGGGGTCGAATTCCGGATCAATTTGACTGCTTGGAAACCTTTTTGCACCATTCGGTTAATCAGTTTTCCAGCGTATCCGAGATTCTGGCATAGTGCATAGGCTTCCTTTACCTGGCCGAATATTTCCGCCTCGCCAGTAATTTGAGATCTAAGCCCGGCGGAGACCTCGATCAGGTGCTTTATGGCCGCTGGGCCATATCGAGTCGATGCGTGACTCTCTATTTCTTTAGTATCAATCTTGTAGAAATCATGGAGAGCTTGATAGACAATGGAGATGCCGTTTCGAGGATCTCTCGTCTTTGTGTAGATCTCGATTCTCTACCAATAATTAAAAAAAAAAGACTCTTCGATGTCGGGTGATTGGTGCAATCGCTGGTAGAGCGATTGAATCTGTTTTTCATCGAGCGAATAACGCTCTCGGTCTTCCATGGACACGGACTCATGGTTGACGGTGATAAGCAGGAGTTCTCCATGATGAAAGCTCATCGCCTAGCAGAAAGCGTAATGTATTGGTTTAAGCTCGCTTCCTCGCTCGTAGAACTATCTACGGGTCCGAGAGATAGTAGGGCTGCTGCGAATACGCCGATGCAGGCCCAAGAGAATTGCTTATATGAGAGGGACTGGCGAAGCCGTAGGAGAAGCAGAACCCCATATGCGAGCCAAACTGCGATTGTCGCGGAAAGCTTGGGTAC
>CAZFUD010000322.1:0-3812 GCA_964521705.1 uncultured Opitutaceae bacterium | reverse complement strand
TCGTCGGCCTCCACCTCGCCTCCGAGCTCGTAGCTTGGAAGCTTGCTGGCTGTGAGCTTGCGGAGCCTCATGAAGAAACCGGCCGCGGCCCGGGCGATGGAGCTAACAACGAACAATTTAATGAGTTCAGATTGCTTGCGAACGCTCAATCTACTCTTCCTTTCGAACATTATTGCTATCCTAAACTAGTTGCTTAGCTAGGATAGCCCCAAAAATAATTTTATCCCGCTTCCGCCCTGCTGGACAGTCGGTAAACGTCATCAGAGATCGTCAAATTCCTGATCACCCATCCTTAAACAGCTGCCATTTAAAGAGTTCCACGCGAGAATAATGAGCTCTTCCGAGGCAAGGTTTTTGCACGAAAACTTATGCGCATCGGATTGTTAACAAGTTGTACAAAACTAGGGCTTGAGAATTGCGATTCTCTTTACGTTACTGTTACAACAATTGCTTAATAACACGCGTTCCGCGCTTCCCGTTGACACCTTGATTTTCCATTCCGAATAAGCCACCTTTTCATCCCCATTAACCTCCTCAATACGAACGACTTGAAAATGCATTCATAGCGAATGCCTCTTGCGAGCCCGTTGAGCTCTTTTTGAAGTGGCCCTTTTTAATGGAAACCAAGTTGGAAACAACCAGCGTCCCGCCGCGTTCATCAATGATGTGAATAACCGCTAACGTTTCTAACATATAACCGCTAACGTTTCTAACATATTTCAATGCCGCAGGTTTCCGATCCCACGCAAATTTGGGAAAAAGTTAAAGCCGAGTTAACTGAGCTCCTTCCCCAAGACATTTTCGATAGTTGGTTCGCTAACGTAGATTGTCTCGAGGCCAACGAGTCTGCAGTCGTGCTTCAAGTCGCCAACGAGTTTTCCGCGATTTGGATCAACGACAACTACCTCGATTTATTGTCGAAGGCTTTTCAGCGATTTCTTGGCTATCCGGTCACTGTTGCCCTTCAAAACAAGAACAGCGCCGAAACCGAAACTGCCCAGGATAGCAATCGAATCGCCGAACGTATTGCTGGACGATCCCAGTCGTCAGTAGGTCGCGTCGCTCCCGTAAGCAATAGCCCTGCGGAGACGACGCTCAATCGTCGCAATACCTTCGAAAATTTCGTTATAGGCTCCAATAGCCAGCTAGCCCACGCGGCTGCCATGGCGGTTGCCCATGCTCCCGCCGGCGCTTACAATCCGCTTTTCGTATACGGCGACACGGGATTGGGGAAAACTCATCTCATGCACGCGGTTGGCCATCACATCCTCCTCAATAAACCGGAGGCTCGCGTCGCTTACCTTTCATCGGAGAAATTCACCAACGAATTCATTTCCGCGATTCAGGAAAACACGCTAACTCAATTCCGAAAGCGCTATCGCAAAGTCGATGTCCTCCTCATTGATGACGTTCAGTTCCTTAGTGGCAAGGAACGCATTCAAGAAGAGTTCTTCCATACCTTTAATGAGCTTTTCGAGCAGCAGAAGCAGATTTTCCTCTCTAGCGACCGTCCGGTAAACGAAATCGCCAAGCTAGAGAATCGCCTCGTATCCAGATTCCAATGGGGATTGGTCACCGATATTCAGGCTCCTGATTTCGAAACCCGAGTGGCCATCCTTCGGAAAAAGGCTGAGCAGCACAATTTCAATGTGCAGGACGACGTGATAAACTTCATTGCCGAGCACATCGTTAAAAACATCCGGCGATTGGAGGGGGGCCTCATAAAAGTTTGCAGCTATTCTTCGCTTACCGGCAATGCCCTCGGCATAGCCACTTGCGAAATGCTTTTGAGGGATGTCCTGATGGAAGCGGCTCGCCATCAATTGACGATCGACGCTATTCAGAAGCGAGTCGCGGAATACTTCGAGCTTCGGCACTCGGACATGCTTAGCCGCCGTCGGCCCAATCATATAGCCGTACCTCGGCAGATTGCCATGTACTTGAGTCGCGAGTTGACGAAGCACTCGTTGCAGGAGATCGGAGAAGCCTTCGGCGGACGAGACCACGGAACGGTCATCCATGCCTGCCGCCAAGTGGAGAATCTCGTCGACCAAGACGATACGGTCCGACACAGCGTCGACTACCTGAAGTCCCAGCTCTCCAGGTAATTTTTTTTCGGCCTACTTTTTGCCAGTGGGCTGATTCGTTCGTCTATTCGAGAGACAAAGGCGAGGAAAACCATTGCCTCTGGAAATCAATAACCTTTGAACTAAATCCATCGATGAATCTTAACGACGAACAGAAGAGCGTTATCGCCGAACGTCTGAATGACGGAGCCTCCATCGCGGATATTCAGAGCCTGATCACCAACGAATTCGAAGTTGCGGCCACCTACATGGAAACCCGTTTCCTTATCGACGATCTGAATCTCGAATTGCAGGACCAGGAGAAGGTTTCCGCAGATCTGAACGCGCCCACTAATTCCAGCGCGAGCTCTGCGGGCGGCAGCGGCGGAATTCTAGATCAATCCGGAGTGGAGACCAAACAAGCCGCAGCTTCCGGCGGGGGCGTTACGGTGGATATCGATTCGATTAAAAGACCGGGAACAGCTCTTAGCGGCAGCGTTACATTTAGCGATGGTGTATCAGCAAAATGGTACGTCGATCCTATGGGTCGACTAGGGCTCGATCCCGACCAGCCCGATTATCAGCCAAACCAGGAGGATATCGAGACCTTCCAAATGGAGCTTCAGGCGAAAATGCAAGGGCCAGCAGGAATGTAAGCCTCAGCTCTTTTCAAACTGAGGCCTAACGCTCAAGATCCACCGGATCCAAGCGAATCAATCAGAGCCAGCAATCCGTCTTCGCTAAGTATAGGAATCCCCAGACTTTCAGCCTTGGATAATTTCGAGCCTGCTGATTCCCCAGCTACGAGATAATCCGTCTTTTTGCTAACGCTACCAGCGGCTTTCCCCCCTTTGCTTTCGATCAGCGCCTTCGCTTCGTTGCGCTTCATGGTAGGCAAAGTGCCTGTAATAACAAATGTCATACCGTCGAAAATCGCGTCATCTCCTTGAGGAATTTCCGGCGCTGTAGGATTCATGCCTTGTTCGAACAGATTATCGATGATGGACGCATTGGCTTTGTTATTAAAAAACGCCGCGATACCCTCCGCCGTCTTTTCCCCAATCCCTTCCACCTCAATCAGCGACTCAACAGAGGCCTCCCGCAGACGCGCTACTGATCCGTAAGCTTTCGCCAAATCTTTGGCCGCAGCAGCGCCTACCTGAGGGATTCCCAATCCGTGCAGCAAACGCCATAAATCGTTACCTTTACTTCTATCAATCGCCTCCAGCAGGTTATTGGCCGATTTGTCCGCGAACTTTTCCAGACCTACCAGATCGTCGAACGTCAAACGGTAGATATCAGCGTAATTGGATATCAAGGATCGAGAGACCAATTGATTGACCACGGCGATTCCCAATCCTTCGATATCCATGCACTGACGGGATGAGAAATGCTCCAAGCGCCCCCGTACCTGGGCTGGGCACTCTACATTGATGCATCGCAATGCCACTTCCCCTTCCAATTTGCTGGTCTCCGATCCGCATTCCGGACAAGTAGTTGGAAATACGAACGGCGAGCTGCCTGAAGGACGCTTTTCCTTAATCACCCGCAAAACCGCAGGAATGATCTCCCCGGCTTTTTCCACGACTACCGTATCGCCGCCACGTACGTCCTTGCGCTCCATCTCTTCAGCATTGTGCAAGGTCGCCCGCGAAACGGTTGTTCCCGCAAGAGTTGTCGGCTTCAGTTGGGCCACCGGAGTCAATACACCGGTTCTGCCAACCTGTATAACGATATCTTCTAGCA
>CAZFUD010000321.1:0-3842 GCA_964521705.1 uncultured Opitutaceae bacterium | reverse complement strand
CAAATCGATCCCACTGCTAAGAAAGTGGGCAACCAGTGGTTGTGCCGCTGCCCAGCCCATGACGACAACAACCCCAGCTTTTACATAAAGGATAGTGAGGGACAAAAAAACCCCCTGGTGCATTGTTTCGCGGGGTGCAGCCAGGGGGAGGTCATCAAGGCACTTGGAGAGTTGGGATTATGGGAGGGTGCCGAGACTTCCGATCATAGCGAATGGGAGCGCAACAGGCAACGTGAAATATCACAGCAACAGTGGGTTACGCTGCTAGAGTCCATAGAAAAGGGCGACGAATCAGGGGTGAAAGAATACCTAAATATGCCGGAACCGCAGCCGTATCGTGCTGCCGATGTAATGGACCTAGCGGCTATGTTTGCCGCAATGCCAGAGGAAGAATGGGTGACAGGCCCTATCCAGGCGGGTTCGGTCGGGTTCATTGCTGCCGCAGCCGGTGTAGGTAAATCGATGTTCGCGCTTGGACTGGCTCACGCCATATCCACAGGGAAGGACTTCGCAGACTGGAAAACCCCCACAAAGCGCTCTGTAATGCTGCTAGATGTGGAATTGAGCACCCGCTTTATGTATGACCGCATCAAGGGCTATGACTGGACAGGGGCCACAATTAAGCTTGACTGGCAGGACTGGCGTGAGGCTCAGAGCGTTGAACCGCTGGCCCTGGGTAATGACCTGCACCACCATATACTCTATGAGACTTGCAGAGATATGGATGTGATTATTATTGATAACGTCACATTCGCGCTCGAGCCGGTTAAACCTGGTGAAATGTTCAATCCTGAGACATGGAACAGGGTGCAGCACTTCACACGATGGGCCAAGACTGCAGGGAAGACCGTTATATTCGTCGATCACACCAATAAATCAAATCAGGTTGCGGGCAGCGTGAACAAGCAGCGAAGTGCTGACTGGCAGATGATACTTGAGTCTGAGACGGCTCCTGGCAGCATACCCCTAGAGTTTGGCCTTAAGTTCGACAAAATGCGTTACAAGTGCTCTCAGGAGCTTACACGGGATTCCTATGTAACATATGACGGTTTGAGATGGGGAATGGCACCTGCACCGACTGAATTGGAGTTGATCCAGCAAATGACTGCGGAAGGGATGAAGCCGAAAGATATTGCTGATGAACTGTGCATCGGGGTGCGGTCAGTACAGCGAAAATTACGTACTGGTCAGCGTCGTCGAGGGTCACAATTATGATAGTTAAAATCAATAACTTACAAGCGTTCGCGACAATGCGACAGACCCCCCATAAAGGGGGGTGTCGTTTTGACGCATTTGTGTTATTGTCCACTCTATGGCTGCGAGATTAAACAACCGCACAGCGGAACAAAGTAAGACTCATATCAAGACATCCCTGCTCCTAAAACGCATGGTAGAACATGCACTTAGCGAAGATGGAGATGTTATGACAACATCACAAGTTAACGCTGCGAAGATATTGCTTGCGAAGGTGTTGCCAGACATGAAGGCAATCGAGCATGAAGTCGAGACTGAGTACACTGTTCAGCTTGTGAGCTATAAGGACGCACCACAGGACAAGCCTGAGTGAACGTACAGATACCCGCTAATCCTTTGCGTTGGTATCAGATACCGTTCTTTGCGTACATGCAGAATGGCGGCAAAGAGGCGTGCTTGGTGCAGTCACGGCGTAGTGGCAAGGATTACGTGTCTAGCGCCTGGAATAGCTGGGCAGCGTATGATCGACCTGCTAACTACTGGCACTTGATGCCGCAGCAGAACCAGATACGTAAGGCATTCTGGAAGGGTGTTGATGCGAACAGTGGTAAGCGGATACTGGACATCCACTACCCCCGCGAGATATTCCCCAAGCGCTATGAGCAGGACATGATGATAGAGGCCCCCAACGGCTCTACCATTCAGTTTATGGGCAGTGATAACCCTGATGCCTTGGTTGGCTCTGGTATTGCTGGCGTGACCATATCTGAGGGCGCTGTGTCCAATCCCTTAACCATGGGCTATATCACACCGATGCTTGCAGAGAATGATGGCTGGTTGGTTGTGAACAGCACGCCCCGTGGTAAGAACTGGTTCTATGACTATTACATGCAGTGCAAGGCTGACCCTGATGCGTTCACAACGCTGCTAACGGCAGAGGATTGCCAGCACATCAGCGCTAAGAACCTTGAGCGTGAGCGACGACGTAAGAGTAAGGGCCTGTTCCTGCAGGAATACATGTGCTCGTTCGATCACGGCATGGAAGGCAGTATCTACCTCGATGAAATGGGCGATATGCTTAAGGATGGGCGCATCACTGAGGTTCCATACGATAAGGCACAGCCTGTCTATACTGCATGGGATATAGGCTATGACGATGTGACCGCCATTGTGTTCTTCCAGGTTGGTCTTGGTGGAATGATATATGTCATTGACTACTACGAAGACAGACAGATCAGTGGCTTGAGTGAGTATGTGAAGGTCCTTAACTCGAAGGACTACAACTATGGTATGCACTTCTTGCCGCATGATGGCGCACATCAGCGCCTTGGGATGGAGTCGATCAG
This sequence comes from uncultured Opitutaceae bacterium, assembly GCA_964521705.1. Lineage (GTDB taxonomy): Bacteria > Verrucomicrobiota > Verrucomicrobiia > Opitutales > Opitutaceae > Pelagisphaera. The sequence goes on along the minus strand of CAZFUD010000321.1, from coordinate 1,302 downwards.
CAAACAGTTGCGCGATAAAGGGCACAAGAACCGTGTTGTTCCACGTGTAACAGAGCTTCGCGCAGGTCTTGAGTTCACTAAGGTAGCGCTGGGCAAGACCAGTATCGACGCTAAGAAAGCGGACAAGCTGGTGAATGGCCTCAATGCGTACCGCTATGAGTACGACGACAAGCTCAATCGATACAAGCCTAAGCCCTTGCATGATTGGGCCTCAGACCCTGCTGACAGCTTCCGAACTGCAGCGCACGCAGTAAAGCTTGGTTGGTGCAATATTATGTGGCAGGATAACGACTTAGACTATTCAGCACTGGACGCGGCGGCAATATGAAATACACAGATGAACAGCTTGTTACCCTCATTAGCGAGAATCAGCAGCGAGCCGTTGATTATTCCAGTGCTGCACTGATTCAGAACCGCGAGCAGGCGTGGAATAGCTTTCTAGTTCGGCCCCGTGGTGATGAACTGCCAGGCCGATCTAAGATCATTGATACATCTGTCCGCGATGCGGTCCACGCAACACTGTCCACCATTGTTCCTGGGCTTGATGTAGAGAACCTGTGTGACTTCCCGCCGCAAGGTGATGGTGATGCAGATCAGGCGGACGCTGAGGCCCGCGTATGCAATAAGGTATTCCGAACCACTGAGAACCTGATGCAGGTCAGTGATGCGCTAGAGGATGCTTTGCTGTTCCGCAATGGTGTGCTCAAGATATGGGTCGAGGATAAGGAGTGCATCGAGTACCGCACCTACTCAGGTGATGCGCCTGCACTGCAGGTCCAGCTTGAGGAGTCAGGCTATGACGTTGAGCTGACTGAATCCACTGATGAAGGCCACCGCTTCAAGCTGTCATACGATGAGCAGCGATTGCGTGTGAAGGCCATTGAACAGTCTTATTTCTGGGTGGACCCTAACCACGAGAATTGCACACTGCAGGACTGCAGCTACATGAGTGAGCGCGTTATCTTTACTCGCTCTGAGCTGGTATCAATGGGCCTCAATAAGAAGCTGGTTTATGAACTGCCACAGATTCAGGATGACAGCATTACTAGCGGCGGCGTATCCAACACGGATATAACCGCTAAGTATATCGACGGTCAGCCTACTATCGGTCAGGCCGCTACCACAGATCAGGACCATATCGAGTGCTATTGGGCACACGTTCTGATTGATATGGACGGCGACGGTATCGCTGAGAAGTGGCGTTTCTTAACATCGAACAACCGCATGCTTGAAAAGACTCCGGTTTCGCACTTCCCGTATGCGTCTGGTACGTGTGTTCCGGTGCCTCATCGTTGGTCTGGA
>CAZFUD010000320.1:0-3877 GCA_964521705.1 uncultured Opitutaceae bacterium | reverse complement strand
TGCTGATTGTCGAAGACGACTGCGACGACCGGTATCCGTTCTCGAACACACGTCATCGTCTCGGCCAGGCTCATGCCCCAGGCGCCCTCACCGACATAGGCGACAGCCGGCCGGTCGGGCGCGGCCACTTTGGCCCCGATGGCAGCAGGGTACCCATAACCCATGGAACCTAGCCCTAGAGAGGAGATGTGATGTCGCGGATGAGCGAAGTCATAGAATTGCGCCGCCCACATTTGGTGCTGGCCGACCCCAGTGGTAATGATGGCCTCGCCATTGGTTAGCTCATGCAATACGCGGACAGCTTCCTGCCCAAGAATGTGAGGGCTGTCTTCATATTCGAATGGATAATCCCTCTTCCACTCGCCGATCTGATCCAGCCATGCCCCTAGATGCGGCTTGGAGAAATCGATTTGATCCATCAGTTCGACCATTCGGCCCATGGCATGGCCGATGTCTCCGCAGATCGGATGGTGGACGATCTTGTTCTTGTTATGCTCGGAGGCGTCTACGTCTATGTGAACGATCTCAGCCTGAGGGGCGAATTTGGATACATCGCCGGTTATGCGATCATCGAAACGAACGCCAAAGGCCAGGAGCAAATCGCAATTATGGACGGCAAGATTCCCGTAAGCGGACCCGTGCATTCCAAACCACTTGAGCGAGAGCGGATGCGTTTCAGGGAACGCTCCCACGCCCATCAGAGTAGAAGAGCAGGGGATCCCTGTCCTCTCAATGAAAGCGCCAAGCTCGTCATACGCTTCCGCAGAAACGATGCCCCCCCCGTAATAAACCATGGGACGCTTGGCTTCTTCTATGAGATGAAGAACGTTTTTCAGCTCAGTATCACTGGCCTTCTCGGGATTCTTCGAATCGCGGAGCTCAATCTCCTTAGGCCACTCAGGGACAATTTTCGCCTGCTGAACATCTTTAGGAATATCGATGACAACAGGGCCGGGTCGGCCCGTGGTTGCGACTTTGAACGCCTCCTTAACGATGCAAGCCAAGTCGTTGATATCCATAACCAGATAGCTGTGCTTGACGACCGGCAAAGTCATTCCAAAGAAGTCAGTTTCCTGGAATGCCGCTTTGCCTATAAATTTGGAATAAACTTGCCCCGTAACGCAAACCAGCGGCGTGCTATCCATGTAGGCATCCGCGATGGCCGTCATTAGGTTCGTAGCTCCCGGTCCGCTCGTCGCCATGCACACGCCGGGCCTACCCGTCGCTCTGGCGTAACCTTCGGCGGCGAAAGAGCCGCCTTGCTCATGTCGAGGCAAGATCGTGCGGATTTTGTCCTTCGCCTTAGCCAAAGATTGATGCATCTCCATGGACGCGCCGCCTGGATAGGCGAAAATATCGGTCACACCTTCACGCACCAAAGATTCGACGAGGATGTCGGCCCCGTTCAATTCACGGGTATCTTGGGAAGGCGATTTGACTTCTTTTGTTGCGCTCATGATGGTTTCTTTGAATTTCGCGAAATAAAGGGCGGTCTGGCGACCAGTGGCAAGAACGGTTTCCCCCAGAAACCTAAGTTTGCCGGGATTTTAACCTTTTTCGAGGCCTATCCGTAAGTTAGGAGGCGGCCTCGCTTAGATCGATCACTTTACCGTCATCGACCTCGCCAATAGCTCGGAACCGAGCATATCGATTTTCCACCAGCTCGTCTTTTGGAAGCTTAAGCAAACCTTTCAGCTGCGATTTGATCGCTTTTTCAACAGACTTTGCGGCCTCTTGAGGATCGTTCTGAGCTCCTCCCATCGGCTCCTCGATGACTTCGTCGACAACCCCAAACTGCTTCAGCATTTTCTGGTCGCCTAGTCGCAAGGCCTCAGCGGCCTTGGAGGATTGAGAGCGATCTTTCCACAAAATCGCGGAGCAGCTCTCCGGAGAGATGACCGAATAATAGGCGTTTTCCAGGATCAAAACCCGATCCGCAACCGCGATACCCAAAGCTCCTCCCGAACCGCCTTCGCCGACAATTACCGTAATGATCGGCACGGTAAACCGACTCATCTCCCTAATATTTACGGCTATGGCTTCCGCGACATGGCGTTCCTCGGAACCCACACCCGGGTAGGCGCCAGGCGTATCCACCCATGTCACGATTGGTAGATTAAATTTTTCAGCTAACTTCATGAGCCGCAGGGCCTTACGGTAACCTTCAGGATTCGGCATGCCGAAATTGCGAAGAATGTTCTCCTTGGTATTACGACCCTTTTGCTGGGCAATAATCATTACGGCCCGCCCATCGAGAAAGGCTGTTCCGCCGATGATGGACTTGTCGTCGCGGAATTGCCGGTCACCAGATAGCTCCTGGAAATCATCGAAAATAGCATCCACGTAATCGAGGGAGTAGGGGCGAAGCGGATGGCGAGCGAGTTGAACGCGCTGCCATGAGGAAAGGTTTGAGTAGACCGATCGCTTGGTTTGCTCGATCTTCGCTTCGATAGCCTTAATCTCGCTAGAGACATCGATAGCGTTCTCCTCGGACAATTGATTTAAGGCTTCCAGTTGCTTGATTAGCCCGCGAAGCGGCTTTTCAAAATCGAGTGTGTATTTCTTATCCATATGCGTGGGATGGAAAAAGTTGGCGGACTATGGGTTCACGTCTTTCAAAGTCGAGGGAAAAGAGGTCGCGAAAAGTTAGGGCGAAGTGGTATCCAGGCCCGCTTGCGAAGCTTCGGGGTTCTTGAGTTGCTCCTTCCAGCTGGCTACCTTGGCCTGAGCCCCAAAGTGCTCAGCTTTCTCTTTAGAGCCAAGCTCCAGCCAGATCCGTGACAGGCTCGTGTTGATAAATAGATCGTCTGGCCGCAGGGAGTGGGCCTGTTCGGCCGCCTTCAGGGCAGCTTCGTAGGATTTTGCCGAATAGTGAATTTCGCAGAGGGCGTGCCAAGCCTCGAAACTGTCCGGGTTCGCATCCAAAACGGCTTCCAGCTTGGAAATAGCTTGGTCGCTATCACCCATCGTGAAATCGAAAGTGGCGTCTTCGATGATATCGCTAATCTCCTGTGTGTTGCTCATTGCCGTTCAGGTCCTATATCGACCATTCCCTAAACTGACCCAAACCTTAGGCGAACGTTCAAGAATTGTCTAGCCGCCCTAAACGAATTTCAGAGGATCAGCATCGCGTCGCCATAACTGAGAAAGCGGTATTTCTCCGAAATCGCTTCCGCGTAAATCTCTTTCAACCAATCGATTCCATCGATTTTGCCTGGAGAAAGAAAAGCGGAAACGAGACATAGGAGGGTTGATTTGGGAAGGTGAAAATTTGTGATCAAGGCGTCCACGCCTTTGAAATTAGCTGGCGGATAGATGAAAATGCTGGCCTCGCTGACAAAACTGCCCGGAACGGTAGCGTCCGCTTTCGCCAGCTACTCCTCTACCCTCCTAACACTAGTCGAACCTACGCAAACGCGACCCCTTCCTTCATAAGGAGCAGTCCTCAAAGCTTCCTGGGTCTCGTGCGGGATCTCATAGATCTCGCGATGAATCTCATGAGATTCAACAGAACCTTCGCCTAGGGGCTTAAAGGTCCCCATTCCAACATGAAGAATGAGATCGTGGAATTGGGATCCAGCTTGGAAGAGTCGCTCGCTGAGATCGTCGGTAAAATGGAGGCCGGCTGTGGGAGCGGCAGCCGCCACTGCCCGGTCTTCCTGCGCATAGACCGTCTGGTAGCGATCCTTGTCATCCTCGTCCTGAGAGTCTTGCCGCTCACGCTGAATGTAGGGAGGGAGGGGCATTTTTCCAAATCTTCGAGCCAGCTCCGTAACCGAATGGCCGCTGGTAATCTCAAAGGAAACTAGGTATTCAGCCTGTGGATTCTTCTCCATTACCGTGGCCTCAAACGTACCGTCGATACCGAAGACACTCC
>CAZFUD010000319.1:0-3889 GCA_964521705.1 uncultured Opitutaceae bacterium | reverse complement strand
CTAAAAAAATATTGTGGCCGCTCTTAGATCGGCAGCTAATTCCCTATGAGCAGCGAAACCTCTAATACTCCCCAATCTTCCCGTCTCCTTTCTTTGGATGTCTACCGTGGACTGATAATGATCACGCTGGCGTTCAATGGATTCGGACTCGCCCGAACCGCGTCCCTTCATTTGCAAGACAATCCAGATTCCTGGTTCTGGTCATTGATTCGATTCCATACGACGCACGTGGATTGGCTGGGATGCAGCTATTGGGATCTCATACAACCTTCCTTCATGTTCATGGTTGGCCTATCGATGGCGTACTCGTACGTGAAACGGCAGTGCATGGGACAATCCTACCAGCGAATGTTGGGGCACGCTTTCGTCCGCTCTCTGATCCTTATCTTTCTAGGAATCTTCCTAACCTCCAACGGCTCTTTAACGCGTTGGTGGATGACCAACGTGCTAACCCAGATGGGGCTGGGCTATACATTTCTCTTCCTGCTTTGGGGAAGAGGAGTGAAATTCCAATCGATAGCAGCGGGAGCCATTCTTGTTTTTACATGGCTGATATTCATTTTGTATCCAGGATCCGGTGTCGATTTTGAAAAAGGGGCCCCGGAGTTGAATGTTTCGCCTGAATGGGCGCAGGAGCATCTCGACGGAGTTGGCGCTTCGTGGCACAAGAATGCCAACGCTGCCCACGCGTTTGACACCTGGTTTTTAAATATCATGCCGGAGAGAGCCCCATTCACCGGCGAAGGCTCGGAACAGATTCGCCAGCTGTTTGTGGCAGATCCCGGCGGCTACCAGACCCTCAACTTTCTGCCATCGCTGGCCAGCATGCTGTTTGGGCTCATGGTTGGGGAACTCTTGCGGTCTAAGTGCAACGGCCTAGATAAACCCAAGATTATCTTGGTCGCGGGAGTCGGTGGAATCTTCGTGGGCTGGTTGCTCGAGATTACCGGTATCTGCCCCATTGTTAAACGAATTTGGACGCCATCTTGGGCCCTCTTTTCTACCGGTTGGTGCTGTTTAATATTGGGTGCTCTTTATTGGGTGATCGACGTGAAAAAGATCCAGAATTGGACCTTTCCGTTCATCGTTGTGGGCATGAATTCCATTGCTATTTATTGCATGGGAATGTTGCTGCGCCCTTGGGTGGCGAGCCGATTGGAAATTCATTTAGGCGATCATCTCTTTTTCTTGGCTGGATCCAAGTTCGCTCCCTTTTTTCAAGCTACCTTCACCGGACTGTGTCTATGGGTGATCTGCTGGTGGATGTACCGTCAGAAGTTCTTTGTGAAGATCTAGGGGACAGAAGCGATCGGCAGGGTCGCGAAAAGTAGAACAGGCATCCCTGCCTGTTTAAAAAATGGGCCACTCCCTTTCGCCCAACATATGAATAGGGAAGGCCGTTCGCCGCCCTCGGAAACGCTAGTTCGAGGCACAGGCTAGAAGCCCATGCTACTTTTTTGTTCGAAGGATGGCTGAGTATCGAGCCGATCCTCCCTGCCTTTTGGCATGTAGTTTTAAATTCGCGGGATAAACCCGCTCCTGCGTCGGAATACACCCCTCCTGCCCATAAATTGTGTCGAAATTAGCTGATTATCGGGCAATATGTGTAGATAAGCGTGGCCAGTCCTCGAACATTGCATTTTTCCCTGAATTCGGTACTTTAGAAAATCCCCATGAATAGACGGCTCTTTTTAAAATCCTCGTTTGCGACCTTGGCTCTGCCGGCATTGGAATCCATAGCCGCGAAATCGGTTGGAGCGGTTAAAGCCTCCGCTTCGACGCCGCCGATGAGAATGGTATGCATAGGCAATTCCTTCGGCATGTATCCTAAGGATTTTTTCCCGACTGAGGCTGGCCCTATTTACGCTATGACCCCCTTGCTGGCTCCCTTGGAGCGCCATCGGCAAGACTTTAATATCTTTTCCCATCTCGACCACGATGTGAAGGGAGGGCACTTTTCCGTGCACACCTTCCTGAGCGGGGTGAAGATGGCCGACGCGAAAGGAATGCCGGAAGGCAATATTTCCATAGATCAGCGGGCTGCCGAGCATATCGGAGCGGCGACGCGCTTCCCGTCTTTGACGATTGGTTCCGAGGATGGTTTGCACGGCGGCTGCCACATGTGCTGGACACGCACCGGAGTTCGCGTGCCTCCCATCGAAGGGCCTCGCGAGCTTTTCCGAAAGCTTTTCATCAATGAAGGGGAACGGGCTAAGCAGGAAGCCGCGGACAATTTAGAACTGCGTGGCTCTATCCTCGACTCCGTGCTCACCGATGCAAAAAACCTCGAGCGACGCCTCGGGGGACAGGATAAGGAGAAACTGGACGAGTATTTGACTTCAGTGAGAGATGTTGAGGTCAGCCTAGAGCTGGACAAACGCTGGTCCAGAGTTCCCAAGCCGAAGACACAGATGGCCGAGCCGGAAGATCGCAGCCTCGTCGAGGACATTCCGGTCATGTATGACTTGATCGCCCTCGCCCTGCAGACGGATTCCACTCGCGTGGCCTCCTTCGAGATGGCGGGAACGGGATTCGATACTGGATTTTTCGGTTTGAGCCAAGGTTACCACGCCTTGTCGCATCATGGCCAGAAGCCCGACAGAATCAAAGGGCTGACCACGATCGAGTATTACCAAATGGAGCAACTCTCCCGTTTTCTAGATAAATTGAAGTCGTTAAAGGAACCGGATTCGAATGGAAACCTGCTCGATAGCACCATGGTGCTCTTCGGCAGCGGCATGGGAAACGGGAATGCTCACGTGAACATCGACTTGCCCATCATTCTCGCGGGCGCGGGCTTTAAAACCGGCGAACATAAGGCTTATCCTTCGTCCCAGGGCAAACGAGTCCCGCTTTGCAATCTCTACCTTTCGATGCTGCAGAGATTTGGAGTCGAAACCGATTTCTTTGGAACGAGTACCGGCACGCTCACCGGATTGGAATTGGCATGAGCTTAAAAGGCCCTTTCTCGAAGCCGTTCGTGGCCGGGTGGCTTGGCCTGTTCGCGGGCTTTCAAGTTTGCATGGGCACGGAAGAAGATTTCGATGCAACGGCTTTCGGTTCGAAAGTGAAGCCCTTCCTTGAGAAGTATTGCATTAGTTGCCACAATGAGGAAAAGCAGAAGGGCGAGCGGCGTTTTGACGAATTAGTGTATCCGATAATTGACGACGACGCTCTTGTAGATTTTCAGGATATTCTTGATCTCTTGAACTTGGGGGACATGCCTCCAGAGGACGAGCCTCAGCCGGGAGACGTGGAGTGCCAAGAAGTGATCGACTGGATGACGGGGGCGGTTGCTCATGCCTACGACAGTCGGACAATCACAGGAGGGGAGACCGTTCTCCGGCGCCTCAACCATCGTGAGTATTTCCATACGATAGGCGATCTCTTTCAGATGGACATGAGCATGTTCGATCCCACGGAAACTTTCCCTGGCGAACGAGTTGTCGAGCATCTGGACAATGTCGGTGATGCACTGGTTGCTTCCGCGTATTTGCTGGACGGATACCTGAAAGCCGCGGACCAGATTGTGGAAAAGGCCCTCCCTTGGGAGGAAAAGCCTTCGCCGCAATCCTGGAAATTCAATGGGGATTTTCTGCAGCAGCCCGAACTGAATAAGCGGCACATGAGAGCCCACGGGCAGCGCTATCTCAATATTTACGAGGCTCCCAATACGGTGCGCCGCTTCGGTGCCTACGCGCCGTTGATCGCCTTCGAGGAAGGCGTGCCCGAGGGAGGTGCCTACGAGATTCGCGTTCTGGCTGAAGCCGTGAATCGGCGCCACTCATTTCAGCATAAAGCGATCACCAACAATCCGAACGAGCCGATGCAGCTTCGCGTCATTCACGGCCATCGCCGTTTATGCTTCCTCCACATGCCCCAGCCCAAC
>CAZFUD010000318.1:0-4011 GCA_964521705.1 uncultured Opitutaceae bacterium | reverse complement strand
CCCTGGCGGCCATGAAGAGTGGAGCAGACATGCTGAGGTACGTGGAAAGCAATGTCCTGAAAAAGGTCGACAAATGGTTCGAGTTTGAGAACTGGAGGGAACTGGGAGAGATGTCGTTTCCCAAACGCGTTCTCGTAGCGCCGGCTTTTCCGACTCAAGAAGCGTATCGAGCCCGCATCGAATCGGCATTGAGAGAAAAGGGGGTCGATGGAATCCTCTCGTTCAAATCGATGCTGCTCGACATTATCGATCGTGTCGATACACGCCATGTCTATCCCAAATCGGACTTGCTTCAGTTAGTGAGAACCCTGAAGACCTTCGATTTGATTAAGGACTCCCAAATGAACTTTCTTTAGGCGCGATGATTCACGAGACGGCGATAGTTTCCAGCAAGGCCAAGTTGGGCAGCGATGTCGAAATCGGCCCCTACGCGGTTATCGAAGAGAATGTAGAGATTGGAGATGGAGGCAAGATCGCGGGCCATGCCATATTGAAATCTGGGACCCGTATCGGGAAATCGGTGACAATCGAGAGTTTTTGTATAATTGGGGGTCTCCCTCAGGATCTGGGATTCGATGCAAATACGGAAACTTATGCAGCTATTGGCGACCGGTCGGGGATTCGCGAAGGTTCAACGATTAATCGGGCTTCCACAGCGGGTGGATCAACGATCGTTGGAGAAGACTGTTTTCTCATGGCCGTTACCCATCTTGGCCACGATTGCCGGGTAGGGGATAGGGTTGTTATTGGAAACAATAGCCTGCTAGCGGGTCACGTATCGGTGGGAGATGACGCCTTTCTGGGAGGGGATTCCGGGATCCATCAATTTTGCCGCATTGGCCAGGGCGTCATGTTCGGAGGAGATTCAACAGCGACGGTGGACGTGCCACCCTACACGATGCTGGTGGAACGCAATACCTTGTTTGGGCTCAATCTCGTTGGATTGCGACGCCGAAAGCACGACCCTGAGGCGGTAAAGGCTCTCAAGCGTTGCTACCGAGAAGTGCTGGGCAGCGTTTCAGGATTGCAGAGTACCGCTAAGCAGCTGTTGGATACGTCCGTGGCCGATTTTCAGGAGTGCCGCTCATTCCTGGAATTTTTTCTTTCCGGCGATAGGGGTTTTGCTCGGCCGAGATCGAAATGAAGAATCCAAGAATTGCTGTTACCTGTGGAGATCCAGCCGGTGTCGGGCCGGAACTGATTGCCCGATGCTTGCAAGATGGGATTGAGGGCGAGGCGGATCTTTCAATCATTGGTCCACCAAGTTGGCTGGATACTTTGAAGGCGAGCGATACGGATTCGTTTGAAACTATAGAGGTGGGATTGGCCTACTCGGGTTACGAACCGGGCAAGCCCAATCCGGAAGGCTCGAAAATCGCTTTGGAGGCTATGGAGAAAGCCGCCCGGGACTGCGCATTGGGAGAGTTCGATGCAGTGGTTACCGGTCCCATTTCGAAATCGCGCTGCGCTGAGGTGGGTTTCTCCCATCCTGGACAGACGGAATTCTTTGCATCCCATTGGGGCGGCGAGCCGACTATGGCTTTTGTTGGCAGCAAGCTGAAGGTAGTTTTAGCCACTTGGCATCTGCCATTCGCCACCATACGCTATCATTTGACGGAATCGGCGCTCGCGATGGCGATTGATCGGGCTCACGAGTTAGGTGTTCGGCTTGGATTCCCCAATCCGCGCATCGGCGTGTGCGGTCTCAACCCACATGCTGGTGAAGAGGGATTGATCGGGAATGAAGAAGTGGCCATATTCGATCCCCTGATCGAAGGTTTGGGGGAAACAATCCCAAATGTTAGCAAGTGTCAGCCTGCGGATACGCTCTTTTACCGAGCTATCAATGGCGCATTCGATGTCGTCGTCGCCCTTTACCACGATCAAGGCTTGGCCCCGTTGAAGGCAGTCGAGTTTGAGACTGCCGTGAATGTCACCCTTGGACTGCCCTATGTCCGGACCAGTCCAGACCATGGAACCGGGTATGAAATTGCGGGTACTGGTCAGGCTTCGTCCAAGAGTTTTTCCAGAGCTATCGAGCTGGCGATCCAGCTATCGGGCCGGAATCGGGGATCTTGATAAAACCAGGTGGACGTTCTCGCTTTCAGAAGAGCTTGATAATGTCGATTCGAGCGGAATGATAGAAGAATAGGAGATGGAAGCTGCGAGCACAGAGTTGCCCGAAGGCGTTCGGGTGGGAGATAGCCGCCTGATTGCCCTAACGGATTCGGCTATATCGAAAACGGAATCCCTCATCGAAAAGGAGCCGGATGGATCGTTTCTGAGGATTGGTATTTCGGGAGGCGGCTGCAACGGCCTATCCTATAAGATGAAATTCACTGCGGCAGCCCGAAAGGGCGATATACTGGTCAATTTCAGCAAAGTCCCCGTCATCGTCGATAGTAAGAGCGCCCTCTACTTGAAGGGCACCCAACTGGACTATTCCAACGCTTTGATTTCGGGAGGCTTCAAGTTTAGCAATCCCAACGCTACCTCGAGTTGCTCCTGCGGAGAAAGTTTCAGCGTATAATCTTCGGATCAGGCTAACTTTTGGGGACTTATGGAAAAAGGTTGATTCGCCAAACTGATTGAACGATAAGGATCAGACTAACTAGACTTGTATCGCTAATTAATGCCAAGACCAAGAGGTAAACGGAGGCCGCCCAGAAAGCAGGACCCATTCGCGAAAATTCGACGTAACCACCGCATTCGCGTCCCGAAAATCAGAGTCGTAGGCCCCGAGGGAAACCAGGTGGGCGTCATGGATACGAAAGAAGCCTTGGAAATCGCCAAGGAGGCAGGGCTCGATTTAGTCGAAGTAGCCAGTCAGGCTAGCCCGCCGGTATGTCGCATCATGGACTTCGGAAAGTATGTTTATGAGCAGCAGAAAAAGTCCAAGGACTCGAAAGGGAGCTCTAGCAAAACCAAGGAGGTCAAATTCCGTCCCCGCGTGGATGTACACGACTTCATGACTAAGCTTAGACGGGCGGAAGAATTTCTCGACAAAGGGAATAAAGTTAAGCTTACGCTCTCTTTCCGAGGTCGAGAGATGGCTCATACTGAAGTCGGCTTTGAAACGATTGGGCGAGCTATCCAAGATATTAGCCACATGGCTACGCCAGACAATGATCCCAAATTAGTTGGGCGGAATATTAACGTGATGCTGACGCCATTGCCGGCGAATAAGCGGAAGCCGAAATATAGTCACCATCTTTTGGGTCCAGAAAAAGAGAAGCCAGCTTCGGAGGAAGAGGGCGAAGCTTCCGGCGAGTAATACGTATCCAAAGAAAGCAATCTGTGGCTTGGATGGGAGCTAAAGGAAAGTTTCAGTGGATTTTCCTTGCCGCTGGAGTGTGGATGACCTCGTGTCAAACACCTCCTGAGCCAACCCCGGAGGTTGATACGGTTCCGGAAATCGCTCCTACCGCGCCAGTTGTCGAGAAAGCAGAGCAACCCGAGACGAAACCCGTTCTTCCGGAAATTCCCAAAGTTGATCCTGAACCTTCGCTGATAATCGAATCCCAAGCTCGCACCATTGGGGCCAGGGCGAAGCGAGTGGATGACAAGAGATGGGAGATCTCTAAAGGCGGTCGCGTACTTGTCCTGAAGGAGGAAAGCCGTGCTGCGGAATTGAATGGGACAGTCCTATTTCTTAACGAGGCCTTTATCGAGCGGCACGGCGCACTTCGTTTTGGAGAGCTGGATTATGAATACACCTTGAAGCCAGCCATGGACCCCTTGGCTCTGCGATTGGGATCCCGGAAAGTGGTCATCGATCCCGGTCATGGAGGTACGGAGACGGGGACCCGTAACGAAACGCTGGGAATATTGGAGAAGGACTTGAATCTGGATGTAGCGATCCGAGTGCGGGAATTGCTTGAAGAAGCGGGCGTCAACGTGGTGATGACTCGTTATGACGATCGGGTTGTCGCTCTGGATGAACGACTGAAAATAGCGAATCGGGCCAAGCCAGCTTTGTTTGAGAGTATCCATTTCAACTCGGCTCCCAAT
>CAZFUD010000317.1:0-4014 GCA_964521705.1 uncultured Opitutaceae bacterium | reverse complement strand
CGAACAAAGCTGAGTAGGTGTATTCGAAGCCTTCGATTTTCTTTCTATCGATTTTCTGGCCAACAAAGTGCTCGATCGCGGCCGCGTTTTTCAACTCGTCTTCGGTGAGAAGCGTGAAGGCATCCCCTTCTCTTTCCGCCCTTCCGGTACGCCCGATCCGGTGCACGTAATCTTCGGCATTAAGAGGAACGTCGTAGTTGATTACGTGAGTCACGCCTGCGATGTCCAAGCCTCTAGCCGCAATATCCGTAGCTACGAGCACCTCGTACTTCCCATCTTTGAATCCTTTCAAGGCAGCATTCCGTTCGCTCTGCGAACGGTCTGAGTGCAATACGGCTACGGAGTGATTCAATTTTTCCAGCCGGCGGGAGATGAAGTCGGCGTTTAGCTTGGTTCGGGTGAAAATTAGAACGCTTTCGAAATGGGTCTTCTCAAGCAAAGCTATCAACAGCTTGTACTTCTGCTGCTCGACCACCGGATAGAAGGCGTGCGTCACGGTTTCCGCAGCCGATCGATTTCTCCCGATTTCCACGATTTCCGGATCTTTGAGGACCCACTTCATCATCGTTTGAATCGCGGTCGGGAGGGTGGCGGAAAAGAAAAGCGTCTGCCTGTCCTTCGGGCACATCTTGATCAAGCGGCTCACATCCGGCAAAAACCCCATGTCCAACATGCGATCGACCTCATCGAGAATCAGCACCTGAACGTTATTAAGGGAAATCGTTTTTTGCCCTATGTGGTCAAGCAGGCGTCCCGGTGTGGCCACCAGAATATCTACGCCTTTTCCCAGCATATCGCGTTGCCGTCCATACTTAACGCCTCCGTAAACCACGCCGATCCGCGTGTCCAAGTATTTGGAGTAGCTTTTGAGAGCCTCTTCCACCTGCTGGGCCAACTCGCGAGTCGGCTCGAGAATCAGGCACTGGATTCGCTTGCCAGGCTCTAGTCTATCCAAGGTGGGAAGCCCGAAGGCCGCTGTCTTTCCGGTACCGGTCTGAGCCGAAGCAATTATGTCTTTCCCCTTGAGTATCAGTGGGATCGACTTTTCCTGAACAGGGGTCGGCTTTTCGAAACCAAGCTCGTCTAGAGTTTTGAGCAATGAATCTGAGAGGCCAAGTCCGTTAAAAGGCATTTGGCGTATATGATGAGGCCCCACTGACGAAGCAAGCTCTCCGTAAATAAATTCTCCATCCCTCGAGGAAGCCGTTGGATTGCTTATGACTCCAATTTTATTCGACTCTACGGACCCCGATGATATCCCGGTTGTCTATACGCTGAACGAGTCTGCCGACTTGCAAATGCCATTTGGCAGACGCTCAACAAGCTATCTTTTAGGCAAATGATTGAAAACCTAACGCCACCAGCAACACCCGACGCTCTCAAGCAAGCCAGGGACGATTTTCCGATACTTAGTAGAACCGTCAATGGCAAGCCGCTGATCTATCTGGACAACGCCGCCTCAACTCAAAAACCGCAGTCGGTCATCGACGCAGTTAATAGCTACTACTCGCATGAGAACGCCAATATTCATCGGGGAGTCCATTTACTGAGTACTGAGGCAACGGTGGCGTACGAAGCTGCCCGGAGAAAACTAGCCAAATACCTCAACGCTAGCGACGAATCCGAGATTATATTCACCCGCGGGGCAACTGAATCAGTCAACTTGATCGCTCACTCCTTTCTTGAGCCCCTAATCAAGCCCGGGGAAGAAATCCTGATTTCCCACATGGAGCATCACGCCAATATCGTTCCTTGGCAACTGTTGGCCGAACGAACCGGAGGGCGATTGCGAGTCGCTCCAATTGACGACAATGGCAATCTCGAACTCGATGCCTGCCTTTCCATGATGGGGCCGAAAACGAAACTGGTGGCGATCGTGCACGTCTCCAATGCGATCGGAACCGTCAACCCTATCGAGGCGATTATCGCTAAGGCTCGCGAAAATGGAATCGCTACATTGATTGACTGCGCCCAATCCATCCAGCACATGCCTCTCGACGTTCAATCTATGGGCTGCGATTTCGCTGTGTTCTCAGGCCATAAGATATTTGGCCCCACCGGAATTGGCGGCTTGTATGGCAAAAGGTCTTTGCTCGACAAGATGCGTCCGTATCAAGGTGGTGGCGACATGATATCCCATGTTACATTCGATGGCACCACCTTCAAGGAGCCCCCTTCCCGATTTGAAGCGGGCACGCCTCACATCGCCGGAGCGATTGGCCTCGGGGTCGCGCTCGACTATATTGAATCGATCGGTAGAGAAACCATATGCGGTTACGAGTCGCAACTTATTGAATACGCTGTTAATAGATTAAAGAGTTGCCAAGGTGTAGAGATCGTTGGGAATCCCGACCATCGATCAGGAGCCATCTCCTTCATTATGGAAAACGCCCACCCCCACGACATCGGCACCATACTGGACACCGAGGGGGTGGCTATTCGAACGGGGCATCACTGTTGCGAGCCGCTAATGAACCGATTTGGCATATCGGCCACCGCCCGCGCTTCTATCGCCCTTTATAACAACAGTGATGATATTGATGCTCTTGTCGATTCGCTAGCCAAAGTCAGAGCTCTTTTCGGATAGTCAGATCATGCGTGCCAATCTGCAATCATTGTATCGCGAAACCCTAATAGAGCAGAGTCGCAATCCAAAAAACAACTACGCTATCGAAGGAGCCAATAGGCAAAGCGAACTCAAGAATCCCCTATGCGGGGACGTGGTGACGATTTACCTATCAGTGAGCGGCGATCGAATCGAGGAAGCCAGCTTTAAAGCTCAGTGTTGCTCTATCTGCAGAGCTTCTGCCTCGATGCTGACAACTCGAATTGCCGGGTCTGATTCTCTCTCCGCCATATCGCTCGCCGAAGACCTAATCGCATTTCTAAACGAGTCCGAATCGGACATCTTCGATAAGGATGACTTGCTTCAAGCTCTATCCGGCGTTAAGACTTTCGCTAGCCGCATTCGCTGCGCCACCCTTCCGTGGGAAGCTTTCCAAAAGGCGATCGCAGATTATTAGACAGTCTCTAAGGCGGTCGAGCGAATTGCCGCTAGTCGGGTCGCTTGGGGGCTCTTCTTCATCCAAGGAATTGACGGATGCGAAAGATCTCCTAAAGCCATTGACCGAATCGGAATATGATTTTCCTAAGAAACCTAAAGCTGCAATACGGCGAGCGGTTCATTTTTCGGGACGCCAGCGCGAGCATTGGACCGGACGATCGGATCGGACTCGTCGGCTCCAACGGGGCGGGCAAAACAACGCTGCTTAATATACTCGCAGGAGAGGAAACTCCTGATGACGGTTCAATCGACAAAGCGAATCACGTCACTATTGGCTATCTGCCCCAAGATGGCATCGTCGCCTCCGGCAAGGCGCTTTACAGCGAGGCCGAGTCCGCGTTTTCCGATATTCTTGATCTAAAAGGTAAGATCGAAAGAGCGGCTGCCGAATTGCAATCTTTGCAGGCTGATTCGGATGCTTACCAAAAACTACTCGAAGAGATCGGCGGCTGGGACCGTACGCTTGAGCATCGCGACGTCGAAAAGCTGCCTTCACTCATCGAATCCGTTTTGCATGGCCTAGGGTTCTCCCAAACGGATATGCGTCGATCAACCGACGAATTCAGCGGCGGCTGGCAAATGCGGATCGCCCTCGCCAAATTGCTACTAGCAGCGCCTTCGCTACTCTTGCTCGACGAGCCTACCAACCATTTGGATATCACCTCGCAACGTTGGCTTGAGAAATATCTCAAACGCTATGAAGGAGCGATTCTCATGGTGTCCCACGACCGAGCTTTCCTCGATGAGATTTGCAAACGAACCTTTGAACTGACCCAAGGTTCCTTGAACGTCTATCAAGGCAGCTACACTCAATATCTCGAACAAAGCCAAACCCGTAAGGAACAGCTCATCCGCTCCTTCAAAAACCAGCAAAAGGAGATCGAGCGAACCGAGCGCTTCATAGAGCGGTTTCGCTACAAAGCCTCCAAAGCAAGCCAGGTGCAAAGCCG
>CAZFUD010000316.1:0-4033 GCA_964521705.1 uncultured Opitutaceae bacterium | reverse complement strand
GGCATTGGCTGGTCGGGTCGAGCTCGTCTCTAATTCTGAAAAAACAAGAGCCCGTTGCGTATTGACCAGTTCGGGAACGATGTCCCTCAATTGCGCATTGGCTGGGGTGCCGGGAGCGATCGTGTATCGAATTCACCCCCTCACCTTTTTGCTCGGGAAAATGCTGGTTAGGGTCCCCTACATTGGAATAGCCAATATCCTTTTGGATAGGGCCCTGTATCCGGAATACATTCAAGGGGCGGCCCGTCCGGACGCGCTGCAGGAAGAATTACTGAATTGCCTGGAGAATCCTGACAGACTTTCAAAAGCCCAAGAAGGAAGCGAGACGTTGAGGAAAATCCTAGATCAGCCAGCAGGCGGCGGAGTCGGTAATTGGCTTCAATCCTTTATAGGAGATGCGTGACAAGCCTATTTGGTCAAGTTGCCACGTATTCACGTAGACTTGGCAAGCAGGGTTTCGATTTGATCTAGCAGCACGTTTTTCCCAACTAGCCCGGTGTATCTCTGTTGCACTTTGCCATTGCGGTCGAGGACGACGATAGTGGGAATGTAGCGTATAGGTCCAAAAGCCTTATCCAAGCTCTCGGTGTTGCGCACGATTTCGTAGTTGATTTCCCTGGCGCTGACGAACGTATCGATGTCTTTTGATGGCTGATCAAGTGAGACGCCGATAATATCGACATCTTGGCGCCCAAATTCATCGCGCAGCGCGATGAGGGCGGGGATTTCCTCTAGACATGGGGCGCACCAGGTTGCCCAATATACAATCAGAGTGACTTTGCCCCGGCTACTTTCGGAGCTAATATCTTCTCCTATGATGCTCACAGCTTGCCACTCTGTGGCTATTTGGTTTCCAACCACTTTAGCCTGGCTATCGCTTTGAGATTGAGATCCGCCAAAGACCAAATCGCTGACGACGCAAACCGGGCATTTATCGGTACCCATGCTGAATCCTAGGTATGCCGCTAAAGCTCCTATCAAGATCAGCGTCGACCAGTTGCGTTTAAAGAAATCCATTAATTCGAAAACTTCCGTTTAACTGATTGATGAACGCGTAATTCGTAAGAGTGATTTCAAGTTGAAGCAGTGAAACGTCTAGTAACGCCGGATTTACAAAGGCTGTAGGGAGGGATCCTATCAATTATCGTATTGGCAGATCTAGGGCGGTCCTGAAATTCGTTGATCAACGCTACCGGCCCCATAGACCGAGGCGAAGTTCTCCTTGCGCGACCAGCCCTCTTCTCCATTTGGAAGAATGACTTTTACCCAGCCAAGGAAGGATTTCGAAGGGATGCAGATTGATCCCTCGGGCAAGGGAGTCTCGATTTGCTCCACATCCAGGTCGGTTGGCACGCTTTTCAAACGATCCTCGGAAACGACGACAAGCGCGCTTGGGTTAGCCATGAAACCGTATTGACTGCGGGCATACTCAAAAGCGAATGCCGAGGCTACAGCAACGAGTCCAGCGATTGCTAGGGCAAAGCGAATACGCCTGAAGTTCGAAGTATAGGCGAATGCGACCCATGCCGAAAAGGCGATTCCCGCCATGATCATCGCCAAATAGACAAGGTTTTCCCATTGGGCTGGAGTCCAAAGTGAAATGTAGGCCATGAGTCCGTCGCCTTTGACTAGACGGGCGAGAGTGGGGTGGTAGCCGCCGCCTTTGCTTAGGCCCACTTCTAGATTCCACTTGATATCGCTATTGCGGGTTTGCAGCAGAAAGGCCGAAGTCCAGTGGGCGATAGCTTCGCCCCACTTGTCTTGCTGGGCTGCTGTTAGACCGAGATTATTCCGCAGGACCCAGTCGCCGCTGCTGGAATCGAGCGCCTGTTTCCAGTTGGTCTCCGCCTTCGCGAAAGCGCCTGCGTTGTAGTTGTCGATGCCTTCATCGCTATCGCTTTCCAAAGTAGACAACGCGATGCAAAGCAAGGCGAGGGAAGCGAACCAGGCTCTTTGCGTAAAAATCTGATTGAGCGACATTCCGGGGGCTCGATTTTGGGAGATGAGATCACGAAGCTCCGTTTGCCACTCTTTGAACGACGGCGCTTTTTTGCCGAAGAGCATCCTGTCGGAGTTTTGCCAGAGAATCTTCCAGCGTTTGCCAACCTCGGCATTGCTTTTCTCGGAAACGGCTTCGGCTATGTCTTCTGACGAAGGCTCTTCCAATTTGATATCCCAGAATTGTTTTGCCGCTTCTCTCCAGGCCAATTGCGTTTTCCGCAATCCGGACTCCGAGTCATCCAATGACATGGCGGTCGCCTTTAGCTGCTTAAATGCGTGTCGTCGAGTTCGGTTAGGATCCATCTTTATGGATCGGACAAACGCGATGCTCAGCCACAGGAGGGCGGGGGCAATGAAGGAAAAAGCGAGATAGCCCAAGCGGGTTCCTCCTTGCGGAATCGCTCCCTGTCGTCCCGGTTCCATTGGGGGTCTCAGAAGCTCTGCTGGCTTACTGAGCATATTGATACCGCTTGGATCAAAGTTGAATGCGGGTTGGCTGTTCTCGGCTGTAGCTGGGTTGGGAACTCGTGGATCGCGTTGAGGTTGCCCGGCGCTTCGGCTTGGGGCGATCGCGTTGACGACGATATTCTTTTCTGGGACACTTATGGTTTCGTAACGTTCGGACTTTGGGTTGAAAAAGCTGAATTCAACGGGTCCGAATTGGAAGTCGCCACTTTCGGTAGGTATGAGCACGATGTCTTCCGTGAGGCTACCCTCGAAGGGCGAGTCCTCGGAAATCTCCTTATTGAGATCCGGTTGAATCGTTCGGAAGCTTGTAGCTACATTTCTTGGATTAAGCGAAAATCCTTGGGGCCAATTGCCAGTGCCGCTCAATTTGAGTGTCCATGTGATAGGCTCGCCTACCTGGACGATTTCTGGAACGATAGTCGACTCGAATCCGAACTCGCCTACCGCGCCGGTGAACGATGGCGGTTCGCCTGTCGGAAGGGGTTGAATCTCCAATTCCAGCGTTTCCGAAGCGATATTGTAGTTGTCCACAACCGGATCGTCGAAAATAAACCCTCTTCTACGTCCTACAACCATGGATACGGTTTGGTTTACTTTCGGCAACTTGATCGTCCCATTGCGTGTGGCCATGGCTGGTGACTCGAATAATATAGCCGAGTAGTTGTGATTTCGGAATTTGAAATTCGTCGACCGATGGTTTTCGAAGCCTTTTGTAACCACACCCACCGGGTTCCACTGAGGCTGGGAGATGTCATTGAGGCGATTCTGATAGTCTTGCCGGACTCCTAACACGTAGCGCAGAGTGAAAATCTCCCCTTCGTAAATCGAATCTTCGATAGCGCTTAGCTCGCTCTTGAAAATATCTTCCGGCCGCATGCCGGTGTTCCCAACGGTAGCTTCAGTAATATCGAATTTGGCCGCTGGAACGTTCAAGGTTCCTTGATCTGTATCCACAGTAAACTCAGGAATTGTCAGCTCACCCTGGGCCGTGGGCGACACCTGGTACTCGACGATCAGCTTTTGCACTACCCGCGAATTGAATATGTTCATGGAACTGCTCTGTCCAACTCGGGTAAAGTCGACGTTTGGCGTATTAGGCAAATCGACATTGCCCGCTGGTGAACAGCCTTCAAAGTGAAGTTGGAGCCGGTTGGCTTTTCCCTGCTGAAGAGTGCCTGAGCTGGGTGACCAATAAACCTGCTGTCCAGAAGCGAAAGCCAGTCCCAATGACCAGACTAGGACGGACCAAAACACGTATTTGAATTTGGGATAGGCCTTAGGCATTACCAGTCTTTTTGAGGTTTGCGGTCGGCGGGTTTGTCGGACCGCTCAGCATTTTGAAGAAGCATGTGGAGGGCTCCAGGCTTGTCTTGCTGCTTAAGCTGCTCGAGTTGCTGCAAGGTCATAGCTTGCTTCGCCGAACGAGGAGTCTGCTCTGTCGGTTCTCCACCTACTTCCCGAGTTTCTTGTTTGGCTTGTTGAGACCGTTCTTGGTCGAGCTCGGGTGATTCCGCGGAATCATCCATGTCGCCAATACGTTCCTGCTGCTGGCCGTTTTCATTGC
>CAZFUD010000315.1:0-4050 GCA_964521705.1 uncultured Opitutaceae bacterium | reverse complement strand
GTCATCCGTCATCGTCGCTTGCTTCAGCAATGGATCGACGAATCCGGTGACGAAAAAGCTCAGTCCTTCGCTATCGCGCCAAACGGTTGATTTTTATGTTTGGTTTGCCCGTTCAGGCATCCGAACTTTGAGATCCAATTTCATCCATATATTCGAAACTCAAAACTCCTCTAGCAGTCCGCCGGGAGCAAAGAACTCGGGATGCTCTTCGGCGATACGTGCTCGCAAGTATGGACGGTTCTTAACGACGCGTCCCAGTCTTTCGACTTTCTTGGGATCGGAAAGGCCTCCGATCTTGGCGTCGGAAGGCATGACTTGACTATTCCATGCGGCAAGATCGGCGGGCATGATACCGGTCAGACCCGCCCCATTGTTGTAAGCAGAAGGGTTGAAGCTTCCGACGACATCCACGTTTAGATTAGGAGTTATGTTGGATTCCCAGCCCCCGGCCCAAAGGCAGGCGTTGATTAGGAAGCGGCGGGCATCTTCGCTAAGCAAGTCCTCCGACGCTCCGTAGGAGGCATAGACCACTCGGGCCTTCTTCGTTTTTCCTGAAGGGGCGGTATAGGTATCGCGATTCCAGCCAGCATTCACAGCTGGCTTTTCGGTGTTGTAGTCGTCGCTCGGGTGAAAGGTGTTAAGGACTTGCAAGTTCAAGAGCGGGGTCGCGCCTGCGGGCGGTTGCGACTTGTAAGCCCCCGAGTAGGCGTGGATCCTGTTGACGCCTTGCAAGATTGGATGGCTAGCGGCGGTGGGATCGGGCGTGATCAGACAGCCCATCACATGATTGGAGCCGTAATGGGACTGGCCTCGCTCTTTGTGCCACGTATTGCCAAAGATCTGCTCTCCCATGCCTCCGTAGTAGTCATCCCCCTCGTAGTTGAAGTTAAGCTTTTCCCATTTCCCTTTCTGGCCGTTAAAACAATGGGTGGTGGTGCGGATGCCGACAACCGGTCCTCCGCGCTCAAAGTAGTCGACGATTGGATCCACCTGCTCGTCTTTGAGATTCATAAAGCGGGAGTAGAAGAATAGGAGATCCGCATCTTCCAGAACTTTGGTGCCAGGCATATCGCGTCCTCCGGGCTCGATGGCCCCGTTCTCGTCCAGTCCAAACAGAACCGTGCATTTGAAACCGTGTCGCTTAGCCAAGATTTTCGCCAAGGTCGGGCAGGCTTCTTCGGATCGGTATTCGTGATCGTTGGCAATGAAGACGATGTGCTTGCCCTGGCCTATGCCACCGCTGCCTTCGTAAACGAGAAGTTCCGCCTTGGATAATGTTGCGATTGTCGTGATGACCGCTGCTAGAATAAAGAACTTATGGGTAGTCATGTTTAGTAGTCGGGTTTAGCGGCTTTCCTAAAAAACTCGAGGAAGATTTGCTGACGCTGTAGAATCGCCGAGGAAACGATTGAACTCTAAGTCATATGAATTAGTTTGATTCACTACGATGAGCCTCGATCGAAGACGTTTTCTCTCTACCTCGCTGGTGGCTGGCGCCGGTGTTACGGCACTGCCCGCCT
Organism: uncultured Opitutaceae bacterium; assembly: GCA_964521705.1. GTDB lineage: Bacteria > Verrucomicrobiota > Verrucomicrobiia > Opitutales > Opitutaceae > Pelagisphaera. The sequence continues at coordinate 2,530 of CAZFUD010000315.1, read as the reverse complement.
GTTCAGCATCAGCCAACGCGGATTCGGTAAATGATAATTACGCGAAATTGGACGAAGTGATATCCGCGCCCGGTTTCAAGCGGGAGCTTTTCAAAGAGCCCGTGATCATCGAATCGGTTGAACTTTTAAGAGACGGTCGGTCCTTCATTTGCCGGGTTCGATCCAAGGATGGAGCCGAAGGAATTGCCGAGTCGCACAATACGATGAGCGTCCTGTATCCAATTTTTCTAAATCGCGTTCAGAATGTATTTGTGGGGCAGGATGCTAGGCGCTTGGATGAGCTGTTGGATAAGGCCCTTGAATTCTCCTTCAATTACCGCTTTGGCGGCGTCGGTATCGGAATTCCCTTGGCCACGATGGAGTTTGCCATCCTCGACATGATGGGCCGCATCGCTGGCAAGCCGGTCGGTGAACTGGTTGGCGAGATCCACAATACTCATATACCGGTCTATCAGGCGACGGAATGGCGGGATAAGTCGGTCGACGAGTCGGTGGCTTTGATAAAGGAAGCGGTGGAAAAAAGCCAGGCTCCTGCCGTGAAGATTAAAGTCGGCGCTCTGATGTTCATGACCAAAGATCTGGATGCCCGGGGTCCCTCGGATCGGACAGAGCAAATCATTCCCAAAATTAGGGAAGCCTTTGGCGATGATATGACGCTGTATTCAGATGCCAATGGCTACTATCGCGATTCCCAAGAAGCGATTCGAGTGGGTAAGCTGTTGCAGGAATACAACTACGCCTATTTCGAGGAACCCGTATTCTTCGATTGGCTGGATGGCAACAAGGAGGTTACTGACGCTTTGGATATTCCCATCGCGGGAGGCGAACAGCAGCACAGCATCTATGGCTTTCGTTGGTTGTTAGCAAATGAGGGGATAGATGTGGTGCAGCCGGACCATTTCTATTTTGGGGGGATCATTCGCTCGTTAAAAGTAGCTCGGATGGGTCATGCGATGGGCAAGACCTGTATCCCCCATCTGTCAGGAGGGTTAGGATACTTGTACATGCTGCACTTGGTTTCCGCGATGCCCAATCGGGGCGCCCATATTGAATTTAAAGGCTACGAGCGTATACCAATCGAATGCGCTACTTCTTCGCTTCGCTTGGAGGATGGCAGAATCCAAGTTCCAACGGGACCCGGACTCGGTATCGAGATCGATCCGGACTATTTGAAGCGCTACCAGTCTGTCAGAGAAGCCTAGGAAAATGGGTTGGAAGGATCCGATTCCGTTCGATCATGTGAGGCGGCAAGGCAATTTTGTTCTATCTATAGCTAGCCGAAGGGCTCGCTTCTCGAAATTTGATTGATACAGTAAGATCCGGCGACAGATTAGTTTCATGAGCGATATTCAGCCGAAAGGTGAAGATCCAAGTTAGGGCCACGTGTCTCTACGCAGTCGAATATTGACAAAAATTTATTCAATTAACCAATACAAATATGCCATTTAAATATACAGGATTTGCGGATGAATCGGAACGATCACTCGATGGGCAGGTCGCTACTTTAAGGGAGGTCGGCTGGAGCGCCATCGAGCTACGGCTTATCGACGGTAAGAACGTGTGCGATTTCGATGACGCGGAGTGGGCCGAGACTTGGGGGCGTTTGCAAGCTGAAGGGATTAAAGTAGTCGGTTTTGGCGGGCAGATTGGCAATTGGGCCCGTCCGATCGATTCTGATTTCAGCAAGGATATCGACGAGTTAAAGCGCGTGGCGCCCCGCATGCGGGAAGCGGGGACGCGGTTTTTACGGATCATGTCTTATCCCAATTCCGAAAATTCGCCATTGGCTCGAGACGCATGGAAGCAGGAGACGATTCGACGTATTAAGGAGCTCGCCACGATTGCCGAAGGTGAAGGGGTTATCTTAGGGCACGAGAATTGCAGTGGATACGGAGAATCCGCGGAGGGGTATCTGGAGATTGTAGAAGCGGTGAATAGCCCGGCTTTGAAACTGATCTTCGACACGGGAAACAATAGCTTGCACGACAATAATCTTCAAGTGACTTGGGACTATTACAAAGCGTGTCGTGATGAAATCGCCCACGTTCACATCAAGTGTGCCAAGCCAGGGCCCGATGGTGGCGACTTTGTAGCTTGCTACGCTCATGAAGATCCGATCCAGCAGAAGATTATTCAAGATCTAGAGGATACTGGATACGACGGTTGGCTATCTATAGAGCCGCATATTATGGCTGCCATACATGCGGGCAAAGACGTCGACGATTCGGGAGCGGCCCGGAAAGTTTGGGTAGATTTCGCTAAAGGTCTGGAAACGATGGTTGCGGAGTTGGTGTAGGTGAAGGACATGTGGTTAATTAGGAGCTGTAGGAGCGGGTTTACCCCGCGATTCTTACTTTTGTATCTTTTGGGTTATCGCGGGATAAACCCGCTCCTACATCCGACTCCATTTTAATTTGCCGCAAATGAGGGATCGAGTCGACAATTCTTATAACCGCGATGCTATTAATCTATGAATACGCAAATATTTGATTCCAAGGAGGCGATGGGCGCGGCTGCCGCTCAGACAGGA
>CAZFUD010000314.1:0-4151 GCA_964521705.1 uncultured Opitutaceae bacterium | reverse complement strand
CGTTCTTCGTAGCTAATCGGCGCGGGCCATACCCAGCCAACACTCAGCGGCGTTTCGCCCCAGCCGATAGCGATTGATCCATCAGAGCCCTCGATCTTCACACAGCACCGGGCGCAGATCACTCGGGTGAGCACTTGATTTCCGAATTTCAGCGGAACCCGCATGGAGACAGGCAGGAAATAGAGGCTGGCGTCGACGATTCGCGCTGAGCGAGATTCAATGTCCATCCCGTTTGCTAGGGTGACGGTTGAAGCGGGTCAAGCGCAGGGAAAAATCTTTAAGCCGACTATCGCAGATCCAGGGATCGTTTTCAGTAGCGCGGCGCTTTAGGTGGCGAAAAACAGTAGAAGCTTTTAATTACGCGGGCTAAAGCCCTTCGCTACCTAGATCAGCCTTGTTACATAAGAGCTCGAAGTGAAGACGGGTCCCGGAGTGTCCAATAGTAGCGTACAAAAAGACGTTGACCCTTCCTTTTTGGCCGAAGAATCCGGTCGACTCATTTTGGTAACGTTACCGAAATGAGTTTCACAGTTTGGCTTACTTGAGAAGGAAATGCGACGATTGACGGTTCGTAGGAGCGTCTCTCGCTTTGCGGGACCGCTATAGTGGCAACCTTAGATTTATCAAAATCGCGGGATAAACCCGCTCCTTCAATCGGGCGCGGGATGATTCGCTAAGCGAAAAGATCGGTCATTACTTATCGATGAGCTCGGGGCTTGCCATGGGGATCTAATCTTCGAAGATTGAATTCATGCAATTGGATCGAAGGGAATTCGGCAAATTGGCAGCGCTGGGCATTGCGGGATTGACGGTTGATTCAGGCAGAGCGGCAACCGACAATTCGGATCGTCTAAACGTCAATTTGTTCTCCAAGCACCTGCAGTTTCTGGACTATCAGGACATGGCGGATGCCACGGTGGAAATGGGCTTTGATGGAGTCGATCTCACGGTTCGGCCGGGCGGTCACGTACTGCCGGAACGGGCCGAGGATGACCTCCCCAAGGCTGTCGAAGCCATTAGGCGGGCAGGCATGTCTCCAAAGATGCTCGTTTCTCGCGTAACCAACGTTGGTGATAAGAATGGTATCCAGTCATTGAAGACCGCTGCAAAATTGGGCTTCACTCATTACCGAATGGGTTATTTTCGGCCTATAAAAGGAAAGAGCCTTCTGGAAAATCTGGAGTTCTGCCAGAATGAACTGGACGGGTTAGAAGCGTTCAATCGCGAGCAAGGGCTGCATGGGGCCTACCAGAATCATGCGGGCAAAGTGATTGGTTCCTACGTAACGGATCTGGCCCACCTGCTAGATGGCCGCGATCCTAGATGGATGGGCTGCCAGTATGATATTCGGCATGCATCGGTCGACGGCGGTTCTTCCTGGCCGCTGGGGCTGAGCTACTTGCAAAGCCATATCCGAACAATGCCAATCAAGGATTTCACTTGGAAGAAGCAAAACGGCGTGTGGAAACCGCAAAACGTCCCCCTTGGCCAAGGCATGGTCGATTTTCAAGGTTACTTCAAAGCTCTCAGAGGATACGGAATTAAGCCCCTTGTGTCTCTGCACCTTGAATACGATCTTGGAGGAGCGGAGCATGGAGACCAGAAAATCAAGATTTCCAGGAAGGAAGTGTTCGCGGCCATGCGACGCGATTTGAAACGCTTGCGCGAGTTGTGGGAAGCCAGTGGCAGTTGAAAAGGGACCGTGCTGATCGAATTGAAAATTCAAACTTGTAGGAGCGGCTTTATGCCGCGATCAAACGAAGGTCGATGGAATCGCGGCGTGAAGCCGCTCCTACTGGAATAAAGACAAAAAATCTGAATGCAGAATCTATGAAATCGTTTTTCCGCTTACCCTTAGCTTTTGTTGCCCTTACTGCTTGTGTCGAAACTCTATCAGCTGACGATCGGCCGAATATTCTTCTGGCAATCGGCGACGACATTTCCTGGAAGCACATTGGGATATACGGATCGCCTTTTATGGATACGCCCACCTTTGATCGTTTGGGGCGTCAAGGCGTGGTCTTTAATAATGCCTATTGCAGTGCTCCGGGATGCAGCCCTTCTCGAGCGGCCCTTTTGACCGGTAAGTACATATGGGAAATCGAGGAAGCGGGAACGCACGCGGCCAACTTCCCCAAACACCTAAAAGTTTATCCTGAGCTCTTGGAGAAGGAAGGCTATTTTCCCGGATACACTGGCAAGCCTTGGGGTCCAGGAAAGCTGCCGGAGCGCGATCGCAATCCTGCAGGTCCGGAGTTCAACATTCACAAACTTGAGCCACCTGCCACAGGAATCTCAGACAAGGATTATTCGAAGAATTTTGAGGAATTCTTGAAAGCTCGCCCGGATGGAAGGCCTTTTGTGTTCTGGTTCGGAGCCCACGAAGCCCACCGTGTTTTCGAACAAGGATCCGGCAAGCGGAATGGGGTCGATCCCGACGAAACCATAGTTCCAGCTTTCCTGCCAGAGACTGAATTGACTCGTGAGGACGTGGCTGATTACGGCTTCGAAATCGAATGGTTCGATTCCCACCTAGGAAGAATGCTGAAGCAGCTGGAGCGTATCGGTGAGTTTGATAACACAATTGTCGTAGTCACCGCTGACAATGGAATGGCGTTCCCCAGGGCTAAGGCTAATAACTACGAATACGGCGTGCACATGCCGTTGATTATTTCCTGGAGAAAAGGCATCGCCCACGAAGGGCGTTTCATCGACGATTTTGTCAGCCTGATTGATCTGGCCCCCACTTTCCTTGAAGCGGCGAGAGCGCCTATTCCCGAGGAGATGAGCGGCCGCAGCCTTACGCCGCTTCTAAAATCTTCGGCAGAGGGAAAGATCGATCCCACGAGGAACTTCGTCCTTTCGGGCAGGGAGCGGCATACCCATGCTCGTAAAGACAATCTCGGCTACCCGATCAGGGCCATCCACACCGCGAAATATAACTACATCCGCAACATGCATCCCGAACGATCGCCGACGGGAATCGAGTACAAGGATGTCGATGGAAGCCCTTCTCATTCATTGATGCTCTCAGACATGGATTCCCCTCTGTCGCGATTGGCCTATGGTCAGCGACCGCTTGAGGAGCTTTACGACAAGGAGAACGATCCTCACTGTCTCAATAATTTGGCTACAAATCCTGAGTATAAGCCCATTCTGGAAAAACTGGGCGCTCGATTGGATAGTGAGCTGCGTAAAGGGGGAGACCCCAGGATCCTTGGATACGGGGAAGTGTTCGATAGCTATCCCCGCTACAGCACGACGCGAAAATACCCTGGCTTCAATACTAGCGGGAAATACAATCCAGAATTCGTGGAAAGCGCCCTCGAGAAGATGAAGGCGCTGGGAATCGAGAATCCAGCCTATGAGGATCGAGTGGAGTATAATAAGTCGCAGCCCGGTCGAACGCCGTCGAGGAATTAGGACGCAATCGAGTGTAACGTCTACCGCGTTTTTATGGCAATCGAGATAGAGCCATGAAGAAAAGGCGGGTATTCGGATTTGGATTGGGCGGACTGATCGTAATCGGTTTGACGATCATCTTAGTCGGATCGGGTTTCAATGGCTGCTCTTCATTCAGTATTACTCAAGAAGAAGCTGCTATGCTATTTGCTCGTCAGGGCCAGGAGGCGCCAGAATTCATTTTCAAGGAAAGCAACCCGGGCAAAATCCACTTCGCTTCGGTAGGTTAGGGGACAGACGCGATTGTTTTTGTCCACGGCTCTCCGGGGAGTTGGAGCGCCTTCTTGCGTTTCCTGATGGACGAGGATCTCAAGAAAGTGGGCCGTTTGATATCGGTAGACCGACCCGGATTCGGGTTAAGCGAGCCGAAAAAGCCTGAGCGTTCCCTGCACGAACAATCCCGCCGCATAGCCGAGGCTTTGCAGAAGGATAGCGTAGTAGAAAACTCAATACTGGTTGGGCATTGGCTTGGAGGACCGGTGATAGTGTGCATGGCAGCTGATTACCCGGAGTTCGTTAAAGGGCTCGTACTATAGAAACTGGTAAATCGTCGGCCATCCCAGGCCATGCGTTCCAGGTTCGGGGTGGAGTGCCTGCAACCGAAGGGACCGATGTCGGCGTATCCCAGATCGTCTACAAAAATGATTATGATGTTCGGTTTTGCATTTTGCGCAGAGAGGAAGCCGAGC
>CAZFUD010000313.1:0-4276 GCA_964521705.1 uncultured Opitutaceae bacterium | reverse complement strand
AAACGATAAGCCGACCCTATCTCAAGCATGTCCCGGAACAATCGTATCCCCTATCTGGATATAATCATTAGCTTGACCCTAATCGGCCTAGCTACGGCTGTCTTGATCGCCGCTAAAGAAATTCCGCCCCCCTTTTTCGACCCAATCGGGTCCGCTGCCTTCCCCAAGTACACAGCCTACCTAATCATATTCCTCGCTCTGGTGATTGGCATTCGATCAATTCTGCTGTCGCAACTATTGCCCATCGAGTCCAAGCGAGGCTTCAAACTCGACCCCCTTTTAGCGGCCTATACGGTGGGCGCACCCGCTCTCTACGTACTTAGCATGAATCTGGGATGGGCCAGTTTTCGGATCGCCACGACATTATTCATTTTCGCCCTAGCAGCGCTCCTGTCCCGATTCGACAAGCGCGTCCTAATCGTTAGCGCAATTATTGCTCCCGTATTCGGTTTTGGGGGACAGTACTTGTTTACCGAGGTCTTCTACATGGATCTTCCTCAATGACAAAGCCGGAGAAGAGAAGATAGATGGAAGCGCTTGAAGCACTGCAGCAAGTACTCAGCCCCTACCCATTTCTCTGGATCTTCATAGGAGTGGCCAGCGGCATTTTTGTCGGCGCGATTCCTGGTTTGGGCGGAGGCATGCTCATGGCCTTAACCGTGCCGCTTACGTTTTCCATGGATAGCACCAATGCGGTTCTCCTGCTAATGGGCATGCACGTCGGCTCGGTCAGCGGAGGATTGATAAGCGCCACGCTATTAAAAATGCCAGGCACTCCATCGGCCATGATGACTACCTTCGATGGCTATCCAATGGCCCAACAAGGAAAGCCCGGCAAAGCTCTGAGCCTAGGAGTCGGAGCCTCGCTTTTCGGAGGCGTGATTTCCGGAATCTTCCTGATTGCCCTAGCGCCTCCGCTCTCCCATTTCGCCCATAAGTTCGGCCCGTGGGAATACTTCACCATGGTTCTAATGGCTCTGGTGCTTATCGCGTCCATCAGTCAAGGCTCCCTGCTCAAAGGCCTCATGTCAGCCACCTTGGGCTTGTTAGCCGCGATGCCAGGATTAAATGAATCCGATGGTCAACTACGCCTCACCTTCGGATTCGATTCCATGGGGGATGGATTCAACCTCCTTCCCGTCCTCCTCGGCATATTCGTCATGAGCCAGATCATCAAAGACGCCTTAGAGATTAACAAGAAAGGGATCGGTATCAAAATGGGCAAAGGAGAGGGAATTTTTCCTAAATTCAACGAATGGAAACAGCACCTCTTCAATATCATTCGCTCCTCTTGCATCGGCACTTGGGTCGGAATTCTTCCCGGCATCGGAGCTAGCATCTCCTCAATGGTCGCCTACGGCATTGCCAAGACCTTCAGCAAGACCCCCAGAAAATTCGGGACGGGCCACGATGAGGGAATCGTGGCGGCCGAATCCGCGAACAACGCGAATGCTGGCGGGGCCTTGATACCGCTTATAACGATCGGCATTCCCGGAGCCCCTGTAGACGCTATTCTTCTGGGAGCCATGATCATGCATCAGATTCAGCCGGGACCTCTCCTTTTCCAAACAAATGGAGATCTTGTCTGGTCACTAATGATCGGATACATAGTGGCTAACATTATCATGTTCCTGGTCATGGTGTTTTCGGCGAGGCATATCGCCAAGGTGGTGAACATCAATCGGGCCTACTTAATCCCGATCGTATTCGTTTTTTGCTTAATTGGGGCCTACGCATCAACAAATCGAATGTTCGATGTTTGGGTGGTCATTGGCTTTGGCCTAGTCGGATTCTTTCTCGACCGAGCCCGTTTCCCATTGGGACCCTTCGTCATCGGCTACGTACTTGCCGGGATCATGGAAGCCGAGCTCCGGTCTGGATTGCAGATGTCGGAGGGGTCTTTCTTGCCCATGATCACGCGTCCGATTGCCGCCACTTTCACCATTGTCGCCCTCGTCTTCCTAGGATACTCCATTTTCCAAGAATGGCGGGCTCGACGAAATCTGCCGCCCCCGGAATCGACTGCGGAATAAGGGGACTGACATGCCAACGCTGCACATAGTTGGTGGCCCTCCCGCCTCCGGAAAAACGCGATTCGGAAGAGAGCTGGCGGCTCGCCTGGGGGCAGTCTTCCTCGATATCGACACGGTAACAGAGCCCGTAGTCAAGGCGGGGCTTTCGTTGGCCAGCAAAAACGTAGATGACCGCGATAGTCCGGAATTCAAATCGGCGTATAGAGAACCTATATACGAAGCTCTTTTCAACACCGCCATCGTCAACCTCAGCCACATTGACGTGGTTATCGCTGGGCCCTTCACCAAAGAATTTCAGGATGCCAATTGGCTCGATTCGGTTAGAGTAAAAGTCGGTTTCACAGCAAGAGCCTACTACGTAACCGCTGACCCAAGAATCCGAAAGAAACGCCTAATGAAGCGAAACAACCCTCGCGATAGAGCGAAACTGGAGGATTGGGAAAGCTATCTTCGCTACTACGGGGCGGAATCGAAGCCGCCCTTCGAACACCATTTCGAAGACACCTCTCAGTGGGGTTAGCCCGGATGTTCCAGAGAGCGTCTAGAACCTACAGCTTGCTCCCTTTGAGATGGTAGGGCTATAATTTCGTAGACACGCAGCATCGGACGCTTAGGGTTTCGCCTCCAACTAGATTGCCAAGATGTCGCACGAACTGCAGCCCAATATAGATCTTAAGGAATTCGAGGCCCTCGCTTCAGAGGGAAACCTTATTCCCGTCTACGCCGATCTCATGGCCGATCTAGAAACGCCGGTTACAGCCTATTCGAAGCTGAAGTCCGATAGCCCTGCCTTCCTGCTCGAATCCATCGAGGGTGGCGAACGCCTTTCTCGATACACATTCATCGCCTGCCGGCCTCGAAAGATTTTCACCAGCTACTGGAATCGAACGATAATCGAAGAACCCGGCAAGGAGAATATCGAAATCGCGACGCCCGATGATCCCCTTACGCTAATCGAAGAGGAAATCGCCCAGTACAAGCCAATCGATTTTCCCGAGCTGCCCCCATTCACAGGTGGAGCCGTCGGGTACCTCTCTTATGAATACATTTGCCGCGTTGAGCCGACTGTTCCGCGGGCGAAGAACAACTGCCATGAGTCTCCACTAAGCTACTACATACTGGCCGACTCCATGGTGATTTTCGATAGAGCCAAGCAAACCATTCGGCTTCTCGTAAATGCTCGACCCGAAGCCTACGAATCCGTGGAGGAGGCCTATCGGGCAGCGATCGAAGAGCTTCAACACCTTCAGGCCACTTTAGAAAAGCCAAACCGAGTGGAACCCGCAGCTCTAAAATCCCCTGAAGGTATCCAAATTCCCGATGGAAATTTCGTTAAAGAGGATTTCGAGGATTTGGTCGAACGCTCCAAGGAGTACATTCGAGCTGGCGACATCTTCCAAGTGGTCCTAAGCCAGCGTTTCGAGAAAGAGTTTTCAAAAACGCCTTTGGATTTGTATCGAGCGCTGAGAACGGTGAATCCTTCGCCCTATATGTTTCTTCTCGAGGCTGATGGATTTTCCATTGTCGGAGCATCACCTGAAATTCACGTCAAACTTACAGACGACAAAGTTGAAATTCGCCCGATCGCGGGCACTCGCCGCCGCGGGAACACCGAGTCTGAAGACCTCGCTCTGGAAAAGGAATTGCTAGCTGACGAAAAAGAGAAGGCGGAGCATTTGATGCTCATCGACCTGGCCCGCAACGATATTGGCAGAGTTTGTCAGTTCGGATCCGTAACCGTACCCGATTACATGATAATCGAACGCTACTCGCATGTGATGCATATCGTTTCGCAGGTAGAAGGGAAAATCGCTTCCGAACGCAACGCTTTCGACCTGATGCGAGCAACCTTCCCAGCAGGAACGGTAAGCGGGGCTCCAAAAATCCGGGCTATGCAGATCATTGCCGAAGGCGAACCGGATCAACGTGAATTCTATGCCGGAGCTCTTGGATACTTTAGCTACAACGGAAATCTCGACTCTTGCATTACCCTACGAACCTCCATGCTCCAGAATGGAACGGTAATCATTCAAGCGGGAGCTGGCATCGTAGCTGATTCGGATCCAGAATCCGAGTACAAGGAAACGATATTCAAAGCCTCAGCTCTTTTTAAAGCCGTGTCGGTGGCTGAGTCGTTCTAGCTACTTTCGTATCGCTATTCGTATCCAGAAAAGCGCTATAAACTAGCTATATTAGCAGCCTTTTTATAAATTGGCTATGAATACTTTTACGTCTCTAGACAT
>CAZFUD010000312.1:0-4281 GCA_964521705.1 uncultured Opitutaceae bacterium | reverse complement strand
GGGCGAGAATCCGAGACAAGGCGTGGCTCTTCGCGGCAAGTTCTATCACCCGGACATGAATTTTCAATTCGATGTGCCTCAAGGGTGGCGTGTGAAAAACGAGGCCAGTCGAGTGACACTGGCGGATGCTCAAGGTCGAGGTATGGTTATCTTTGGTATTGGGCAAGGGAGTACGCCAGAGGAAGCTGCTAGAAGTTTCGTTGATGGCTCCGGCCTGCAACCTGTTCGAGCGGGATCCTTGAAAGTGGGCTCTCAATCAGGATATTCGGTTGAGGGGCTGATAGAGACTTCGAGCGGGACGATGGTGGTCGAAAACGTTTTCTTCGCCTACGATAGGAACGTATTTAGTTTTCTGAGCTATACAATGCTGTCGGATAGAGATGCCTATCGTCCGGCGTTCGATCGGATCGCTCAAAGCTTCAAGCCGATCCAGGACTCCGCTATCCGAGGCTTGCAACCGGCTCGCTTGAAAATTCAGGCGGCTGGCGGAGAGTTAACTTTCCAGAAATACCTAACAGGAGAAGAAGCCTATGGCTTAGACGCTAACGATCTGGCGATTATGAACCAGGTCGATCTTCGCCAGCGTGTACCAAAAGGGCGAATGCTGAAACTAGTCGCGAATTGATTGGCGAGAACCTTGGTTTTCGGCTGCTGGCATTACGGTCCAAATGAGCTATCTCCAAACTTTGCCGACAGGCGGCGGTGGACTGTTGCTTAGAGCTTTAAACGAATACGCTCCCGAACTAGGAGTCCGGGAGCGCTTCCCACATAAAGCGTCTTCCTAAATTTGCGACAGGAAGCGCTTACGATTGACAATATGAATAAAATTCTTGGGGAGATTTCGTCGGCGAATCCCAGATTCGAAGCGCCGTGTTCATGTCTTGTTACACTAGCTGCACTATTTTTGGACAAGATGGATAACAAATTTTTGCGGTTGTCCAGAAAGGCCGAAATTCCGTAATCTATAGTTGAGGGGCTTCGGGCCCCGGCTATGCCATCGGAAAACAGCAAAGATTCGCGATCTCGCTTTGTTCAGCTTTTTATGTCACATGAAAAGCAGATCTACCGCTACATACTCTCGTTGATGCCGCATTCGCAGGATGCTCAGGATGTTCTCCAGGAAACCGCGATTGCTCTCTATAACAAGATAGACGACTACGATCCTTCTCGGCCGTTTGCCCCTTGGGCATTCCGTTTCGCCTATCACATGACGCTCAAGCATCGGGAGAAATCGACTCGTTGGCGTCGATTCTTGGATGATGATCTCATGAAGGAGATTGCATCGAGGCGAGCGATGCTTATACCTGAACTGGATCAACGACGTGAGTATTTGAAGGAGTGTTTGGCGGAGGTGCCGGACGACAAACGGGCGATGCTGACCGATTACTATTTTGAAGAGGAGACGATTGACGTTATTGCTGAAAGGCAAAATAAGTCGGTCGAAGCTACCTACAAGGCGTTACAGCGCATACGAAAAACTCTGATGCATTGCATCCAAGGAAAGATGCACGCAAGTGGAATGTCAGTGACATGAAAAACGAAACAATAGATCAGCTACATTGGGAAACGCTCTTAAATCGAGTCGTTGACGGCATTCTTACTGATGAGGAAGCCGGCCGGTTAAGCAGCATCCTAAAGTCCAGCCAGGATCGCATGGATGAATATATCCGTTTTGTCGACATGCATGGATCGCTCCATCACGAGGCTTTGCTGGCCCAAGCGGGAGAAGTGGGGGAGCTGGTGAACTTCGAATTCGAGTCAGGCAAAGGCGAGATCGGAAATATCGGTTTTTGGCGGACAATGGCAGCCGTTGCGACGATAGCGGCAATTGGAGCCTTTACCTGGAGTTCCAAATACGCGTTTTTCGACACAGAGAATCCCAGTTACGAGGAGACCGCCTACATAGGAATCGTCACTAGTTTACAGGGTGATATTTCGGCTTCAGACCATTTCGTGGGTAAAGGTCTACAGCGAGGCCCATTCAAGCTGGATAGTGGTCGCGCCCAGGTTTGCCTGGATAACGGCGTCAAGCTATCGATAAAGGGCCCGGCTGAATTCGACATTTTTGGGTTGGACCACATAACGCTGATGACTGGTAAAGTAACCGCCAATGTGCCCCCGAGAGCAATTGGCTTCCGAATTGATACGCCCGATATGGAGGTAATCGATTTGGGAACTGAATTCGCTCTTCGCGTAGATCCAGCTGGAGAGTCTAGACTTCACGTGCTGGAGGGAGAGGTCGAGGCCCGAAAGAAAATGGGAGAGGGTCTGGAGAATGTCCTTATGATTATCGCCAAGGATAGCATGCATGATCTAGTCGACAGTCCATCGTGGTTGGATTGCAACTACGATCCGGAAACTTTCGCTCCTTCTCCCCTTCGGGATCGTCTGATTCAAGCGACCGACGGGAAACTGCGAAGCTTGCAGGATCCGCCGAAGGATCTCCGCTATGGACGGTTCAAACATGACTATTTGATGCTCTTCCCGGAAAAGCAGGACTTTGTGCTGCCTCGAGCGGTTGAGGTCAATTTGTCGGAGCCAGGAAGCTATCGAGTCCTTGGGCCCGTCGCTAAAGAAAGATATTTGAAAGTGGCCGACGAGAAGCAGCGAGCCCGCGAGACTATGGTGGATATCGGGCTGGTGCAGTCAGTGATTCCAGCAGGGACTCGAGTTTCCAGCTATCTCGTCCATTTCAATGCGACCAATAAGCAAACCGATTCTTTTAGAGCCAAGGGCCGCGTGCGGTTCAATGGTCGCGTTCTAGGAGTAATTCTCCACCAGCAAAGCTTGAGCGCTAGTGACGATTTGCTGGGAGGTTCGGATACCATTTATGAAAGCAAAGCGGGCCGGCACATGGAGAACGATTTTATTCGAATTTCTTCGGACCAACAGCAAATCGTGATGAATTTCGAAATTCACGGATTTATAGACCAAGCCCGCATACTTGTGACGGAAGATTTGGAAGAAACGTTGGTCGCCGATATCCTGGATCGTTAATATATCGATCAATCTTAAGTTTCCAAAGCAGCTGGGTTTACGGATCGCTCGAAACCATCCGAAGCGTACCAGATTTCGCATTGTTTTCGGGACGAGAATCCTGTCGTCCGTTCAGCTGCGTTTCCGCATCGATAGCGTACCCGGGCTCCAGCGCCAACTGCGAGTTGTCTAGATAAAGCGTGTAGGAGGTCGTCTCGTGTTCCGACAACGGTCCAAGGTATACCCGCTGTGAGTATCCGTCATTTTGGGTCAATAAAATAGAAACATTAGGCAGATACTCGGTTCCTCGGTTTTGCACGGTCACCTGTAACGGGGTAGTGGTTTCGGTTGCATTTTGGGTGTCTAAATAGAGGGCGCCAACAGCCGCGTCGAAAATGCCCCGTTCATCGCGGTTCAAAACGCGATCCAAATTTAGTGATCCGGCTCCGGTTTCCAGATCCTTTCCGGGGGTAGCGGTGTCATCGGTATAGGTTAAGATGGTCTCTACTGCCTCTTGCGGGCTCAATTGCTTATCCAGGGACATTGTAGCGGCAATACCCCCAGCTACAAAGGGAACGGCCGCGGATGTGCCCGAAAACCGTACCCACTCTTCCTCGCCCCAGGCAGCCAAGACCTCCACTCCAGGGGCAGCCACATCGATGGATGGACTGTAGTTGGAGAATTCAGCCCGCTGATTTTCTGCATCTATCGCAGCGACTCCAATGACATCGTCGAAGCGAGCGGGATAAGGCGTAGCATTCATGCCATCATTGCCAGCGGATGCTACGAGGATCACGTCGTTGGCCACCGCGTAGTCGATGGCATTTTCCAGGACGCTCGTATATCCGTAGCTGCCGAGGCTCATGCTTATGATGTTTGCGCCTGCGTCGACCGCTTGAAGAATACCTTCTGCCAGCGTGAAGCTATCGCCAAGGCCATCTGAATCCATTACTTGTATACTAAGTAATTGCGCCGATGGCGCTATTCCGATGCCCGTGTCACCTACAAGAAGTGATGCTATGGCCGTTCCGTGACCTTGATATTCAGAGCCTTCAGTATTTTCGTCTGCAATTAGGCCTATCTGGGATATTGAGCTGGAATCAAGAGCCCTGTGGCTAGAGACCCCTGTGTCTAGCAAAGCGATGGTCATGCCCTGTCCCCAATCGCCGTTATCCTCTGGAACCCCAAGCCAGTGGAGGGCGCCATCGAGAAATGGAACGCCGGGGCCGGTCTTCGACGAAGGTTGTGGTATTAAAGGGGCTGATACCAGATAGTTGTAGTCGTAAGTGGCATCGTCCCCTGCCA
>CAZFUD010000311.1:0-4324 GCA_964521705.1 uncultured Opitutaceae bacterium | reverse complement strand
TTCGCCGGCCTTAACGTCGGCAGCAAGGTCGACAGCCTTGTCGCCAACGATGACGAAGGCAATCTCTGGAGCCTGCAAGATCATCTGGGCAAAAAGAATATCGTCGTCTATTTTTACCCAGCGGCTATGACCGGTGGCTGCACAAAGCAGGCCTGCGCGTACCGCGACCAATCTTCAGCCCTCAATGACCTGGACGCGGTAGTGGTGGGAGTGAGCGGAGATTCCGTTAACAGTCTAGCTTTATTCAAGGAGGCCAACGGACTCAACTTCACGTTGATTTCGGACATTGACGGATCGATTGCTGAACAATTCGGTGTCGCGATTCGCGGTGGCGGTTCGATCGAGCGAGAAGTCAACGGAGCCACCCACATCCTGACCAGAGGGATCACTACGGGTCGCTGGACTTTCGTAATCAACAAGGCGGGTGAAGTCGTGTACAAAGACGATGCCGTCAAAGCGACCGAAGATACCGGCAACGTAATCGCGCTTCTGAAGAAGATCTAAGCGGTTGAAAAGCCGACGTTTGATCAACAACACTTTTTCCAATCCCTTCCGAGACCAGCTCGGAAGGTTTTTTTTGGGCATTGAAGGATGTTGATTGGAGGCCGGCTTTCGTCAACCAACTGGCATAGGTCAGATCTATCTGATTGACGGCTCTTAGCAGGTTGAAAATCGATAGAGAAAATAAAGATCCCCGGGCAAGCCCTCGAGCTTTGGTCGACTAACGCATAGCGTCAGCTGGGTACTCCAGATTGTAGACGCGATCGCTGATCACGTTATGCGGTCAACGACCGCGTCTACAGAAAACGCCGAAGCAACCGTCTTCGCCCCTGCAATTGCGGGGCTACGCCCATCAAGAAGCTTCGCGGCATTTAAATTAGAGCGAATAAAGTCGTGGCTTCAGCGTATTTACCAGTTGGCTAGCCCCTTTGAATTCACGCTGTTTGGATCGAGCCCATTGTCTCGACGAAGCGCAGCTGAGGCACAAGAGACACGTATTTGCCTCGTAGAGGCAACAAGCTAACCTCAATCGCTGGAAAGCGTTGTCTAAGACGATACTCTGGTCGTCAGGGTGAAGGTTTATGACCACGCTCGCACTCATATGCGGAATCGCTTGTTCCTTCTCCCGTAGCTGTGCATTAGGGTCAACTCAACTAGAAATTGTGGAATTAAACGCCCCGGTACGTCGCGCTCCACCGTTGAGAGAAATGCAAAAAAGGTTGAGCTCGATCTCCGAGCGAGCTTAAGTTGACACCTGTTCGCGGTCGCGGGACCATTTGAATTCAAGCATTCAATCGCCTTCTTATGAGTTCATGCGATGATCGAGAACAGCCACCTCTAATCCGAGCTCTTTTGCGTCCGGATGCCTACGATCATCCGGTGGAACGTGTTGAGCTCGTTGAAACCCACATATCTTGGGTCCTGCTGACGGGTTCGTTCGCCTACAAAATCAAGAAACCGATCGACCTTGGCTTCGTCGACTTTTCCACCCTGGAATTACGCCGGCGTTATTGCCACGAAGAGATTCGACTGAATCGCCGCCTCGCCCCGGATATCTACCTCGAAGTGAACTCAATTACGGGTTCGATTGATTCGCCCCGATTGTCCTCAAATGACGATGAGGCCATCGAGTACGCTGTTAAGATGATCCAGTTCTCCAGGACGAACGAGTTGGATAGACTTGTCGAGCGAGGCGAACTGACCCGCAGTCACATTGAGTCTTTGGCCCGTATGATCTCCACGTTTCATGAATCGAGCGAGCGAGCGGGACCTGAATCGATCTACGGGAACGGCGAGCAAGTGATTCAACCCGTTGAGGAAAATTTCAAGCAGATCCGACAAAGGATTTCGGATCCCGAATCGCTTGAAGAACTGGAGCAAGTCGAGAAATGGAGTCGGGAACAGTTCCAACGGCTCGAGACCCTGTTTGAACGGCGCAAAGCGGAAGGCTATGTTCGGGAGTGCCACGGAGACCTCCATCTCGCCAATATGGCCTGGATCGATGGCGAGCCTCTCGTCTTCGATTGTATCGAGTTCAACCCTTCCCTGCGCTGGATAGATGTCCTGAGTGAAATCGCTTTTTTGACCATGGATCTGGAAGAGCGAGGCTGTCCGGAATTGGCCTACGCTTTCCTGAATGCCTATCTGGAACTGGGAGGGGATTACCCTGGTCTTCCCGTCCTGAATTTCTACTTCTCCTATCGACTGATGGTGCGGGCGAAGGTCGAGGCTATCCGAGCGTATCAACAACCTCGAGACTCGGATTCACGAATCGACGCGGAGGAATCCTTCAGAACCTACTTGCAACTAGCTGTTAGGCACACCCATCCCGGAAATCCGCGACTGATTATAACCTGTGGCCTTTCGGGTTCGGGCAAATCGAGCTTGACGCAATCGTTGCTGGGCTCTCTACAAGCCATTCGAATACGTTCCGATGTGGAACGTAAGCGTCTCTTCAGTCTTTCCGCGGAGGATGACGGAAAACTGAATACGAAAGCTAGTATCTATAGTGCCGACGCTACCAAACGAACCTATGAGAAGTTGCTTGAGCTAGCTAATACAGGATTGGATAGCGGCTGCTCGATTATTATCGATGCGACTTGCCTTAAGGCCGAACAGCGGGCGAAGTTCCAAGCCCTGGCGGTCAAGAAAGGAGTTCCCTACTCGATCCTGAATATAACCGCGCCTGAAGAGGTTTTAAGAGAACGCCTAGAGAAACGAGAAGGCGGAGCTTCCGACGCCGATGTAGCAGTAATGAAAGAGCAGCTAGCGTTGTTCGAGCCCTTTGGCGAAGAGGAGCGACCTCACGTTATACCAGTTAATTCCGAATCGAGTTTCGACGTGGAAGGGCTCGTTTCCGAGATCGAATCTTCCAAAACGCTCCCTCCTGCGGGCAATCATAACGATTCACTTTAGGAGCAGGTTTATCCCGTGATGATCCGTACGCGCATTTTAGCGAAATCGCGGGGTCAACCCGCTCCTACAAACCGGCAAGCGATACCCCTACATCTTCCGGTAGACGTATCCAAATATTTGAGCTGATTTGCTGTTGTTTCCAGTAACGCCTATCCGGATACTCAGATTCGTGTAGGGCCCTGTTTCCTTGAGCCGGACAACGAGCTTCTGGTCGCCTTTCCCGCGGAACACCATAGCCGTTCTGCCAGCATCCTTGATTTTCTCATCAACCAAGGTATAATCGAGCCCAGGAAGATGAGTCTTAAATCCCGATTCTACATCGCGAATTTCCTCATTCAAGCGAATACTCCATACGCCGGTGAACATATTGTATTTGGCTTGCTGAATACGCTTTAGCGTCTCCTCTTCGCTATTGCTTGCCCAAAGTGTACCTACTCCCAAACAAAGCGACAGTGAGATGAGCAAAACAGACCGGATGTAAGGACTGGAATTCGTGAACATGAAAAAGGAGGTTATTCCCGAGGGATTTCTTGTCAACCAGCGAACTGGTCGGGCGTCGTTCCCGATCGGAATGCTCCGAAAAGGGGACTGTGCCTAAGTCAAGGCGGCTTTTACCGCTGCCGAGACGATTTTCATGTCGAGAGCGGACCCATGTTCCTTTTTCAACGCGGCCATCACCGATCCCATATCTTTCATGCTGGAGGCTCCTACGGAAGTGATCGCGTCAGAAACGATTTGGGGATAAGCGTCTTCGTCTAGTTTTGCAGGGAGCAATCCAGTCAATAGATCCGCGCAAGCTTGCAATTCCGCGGCTTTTTCTGGACGCCCCGCTTTGGTAAATGCGTCAGCGGACTCATTGAATTTACCGGCTTCTTTCTCGACGACCGCGATCATTTTCGCTTCGTCGAAGTCCTCGTTCGCTCGCACCTCACTTTCCTGGATGGCGGCTAAAGCGGCGCCGTAAGCTTGGGTCCCCGAGGCATCCCGGTCGATTCTCGCTTTTTGGTGTAGTTTCTTGAGCTCTTCTTTCATGGAAGGGGATTGAGGACACAGCCTCAGAATAATGGCAATCCTCAAAGGTACTAGGCGCTAGAATGGAGTTTCCGAGACCGCACGAAAGCGGAATGACTTACCATCTAGAACGTATTCGAGACTTGTCTCCGCACTGTGAAGACAGAGTCGCTTGATCCCTTTAGTCCGAGCAATGAGCTTATTCTTCTGAAAATCCCCGTAGGTACGATCCCCGACAATAGGCAAGCGACGTTTTGCGCACTGAACACGCAGCTGATGCGTCCTTCCGGTAATCGGCTTCAATTCGAGCAAACTGGTAATTGGGGAGCCTGGAATTGGCTGGGCGGAAACCAGCTCTGTTTCCGCTGACTTGCCTGAACCGGTATTCGCCCGGACG
>CAZFUD010000310.1:0-4340 GCA_964521705.1 uncultured Opitutaceae bacterium | reverse complement strand
GCAACCATCAACAGCTGCTCAGGCAGCTTAAATACTGGTATAAGCACACTCATCACTAACTCTTAGCTAGGACAGCCCCTTCTTTAAAAGGAACGCTCACTACGCGGATCTTTACTTCTGTTTCAGAATCGGCCTAAAGTTCGAACCTATGTCTCAAAATTCTCGTTTCTCGCTAGCGCCAAGAACGTTAAATCGTCTAGCCCTTGGAGTGCTGCTCTTGGCTTCCGGGCTCGTTTTTTCCCAGACTAGTTTCGGCCAGGGCTCGGATCGCCCTAACATCGTTTTCATCTTTACGGACGACCACTGCCAGCAGGCGCTGAGCGCCTATGATCCCAGCCGGATGACGACGCCGAACATGGATCGTATCGCTGAGCAAGGGATGAGATTCAATCGCTGCTATGTGACGAACGCCATTTGCGGTCCGAGCCGGGCGGTGATCCAAACGGGAAAGCACAGTCACCTGAATGGGTTCATGGTGAACGGGATAATCTTTGACGGGAATCAACAGACCTTTCCCAAACTGCTGCAAAAGGCGGGCTATCAAACCGCGGTTGTAGGGAAGTGGCACTTGGCCTCCACGCCTCAGGGCTACGATTACTTCGATGTATTGATAGGGCAAGGACCGTATTACAATCCGCCGATGAGAACGCGGGATTCAAGCGGGAAGGTAGTGACGCGCGAACATACTGGATACACGACCGACATCATTACCGATAAAACCATGGATTGGCTCAAGAATGGCCGGGAGGATGGGAAGCCATTCATGCTTATGTATCAGCACAAGGCTCCGCACAGGAACTGGCAACCGGGACCAAGGTATCTAACGTGGCTGGACGACGTGGCGATCCCCGAGCCGGAAACCTTGTACGATGACTATTCGACGCGAGCGACACCTGCCTATGAGCAAGCGATGGAGATCAAGACCCATCTGAACGAGAGGGACTTGAAACTGACCGCCCCCCCCAATTTGACCCCGAACCAGTTGGCTGAATGGAGCGCCGCGTATGATCCTAAGAATGAGGCGTATCTAAATAATAAGGACCGCATGTCCGAAAAGGAGATTATCCAATGGAAGTACCAGCGCTATGTGAAAGACTATCTGCGCACCGTGAAATCAGTGGATGACGGTATCGGCGAAGTACTCGACTACCTGGACGAGAGTGGTTTATTTGAGAATACGATTGTCATCTATTCGTCAGACCAAGGTTGGTATCTTGGCGAACACGGATGGTTCGATAAACGCTGGATGTATGAGGAGTCGCTGAAGACGCCCCTTCTGGTGAAGTGGCCGGGCGTGGTTGAGGCAGGGTCGATTAACAATGATATCGTATCTAATCTAGACTTTGCTCAGACCTTCCTGGACTTGGCGGGAGTCCGCAGCCCAAGCGATATGCAAGGCTCCAGCCTGGTACCCATACTTAAGGGCAAAACGCCGCTAAATTGGAGGGATTCCTTTTATTATCACTATTATGAGTTCCCGGGCGGGCATAGCGTAGCGAGGCACTGCGGAGTGACCAACGGGAAGCATAAGCTCATACATTATTATCAAAAAGGTGAATGGGAGCTATTCGATATAGAAAAGGATCCCAACGAGCTTAACAACGTATATGATAACCCTGAATACGCGAGTATCGTGAAGTCGCTGAATCGCGAACTGAATCAATTGCGGAAGCAATACCAAGTGCCCGACGAGGATCCCGACTTCCAGAAGCTGCGCGAGGAAGCCAGAGCGAAACGTCGGCGCGGGGAGATATAGGGAGCATTAGAGAGGCTCTACAGCCAGCAAACCGCACGGTATGCACATCGCCCAAGGTAGGGTCGATTATCCTTAATCGCCCGAAAGCATGTGCAAGGTCGGCTGACTAGGGATAGCCAGCCCTACCTTTTGGCTGCGGGCTAAAGCGCCGCACTACGACTTGGGCGCATCGCATGGGCTAAATGCCACAGGCTGGAAGCCTGTGCTATTTCTTCTTTATTGCTCTTGAAACGGGCTCGCGCTTGGCGAGACTCTACGGTCTCCCTATAACCTCTCGACCCCCTTTTTTCTCCTTATGACTGACCAATTGGAAAACAAGAAGCTTTTCTGGGCTTGTTTCATCGCTTTAGTAGCCACCTCATTTTTCTTCGGATTGAGGTCCGTAGTGGTGGGGCAGCTCGTCTCCGATTTCAATTTCTCCCAGGCCGAGATTGGCCAGATTTTGGGGGTCGGCCTCTGGCCATTCGCGTTCAGCATAATTATATTCAGTCTGATCATAGATAAGATTGGATACAAAGTAAGCGCTTACTTCGCTATCATCGCCCACACCTTAGCGGTCATTGGTACGGTCTACGCGGTTATCGATAAGTCCGCTTCATGGCTGTACTGGAGTACTTTCTTGGTAGCTATCGCTAATGGGACAGTGGAAGCGTTCATCAATCCCGTCGTAGCGACCATTTATAATAAAGAGAAATCCAAGTGGCTAAACATTCTCCATGCTGGTTGGCCTGCGGGATTGGCATTGGGAGCGGCGGCTGGCATTCTCTTAGGCGGTCTGAGTCTGACTGTGAAGTTCGGTGTCTGCCTAATCCCTGTAGTCGTATATGCGGCCATGATCTTTCCCTGCAAATTTCCAGTACAGGAGCGCGTGGCTGCCGGAGTTAGCTACAAAGACATGCTAAGAGAAGTCGGCGCTCTAGGCTTTTTTATCATCACCTGGCTGACGATCATGGGTATTATCCAAGTTGCGAATACGATTGTATCCGATCCAGTCACTGTATCCGTGAGCGTTACCTTAGTGGTTTCGCTGCTGGTGGCAGGCGGGGCATTCATATTTACAGGTTCGCTCGGAAACCCGATGTTCGTGGTCATCCTCATTACCATGCCATTTCTCGCTACAACGGAGCTAGGAACCGATACCTGGATGGCCGAATTGCTGGCTGCCGATTTTCCGAAAGCGGCCGGCTGGATCTTCGTAATGGTCTCCATTATCATGACGATACTGCGATTCTATGCAGGGCCGATCGTTCACAAATTTTCGCCCATTGGATTGCTTGTTTTGAGCGCGGCTCTGGCCGTGGTGGGATTGATCTTTCTTGGAGTCGCTCCCGCTGGGATAATGATCATTGCCGCTATTGTTTATGCCTTCGGTAAGACCTTCTTGTGGTCTACGACTCTGGGGGTTGTTTCCGAGCAATTTCCGAAAGGCGGTGCTCTCACTTTGAATGGAGTATCCGCAGTCGGCGTACTCGGTATGGGAATATTGGGCACGCCCCTGATGGGGCTTTTCCTGGACACAGGAATAGATGCCGACCTTAAGGAACGGGAGCCTGCATTGTACCAAGTAGTCGATGGGGGCATGCGCTCCGGAATGTTCGGCGAAACCCCCAGCCTAAATATGGGGGCTGTGGAGTCGCTGGATGAAGCGAATGCGGCAAAACTGGGTGCCATCATCAACGCCAATAAGAAAGATGCCTTTTTCCGACAGGCATTGCTTCCGGGATTCCTGTTTGTCGCTTATTTTGGCATGTTCCTTTATTACAAGAAGGGTGGTGGCTACCGGCCGGTTGAGTTGGAGTGAAGCTGTTCCATATTTAAACGCTTATTCATGGTTTTATTTGTGGCGCTCGGAGATCGCCCGCTACCTTTCTTTACTTTATGAAGGTTCCAATTATCACTCTCTTTATCAGTATCCTTATTTCACTGACAAGCCTTATGGCGGACTCGCTGAGCGGCTCCCGCCCAAATATTATTTTGGTCATGACGGACGATCAGGGAATGGGTGACTTGAGCTGCCTGGGCAATCCGGTTTTGCGAACGCCAAACTTGGACCGCTTTTATGGGCTATCGACGCGTTTTACCGATTTTCATGTCAGTCCCACCTGCGCTCCAACGCGAGCGGCTTTGTTGAGCGGGCGACATGAATTCCGTAATGGAGTGACCCATACGATTAAGGAGCGGGAAATCATGGCCGCCTCGACGACCACCATTGCTGACCTGCTAAGCGGCAATGGCTATGAAACAGGCATCTTTGGCAAGTGGCACTTGGGAGACGAAGATGCCTATCAACCCTACAATCGCGGGTTCACCGAAACCTTCATTCATGGGGCGGGAGGAATCGGCCAAGCGTTTCCCGGCAGCTGCGCGGACTTTCCGCCGAACAAGGAGAATCGGTACTTCGACAATGTAATTCTCCACAATGACACGATAGTTCAGACCAAAGGTTTTTGTACGGACATTTTTTTCAAAGCGGCACTCGGATGGATGAAAAAGCAGGCGGACGCCGACATACCATTCTTCGCTTACATTACGCCAAACGCTCCCCATGGACCGATGATCGCTCCGGAGTCTTACACGAAGCGTT
>CAZFUD010000309.1:0-4343 GCA_964521705.1 uncultured Opitutaceae bacterium | reverse complement strand
GGGACCCATTGGGGCGCCGGGAATGCCAGAGGCTGGTTTCGTTCCTATTCCTAAGAAACTGGCTCGCGAAGGAGTCAGAGACATGGTTCGCCTGTCTGATGCTCGCATGAGTGGAACGGCCTTTGGCACTACGGTGCTTCATATCTCTCCGGAGAGCGCTGCTGGAGGACCGTTATCTTTGGTGGAAGATGGAGACGTTATTGAACTCAATGTGCCTGAGCAGCGAATACAGTTGCTGGTGGACGAGAGCGAATTGAAAGAAAGGGCTGCCAGGGCAGAGAAAGAGGGCTCTAAAAACCAACTTCCCGACCGCGGTTACGTCCGCATGTATGTCGAAAATGTAACCCAAGCCCACGAAGGTTGCGACTTCGGATTCCTGGTGCCAAAGCAGAATAAGTAGTCCCTCAAGGCATTCTTGATTGAAGTACCGCAAGCCAGTGTACCGAGGTGGTTCAGAAACTCGAAATACGACCTTTGTGCATTGAACTCGATCACGTGATCAAATTCATTGCGCAGTGGTAGAGAAAGGCTGAAGCAGCTGGGCGCTTGCCAAGGTTTAGCAAACTACCGATCATCGGAGAATGAGCATCCAACGAAAACCTATTTTGATTAGCCTGGTCTCGCTATTTTGTTCTGCCTGGTTGCTTCAAAGTCAGCCTCTAGCCGAGAAAGGGAGATTGATTCTTTCTAACCCTTTTGAGGGGTCTCTAGAAAAGAAGAAGTTGGTAGCTATTGGGGATGGCTGGCAGCGGAGGGTTAGTTTTGGCGCATGGACCTTGCGTTCGGACGGTTCCGTTACAGCGGAGAATGTCCCGGTGGACAGGCACGGTCCCGTGCTTACTTACATCGCTCCTGTTAGGGACCTTATCATAGAGTGCGAATTCAAGATTCCCGCTTCCCCGAAAGCGAACCGCCACTTCCGGATTTTCCTGGATCATGCTGATTATTCGGGTCACGCCATTCAATCTACGGCCAACATAAGTTCGGTGTTTCGGCCTGTCGGTCTAACGCTCCAGCATATCAGTAAGACCAAGGACGCTGAGAAGCGGGTGATCAAGGACATTGAATTTGGTCCGGCCAAGCTGGAATTGAATCCAGATACTTGGTACAAGATGCGTTTTGAAGTTGTAGGGGATAAGGCTTGGACGCTTGTCAATGGAGTGTCCTTGCAAGGTCAAAATAAGGTTATCGATGTGGAGAAGTCAAAGATTGGCCTGAATCCTGGGATCTCCGGGGGAAGCATCCGGAATTTCAAAGTGTGGTCCGTTAAATAGGGGATTTCAGTGGTGACTGTGTTGGTTTTCGCCATGTGATTGGAGGAAGAAGTGCCGGCTTCATAAGGCTTGCTGTGTCCCTATACCCCTCTAGCTAGGATCCGCTTTTCCTGAACTGGGGCACAATCGTGGCAAAAATGTTGCTATGGGTATCTTTTCTTCCGCTCTCGGAGCGGTAGGGTCCGAATGTTGAAATGCAAGAACGTGCCCCAAATGATAGTCTCAACCCACCTTAATCTACTTTGGGCGGTTCGGCCCATTCTGTAGCCGATGGCACATTGCTCATGCTCGCGGCAAGGGTGGCCACCCAGGATTTGTGAAGCTGGTCCAGTTCGGCCAGGATCTCGGGGCGCTGGCTGGCGAAGTTGATGGATTCGGAGGGATCGGTTATCAGGTTTCTCAAGAAGACTCCTTGCTCGAGTTCGACCTTTTCTACTGGGGCGGCTCCAGGACCGTGTACCGTATGCAATTTCCAAGGACCTTTTCTGATGGACCATTCGTCTGCCGTTTTCCAATACAGAATCTCATGTTGCCGATTGGGCTCTGTCCCTTTTAAGAGAGGCATAAGATCGATGCCATCGGTGAATTCGGGAATGGCTTCTCCGGCAGCCGAAAGCATCGTGGGTAGGAGATCGTAGGCGCTAACCACATTGTCGAGGACCTCATTTTCAGGGAGGCTGCCCGGCTGGCTGACGATCATGGGAACGCGTGTGCCGCCTTCATAGAGGGTGAACTTGCTTCCTCGCAACGGCGTATTCTCAGCGTAGATTGGCCGGGAACCGCCATTATCGCCCATGTAGATAATCATGGTGTTTTCGCGAATACCAAGCTCATCCACGTGATCAAGGAGACGACCGATCTCCTGATCCATATAGTGAAGCTGTCCGAGATAGTGGGCCCGCCCGTCTGGATTATTGGGACGACGAGATCGATAGTACCAATCGAGATAGGGCTCTTCAGCTGGATCCCAATCCCCATAATCATCCAGTCCGTGCTTATCTAGATATTCTTTAGGCAATTGGTGAGTGAAATTATGTACCGCGTTAAAGGACAGATATAGAAAGAAAGGGTCGTCGCTGCGTTCGCTTATGAAGTCGCGGGCCTTCGATCCGAAGATCTCCGTGCTCATGCCCTCCATGTCTACTTCTTCTGTACCGTCGCGAAAGGGGCCCATTCCCCAGGAATTGCTGGGCTCAGGGTTCTTGGCCCGGGCAGCATCGAAAGCATCGATGGCCGCTTGATTGTGTATCATATAGTGAATACGGGCGTTTTCGGATCCGAAGAAGGTGTCGAAACCGTGCTCAAGCGGAAAATTTCGGGCTCCAGGACCGTTGGGCGAACCGTAGTGGACTTTGCCAACGTAGCCATTCGTGTAACCGGCTTTCTTTAAAAGCTCGGCCAAAGTCGGGTGCTCCCATTCCGATATGCCTGGCCCGCCATACCATTGCATGCCGAATCTTTGTTGGTAGGCTCCCGTGATGATCGCGCACCTGGAGGTATTGCAAATGGGAGAGGAAGCGTACGCATGGGTGAATCGGGTTCCTTGAGAAGCTAAGCGATCGAGATGGGGAGTTGAAACGTCATCCAGGATTCCTATTACAGATAGATCGGCGTATCCTTGGTCATCCGATATGATGAGAATGATGTTCGGTTTCTTCGAATCCGACTGAGGCCCTTTTGTTTCCGTTTTCGAGCAGCCCAGTAAGGCGAAGATAATAGTCGGGATGCAGACAGCGAGTTTGATATAGGTAGGCATAGGTTTGAAGGGATGAAATTTTATGGGTAAGGGCGACACTTGAGTATCAAGAATCGCCGGATTTTTTCCCGCTTCACATCCAGGCGGTACACCGCTCAGTTTTTGAGCACAAATTTTTGGATACGCTGGTTCACGGTCTCGGCGGTGTAGATGGCTCCTTCCGAGTCGACAGCGATACAGTGGACTTGGAACAGTTCGCCTGCGGCCTTGCCAGTTGTTCCGAAACCGCCGAGAACTTCGCCGTCGAGTGAGAGCCTCGTGATCCGTCCCAAATCGCCGTCGCACATCCAAATCAGTTTCTCTCGACTATCGAAGGCGAGATTCCAAGGCGTTCCGAGTCCAGTCCATTCGGCTAGAAATTTTCCGTTCTTGTCGAAGACTTGGACGCGTTTGTTGCCTCGATCAGCAACGTATACGCGATCCCGATGGTCGAGAGTCAAGCCGTGGACTAAATTGAATTGGCCGGCCTCGTCTCCGGGTCCTCCCCAGTATTTGGTATAGTCGCCGGAGGGGGCGTATTTAGCCACGCGTGTATTCCGGTATCCATCTGCCACGTAGATGTTGCCTCTGCGGTCGAAAGAAACACCGGCGGGTCGATTGAAGGCATAAGGCGTGTCGTTCGTCCCTTCTTTGGCAGCGAAGCTTCCCAGCGTGAGTAGGGCCCGACCGCTTTGCGAGAATTTGAAAAGGGTATGTGTCTCCCGATCGACCAGCCACACGCCACCGTCCGGGCCGATCCCCATGCCATGCGCGGCTCCCTTGTGAATGCCAAGAGCCTCGTCCTCTGCCCAAGCCTGGAGCAGGTTGCCGTCTCGGTCGAATTGCATCACTGGGTGGGAGCTTCGGGTGTAGTACCAGATGTTATCACCCGCATCCACAGCAACCGCCATGCCCGCTCCGGTCACATAGCCGTCGGGCATAGTTCCCCAGTTCTTGACGGGTTTGTAATTCAATTCCGGCTGAGCTACTAGCGGTGAGAAAAGTAGGATTAGTAAAAGAATATAACGAAAAGTCATAGTTTTGACTCTAAAGAACAATTAGGGTGGCTGCTATTCAATGTCAACCGGTCGGACAAGCTCGTGTCACGATGGTGAAAGGGTATACGCTATCCCTTGGATGCGGTTACCGAACTTCTGATCCTCTGGGCTGGGTAAATTGACTACTAAAAACGGTAAGGTTACCGAATTTAGTGGCGCGCGGTTTTGAGGGCTCGTTCTCATGAGCTGAGTATCTAATAGTTTCTGTTTGTCGCGGCTTCCGAATTTCGGACCCAGGCATGTTCGTCAAGGATGGATTTTCCGGATTTACGGCGT
>CAZFUD010000308.1:0-4347 GCA_964521705.1 uncultured Opitutaceae bacterium | reverse complement strand
ATGCCTATCTGCTGCAAGCTTCATCAGGCTTAACGCGGAAATTGGAAACGAGCTTTGGCGATTCTCAGCTGGGGATGTGGTATTTGGCTCTCCAACACTAGATAGTTCGGGAAACATTTACTTTGGGGCCTTAAATGGGAGAGTGTACTCCATCGATGATGACGGCAACGAACGATGGTCAGTGCAAACAGGAGATTGGGTTGAGTCGTCAGCTGCCCTTAGTCCTGATGAATCGACGATCTACATAGGATCTTGGGACAACAGCTTGTATGCGATAGATGCGGCGACTGGAGTCGTTGAGTGGACGTTCGTGACGGGAAGCTTGATTTTTTCCTCTCCTGCAGTGGCCCAGGACGGAAGAATATTTTTCGGGGGAGCGGATGGTTTTGTCTATGCCTTGTCACCGGATGGATTTGCTCTTTGGGAAGTTTTTATTGAAGGCGAAGTGGATGCTTCCCTTGCTATAGGGCCAAATGGGGATCTTTACGCAGCGACGAGTGAAGGATCGGTGGTTTGCCTTGATGATGAATCGGGTGATGAGCTTTGGGCATTCCAAGTGCCTGTCGAGCCAGGGGTGGAGGCTAGGGATGTCATCATTACTTCCAGTTGTCTGATAGACGGAGAGGGTAGCTTATTCGTTGGTTGCAATAACTATTTCTTATATGCTATCGACACGACCGATGGGTCGTTGAGATGGAAATACGAAACGGTAGGTGAAATCGAAGCCTCGCCAACCCTGGGAATAGAAGGCAACGTATTGGTATCTTCGAGAGATGGATACTTGTACTCAATCAGCAGAACGGGAGAATTGGATTGGAGAACGGACATCGGGCTTAATTTTTATACATCGGCAGTAGTTGATGAAATAGGCCGCATTTATGTCAGTTCCTTTATTGATGACACCTTAAGCTATCTTAATTTATTGTCGCCCGACGGGACCATTCTGCAGCGAGTGCCGTTTACGGGAATCATCGATTCTTCGGTAGCGATCGCACCTGAAGGGCGGTTGTATTTGGGGAACAACGACGGAAATTTGTATGCGTTCTCAAACGAGGGTAGACTGTCGAATTCTGTTTGGCCAAAGTTCAGGGGAAATCTCGCTTCTTCAGGTTCAATAGAGGGCTATGCTGCTCCGAGCCCCAACAAAGAGCGGATTTATAACATCGCTCTGAGGGGCTCACCGGGTGGAGGCGAACGAGATATCATTGCTGGATTTTCTGTAGGCGGATCGGGCGATAAAATACTTTTGGTTCGAGCCGTTGGACCTGGCTTAGAGGGCCTTGGAGTAGCGGATTATCTTCAGGACCCCATCATCAGTTTCTACGACTTCGGCAATCCAATCCCATTCGGCTCCAACGATGATTGGGTAGATAGCGCTTCTGCTGGCACATTGGCGGAAGAGATGGCCCGCTTGGGTGCCTTCGCGTTGGATGAAGGTTCCGCGGATAGCGCTGATCTGCTCACTTTGGGGAGCGGCGTTTACACGGCTATTGTTTCCAATAATGGGAGCGAACCGGGGATCGCGTTGGTAGAGATTTACAATGGAGATCCGGACGATTCGGAAGCCTCCCTAGCCAATGTAGCGATGAGAGGCCCGGTGGGAACTGGTAATGAGGTTCTGATAGCCGGGTTTTTTATCGAAGGAAATCTGCCCAAGCGGATTCTCTTGCGAGCGGTTGGCTCGGGCATAGCGGCTCAAGGGGTTAATGGCGTATTAGCGGACACGACCTTGCGATTGTTTCGTGGCCCATCGTTAATCGAGTCGAATGACGATTGGGATGCCCACCCAGAGAAGGCTCAATTGGAATCATTCATGTCCTCGGCGGGCGCCTTTGCTTTAGAAGAAGGAAGTGGCGATAGCGCTATGTTCGTCTGGCTCGAGCCAGGTCTTTATACAGCTATTGTATCTGGGAAAAATGACCAGACAGGGATCGCTCTTGTGGAGCTTTACGATCTTACGGGCAAGTAGCCAAGATTGACGCGGAGATAGAATCGCCCTACCTGAGAGGGTCTTGAAAGATTTGCTGAAAATCGTTTATGAAGATGAGGATCTCTTGGTTGCCAACAAGCCGCCCGGAATCCTGGTTGATCGACCACTCTCAGAGGAGACGTCTTTGAGCGATTTGGTGGCCTCCTATGCTCAACGTAGGGTTCGGCCCCTGCATCGACTGGATCGCGATACTAGCGGGTTGGTGATGTTCGCTCTAAACGCTAAATGGAACCGGCGCTTAACAGAGCTTTTCGAAAACAAGCGAATCCGGAAAGCGTACTGGGCGATCGTGAAGGGGGATTGGGATGGGCGGATAACAAAAATCGATACGAAGATAGCTCCTGTCTCGCCGGGCCGGTTCCGCTTCCATCCAACCGAAGGAAAGCCCGCCGTTACGACGTTTCGAAAAGTGGATTCAACTGATGGCTATTCTTGGATACAGGCCTTGCCAAAAACTGGAAGAACGCATCAGATTCGATTGCATTGTCTGGAGGCGGGATGTCCGATCGTAGGGGATCGGTTTTATTCAAGCGATTCCCATAACCCGCTGTTGCTGCATGCCCAAAGCTTGGATTTTGAGCTTCCTTCAGGGGCTCGCAGACTTTCTTTGACGGCAGATCCTCCGGATAGCTGGAAACCGTGGCTGGAAATATTTGAGGCTCGAAAGAATTCTTGAGCTTCGAATAGGGGTTTGGTAAAGTAGAGCAATGCTGAAAGTGTATTCATATAAAGGATGCGACGGTTGTCGAAAGGCCCTGAAGTGGCTCGATTCAAACGGAATCGAATACGAGAATTTTCCTATCAGGGATACCACTCCGAGCGAACGAGAGCTGGACAAGATGCTGGCCGCTTACGATGGAAATCTGAGACGCCTTTTCAACGTGTCGGGCAGAGATTATCGGGAGCTTGGTATCAAGGAATCGCTTCCATCAATGTCAAAGAAAGTCGCTTTTGCTCTTCTCCGAAGCAATGGGAACTTGGTCAAACGCCCCTTTTTGATCGGAGACATTGTCGCCATTGTCGGATTTAAAGAAGCCGAATGGGCGGAAGCTCTGGGAGCTTAGCGGCGCTATTTCTGTTGTTGCCCGCGATCGCTGTGTCCGAGATCTCGCTTGGGGTCGATTTGATCGCGAATGAGTTGCTTTATTTCTTTCGCTTCTGGGAATCGCCCGGACTCTTTCCTAGAAAAAATCAGCTCGTCGTTTAGACGTATCTCCAAGATGCCTCCGATTCCGGGCTGTAAGGCCACTTCTCCGATGTCTTCGGAAAATGTAGTCAGAATTTCCTGAGCTAGCCAAGCGGCTCGCATCATCCATCGACATTGCCGGCAATATAGAATGGAAACTCTGGGCGTTTTAAGATCGGTCATGATCGACGTTATTTATAACGCCCACGTCTAAATTCAAAGCGAAAGCGCTGTTCGCTTCGATTGATTTTAGCAGCCCTTAGTTGAGCTCAGCTTGCTCGATGAGATTCTTTACTCGAGATTCGGGTTGGCGGTCCAAAGTACCGGCGTGCTTGGTCAAAATGTTCAACGCGGCGATCCGGTAGGCTTCACCAAGCGTTGGGAAATTCATCACGTTTTCCAGAAAAACGCGAACATCGTTGTTATTGATGATCGCCATCTCGCCAACGTGAATCAAGTCAGTCGCTCCCTCTGCTACAATGTGAACACCGAGTATTTTGAGCGTTTTGGAATGGACTATCATCTTTAGCAAACCGTCCTTGATGCCCGCGATCTGCCCGCGGGCGACTTCGTCGAAGCTCGCACGACCGATTATGATGTCATCGCCGTACTCCTCCCTCGCAGCTTCTTCAGAAAGTCCAACGCTAGAGAGTTCTGGAACCGCGTAGATTCCAATAGGGACTAGCTCGAACTTGCTTCCCGGATCGGTGCCCAAGGCATGGCAAATTGCCCGCCGCCCTTGTTCCATCGATACGGAAGCCAGTGATGGAGGGCCGATGACGTCGCCAACCGCGTAAATATTTTCAATACTCGTCTGGTAGTTGTCGTCAACTGGTATGGTGCCATTGCGTCCAAACTCAATTCCGAGGGCGTCCAGTCCAAGGCCAGCCGTATTAGCGATACGGCCTTGGGCGACCAGCATCTTGTCGCTTGAGATCTCCGTTCCATTGTCCAGTTTAGTGACCACCTGAGAAACGGAGTCCCATTGGATACTCTCGTACTGGGCTTCGCCGATATACTGGCCCCCGTTTTCCGTAAAGTGATTGAGGAACTTGGTCGTACATTCCGGCTCCATGAACACGAGTGGCCGAGGCGTCCTGTCGAACATGGTTACTTTTACTCCCAACAAGGAAAAGATCATTTAGCCATTCTTGAAAAAAATGGTGATGTC
>CAZFUD010000307.1:0-4362 GCA_964521705.1 uncultured Opitutaceae bacterium | reverse complement strand
GTCTAATGAAGGCATTACCCCCATCGACCCAGATGGCTTTTTCAAGTTGAAGCTAGAGTTGGGGTTGTAATTGAAATATAAACACAGGATAGAAGCCTGTGCTACTGCTTCTATAACGCGATTCCCGCACTCTACAGCGCCCAGCCTTCGCGGTAGGGCGGATTGATTAAGGAATTGGCGTCTTCGTTGTTCGTGAAACGCAAGTTTTTCGTGTCCCAACGCAAATTCTGGTCTTTTATTTGGATGGCGGCCATACCGAGCAGGACCATCTCGGTGAGAGCTCCTCCGTATTCGAAATTTGAACTCGCTGGCGTGCCATCACTTCCTTCCTTGCAGGCCCGAATCCAATCATCTTCATGGCTGCCCTTGACGCGCGGGATCGTTTTCGCCGGTCGCTGGTAAGCCTTCATGCGCTCTTCGGGAATGATCCTCAAGCTGCTGGCCCCGTGCGAGCCATGCAGCATCTTGCCTTTGTCGCCGATGATAATGGCGCCGCTTTTCGGGAGCTCTCGATC
This sequence comes from uncultured Opitutaceae bacterium, assembly GCA_964521705.1. GTDB lineage: Bacteria > Verrucomicrobiota > Verrucomicrobiia > Opitutales > Opitutaceae > Pelagisphaera. The sequence goes on along the minus strand of CAZFUD010000307.1, from coordinate 3,847 downwards.
AGGCTCTAGTTCCTCGGGTCGAGGCGGGAGAAGACGCCCATCATACCAGGTCAATTTAACGGGAGGCTTCTTGCCGCGAGCCGGAAATTGGTAGCGAACGATTGAGGCCCGAGGAAAGGTTTGTGAGCTGACATCCTCTTCCCAATGGGTAGTGGAAGCGTTGATCATTTCCGGCGCCCCCAAGTCGAGCGCCCAGAAGGCGGGATCGAGAATGTGACAGCCCATATCACCGAGGGGACCAGTGCCGAAATCAATCCAAGCTCGCCAGGTTTTTGGGTGATAGTCCGGGTGGTAGTGACGGTATTGGGCGGGCCCTAGCCAAAGATCCCAGTTTAGGCTCGCTGGAATTGCGGGCCGTTCGAGGGACTTGGCTTTGACTGCGAAGGTGGACCAAACTTGGCCGCCTACCGGCCGATCGGTCCACGCGTGTACTTCTCGAACGTCCCCGATAGCCCCATCATCGATCCACTCTTTCATAAGTCGGATGTACTCGGACGAATGGCCTTGATTGCCCATCTGTGTTTGTACCCCGTAGCGTCTGGCCGCTTCCGTGATGGCGCGGGCCTCGTGTACGGTATGGGTTAGAGGTTTCTGGCAAAAGACATGTTTACCTGCTTCCATGGCCCGCATGGTGATCACCGCGTGCGTGTGATCCGGCGTGGCGATGATAACTGCGTCGATGTCCTTTTGCTTGTCGAACATCTCGCGATAGTCGGTGTAGATTTTCGCCTTGGGATAGGCTTCATAGATTGGAGCAGCGTAGTCGTGATCAACGTCGCACAAAGCCACAATGTTTTCTTCTTTGCACTTGCGAAGGTTGGACGCTCCCATCCCCCCGACTCCAATCCCGGCGATATTCAGCTTTTCGCTGGGAGGCGTTTGGCCGGAACCGGCGATTACATGCCGCGGAACGATCTGGAAAGCGGTAGCGGCAGCCGAAGCAGCGAGAAATTTGCGGCGAGATAGGGGTGCTTTCATAGGCGAAATAGTTTTATGACGGAAAGACTAAGGGGTCTGTTTGTGATGCCAATGCGATTTTGGGGGCTAAGTTCTAAAGGCTGCTACCTTTCTTCTCAAAATTTCAGCAATCGATTCTTTCGTTGTCGAATGTCCCCGGAAGCGCGTAAATCAAGGTATGACCAAACCCTTCCCCTTTTCGTTCATAATCGCTCTCCTATTCGCGTCCTCAGGTTTCGCCGCCGAGAAACCTAATATCCTTTTCATTTTCGCGGATGATCAGTGCTACGAAACCATTGCCGCCCTGGGATATACGGATATCGATACGCCGAATCTGGATCGACTAGCCAATCAAGGAACTGCCTTCACACAGACGTATAATATGGGCGGTTGGCACGGGGCCATTTGCGTGGCTAGCCGTACGATGATCAATACCGGCCGCTTTCTTTGGCGAGCTCGAGACCTTGAGCCAAAGCTATCACAGGAGATCAGCAACGAACGCATGTGGTCGCAGCTCATGCGCAATGCGGGTTACGAAACGTTTTTCACAGGCAAGTGGCATGTAAAGGCCGATACCGGAGCGATTTTCGACCATGTATCCCATGTCCGCCCAGGAATGCCTGGACCAATCTACTATCCGGAGGCTTACGGTCGGCCCATAGAAGGCCAGCCTGATCCGTGGGATGCGACGGATCCGAAATTCGAAGGATTTTGGGCGGGTGGACGTCATTGGAGCGAGGTAGTGGCCGACAACGCTGAGAATTTCATGGAAATTACAAGCCGTTCCGAGAAGCCGTTTTTCATGTATTTGGCATTCAATGCGCCCCACGATCCGAGGCAGGCTCCCCAAAAATATCTAGATCGCTATCCCCTTGATCGGATCGATGTACCCAAAAGCTTTATACCCGAATATCCTTATGCGGAAGCTGGCAACGTTGCCGAGGTGAGGGACGAGGTGCTCGCTCCTTATCCAAGAACCGAATACGCAGTGAAAGTGCATCGCCGCGAGTACTATGCGATCATTACGCACATGGACGAGCAGATCGGCCGCATTCTTGACGCTTTAGAAAAAAGTGGCAAGGCTGACAATACCTACATCTTCTTTACTGCGGATCACGGTTTGGCCGTGGGGCATCATGGTTTCATAGGCAAGCAGAACATGTATGAGCATAGTTTGCGGACGCCGCTTCTTGCCACTGGCCCCACCATCGCTAAAGGGGAAAGACTAGATGCGCGAGTTTATCTGCAAGACATCATGCCCACATCTCTCGAACTCGCGGGAATACCGATTCCCGAGTATGTGGAATTCAAGAGTCTCCTTCCAGTAATGAACGGCGATCGCGAATTGCAGTACGACTATATCTATGGGGCTTACGAGCCGGAAAGCCAGCGGGCGTTCATTAGCCAGGACTTTAAATTGATCCACTATCCGACAATTGATAAATACCGGCTTTATAATTTGGATACGGATCCCTTGGAATTGAACGATCTGGCTGGCAATGCTAAGTACGAGGGAACCCTGACGAAAATGAAATCCGAGTTTTCCTGGTTCATGGGTCGAATGGCGGATCCCTTGAAGTAGGGAGGATCGACCGTATCGGAAAAGTAGTAGCGGCTTTATGCCGCGATTCGAATATAAACTAAAAATCGCGGCGTAAAGCCGCTCCTGCAGACCAAGTTCTGTGAATTGAAATGAAAGACAAGTTACAACGGACGCGATGGACATGGGGTCTAGTGTACGTAGTGATATGCGCTGCGAATGCCGTGGCCCTAGCTTCCGACTCCCGCCCCAATATTCTTTTTATCATAACTGATCAGCATCATGCTAAGATGCTGTCGGCAGCGGGTAATCCCTATTTGAAGACTCGGGCCCTGGATAGCGTTGCTGAATCCGGTATCCGTTTCACCAATGCTTATGCGACCAATCCGGTATGCATGCCTAGTCGACTATCCATGGCTACGGGGATGATGCCCGGGAGGTTTGGCGTATTCAATAATGGTATGAAGGCGACTATACCAGGGGAAGTGACGAATAATTCTTTGGGCAAACTCATGAAGCGAGCGGGTTATGCTACCTTCTACGGAGGGAAGACGCATTTGCCGCCCGAGTTAGAGCCGAAGAGCGGCGGTTACGATGTTATTGTCCGCGATCAACGAGACAAACTTTCTGGCGCCTGTTTGGACTTCATTACTAAAGATCGCGACGAGCCCTTTTTCGCAGTGGCCTCCTTCATTAATCCCCACGACATATGTTTTGCTTACAATGCTAGGGCCGATAACCCGAATCGAAAGGGGCTGGCTTTAGTTGATAAACTGTTGAGCGAAGCCCGAGCGTTGCCGGAGGATCAGTTGCCGCCACTTCCGGAGAATAGCGGAATTCCCGAAAACGAGCCGAGCGGAATCCAGGAAAATTTGAAAGTCGATGCGGTTACCCCCGCCAAGCTGATACGCGAGGACTATACAGACCGAGATTGGCGCCACTATCGCTGGATTTATTGCCGATTGACTGAACGCGTGGATGCTCAAATAGGCGAACTGATCGATGGTTTGGAAGAGCATGGTCTCGATGAAGACACGCTCATAGTCTTTACCGCCGACCACGGTGACATGGATGGCAGCCATCGACTAGCATCCAAGAATCTGTTCTACGAAGAGTCGGCGGGCGTGCCCTATTTAATGCAGTACAAGGGCGTGATCCCGGGAGGAGTCGTCGATGATAAGAGCCTTGTGAGCAGCGGGCTTAATACATTGCCCACGCTAGCAGAGTATGCAGGTATTGGCGTCCCGGAATTCTTACCGGGGCGAAGCTTGCGATCAGTCGCCGAAACCGGAACGGACAAACCGCGCCGTCCCTATGTCGTTTCCGAAAACGGTATTGGTCGCATGTTGC
>CAZFUD010000306.1:0-4366 GCA_964521705.1 uncultured Opitutaceae bacterium | reverse complement strand
GAATGGATCGCAGGCTTGTTTAGCCATCTTATGCCAAGAGACTGCATCTTCTTTGAATCCGTAGTAAGGCGTGAGATCGAAGCCCCCGCCGAACCACCATACAGGATTCTGATCATCCTGGTGGGCGGGCGCTAGAAAGAAACGTACGTTCGCGTGGGAGGTGGGGACATAAGGATTTCTAGGATGTATGACGATGGAGACTCCAGTGGCGTGGAATGGCCGTCCTGCTAGCTCGGGACGACTAGCCGTGGCCGATGGGGGTAGTTGACTGCCAGTCACATGGGAAAAATTCACTCCGGCTTTTTCGAAAGTCTCGCCCCCCTCTAATACCATGGATAGGCCGCCTCCACCTTCTTCTCGAGTCCATGAGTCTGGCGAAAACGTTTGAGAGTTGTCTTCAAGAGCTTCCAGGTCCGAGCAGATTTTGGACTGCAAAGACCGCATAAATGAGATTACCAACTCCAGTGATTCCAAATTCACGGAAACATTCCTATGGGGAAAGCTGTCGAGATCTAGTTATTTTATGGAAATCGTCGTTTAGGACGATTTCAATATGCAGTCGGAATTGAGTTGGGAGAGGGTACAAAGAAACGGAATGGCGGAGGGTTTTACTCGCGTTCTAGAAGGTTTGCGTTTCAGTGGACCATCGTTTTTTTAGATAATTAGGATTAGAGATATGCGGATGGAGATGACTAAGTTAACGAGTATTTTGATCGTATGCGGAATTATGGGCCCTCTGGCGTTTGCCCAGTCGGAGTCAAATGAGCTCGCTCCGCTCACCGTAAATGGTAGCGACACGAAAGACGCCGAAATTGACAGAATCGGAGGTGAGGAGCCCGCATCCGACAAATCCGAAAAACCGGAAAAAGACCCCGAGGAAGAGGCCCGTGAGAAAGAATTGAAACGCTTGAAAAACGAGCGCGATTTGATTCAGGCCCGAATGGCTCTCAGGTCAGAAAAATTCAAGGAAGAGCTCCAGGAGATGCGCGAGGAAAAGGAGCGTTTGGCGATGGAGAATTCAATCGCTAGAGAGCGCTTGGCGAGTGAGCTATCGGAGCGGAAAGCGGAAACGGATCGTTTGAATGCGAAGATTGACTCATTGAACAAGGAGCTCTCATTGGATAGCCTGGAGTCGAAGAAAGCGATGAACGTTGAGCTCGCGGAGCTGCGAATGGAGGAAGAACGCTTGAAATTGGGCAATTCCGTAGCCCTCAAGAAGATCGAGACAGAGATCAACCAATTGAGACTAGAAGACGCCCATCTGAAAACTCGTCGGGCGAAATTGGATTTAGAGGTCGTGGAATTGACGGCAAAACTGTCAGTAAAGGAAAAAAGCGACCTGGTTGAGGACCTCATCTACTCCGATCGCGAGCTGATGTACTTAAAAGAGCCCTTCGTGGAAGGAGTTCTTCACGTCAGTGACCGCAGGATACCGCTCAATGGTCCTATCTGGAGCGGGCTTGCTGATTACGTTAGCGAACGTATCAATTTTTATAACAACGAAAGCACGGAATACCCAATCTTTCTGGTCATCGACTCATCTCCAGGAGGTTCGGTGATGTCCGGTTATAAAATCCTGAAATCGATGCAGGGAAGCAAGGCTCTGGTATACGTGGTTGTGAAGTCCTATGCCGCTAGTATGGCTGCGGGAATCGCGACGTTGGCCGAGCGTTCTTATTGCTATCCAAATGCCGTCGTTCTGCACCACCAGATTAGCTGGGGCGGAATGGGCAACCTCACCCAGCAAAGGGAATTCCTGGAAGAGGCTGAGGAATGGTGGCGTCGCGTTGCCAGGCCGATCGCCGAAAAAATGGGACTGAATCTAGACGAGTTCATCGCGATGATGTACGAGAAGAATTCAGATGGCGATTGGAGAGAATTCGGCGATGAAGCGGTGAAGCTCAAGTGGATCGACCATTTGGTGGATCGCATTTGGGAGATGTCGATCGACAAGAATCCGGGACGGTTTGGCTCTAGCGTAATTTTCGCTCAAGATGAGCTGCTGAAAGAGGAGTTGGGCGATGACGGAAGGCCATTCATTGCCCTTCCAAGGCTAGAGCCTTTCGACTTTTACTATCTCTACAATCCGGATTCCTATTACCGGTTAAGGTAAGTGGAATGTCGCTGTGCCTGTAGGCGGCGAACAAACTCCGTTTCACTATGTCTACTTTTTAATAGAGGTGGAGCAAGAGGTTTGGTGTCGGTCGATGATGACTAGAGATCTCTGAACTCGTAGTTGAGGATCCGCGAATAGGGGATACGTAGGGCTACTAGGATTGTGTTAAATTAAAGTTACAATATTAAATGGAGGTGATCTAATTTGATTATGCGGAGGGTTTCCATTAGCTAAGTTCTAGATTTGGATCTTACGATCGAAACACCGTTTTATCCCATCCTCAAATAAGTCCCAAAATCAGTTAACCCACGAGCATTCTCTTAATCGCAGGTTCAGCGAGTCGATTTTATCCCTATGATAGGCATTCTGGTAGTTTTTGCATTTGTTGCGGCAATTGGAATAGCCGTGTTGCTTCACTACATAGCGAAAGCTCCCGAAGGTTATCAGGATAGCAGCGGATTTCGGTTCGGCCCGAGGCCAGAATCGGATGGCAAAGGAGTTAGTGTATCTGGTGGACGCTCGCTGGGAGCGAGTTCCTCATCCGATCGTATCGCTGCCCGGCAAAGCAAGCCGAGCCATCATTCCTCGCCAAGGGGATAATAAAGAGGTAAAGCCCTCTTCTTTGCTCGCTCCTACGCTTCTTGCGGAGCCTCGGCGGTCTTCATCGGTTCGTATTGATAGCCGATTCCGTGTATGGTCTTCAGATTGTCCAGGGGCACCTCTTTGCGCTTAAAGAGATCCCGAATCTTGACAATGTATTGATCGAGAGAGCGACTTCGAATGTCCGCATGTATACCCCAAACCGAGTGTATCAGATTCTTTCTAGTGATGATGGTGCTGGGGTTGTCGTGAAAATAGGATAGGATACCGATTTCTTTGCGGCCGATTGTAACCACTTCACCGTCGGTAAAGGTGAGCTCCATCGTTGTGGGATTGACGCGAGCCGTATTGAAAGTGAAAGGAGCATCAGTGAGTTTTACGTTCTTGGTGACGTTAAAGTCGTTCGCGACCTCGGCCCGTCTCAAAACAGCGTGAATTCTAGCGACGAGTTCGGGGGCGCTAAATGGCTTGGTTACGTAATCATCCGCCCCAAGTTCGAGTCCTTTGACTTTGGAGATTTCCGAGTCGTTACCGGTTAGGAAGATCGTAGGAATGTTAATGTCCTCGTTCTTGAGATCCTCCATGAAGGCGAAGCCATTCTGATCGGGGAGGGTTAAATCCAGGAGAATGATGTTCGCGAAATTGTTTTTGAGAAACCGCATGGCTAGAGCGCAGCGATTGCAGACCTGAGTTTGCATGCCAGCAGCTTCTAGGTGTTCTGCGATGACGTTGGCGAGTTCGACTTCGTCCTCGACGATTAATACCAAAGGCTTCGGTTTACTAGGCATATTTGTGGTGACTGATAATTAAGGTGTTTTGACAGATAACCGGGAAAACAGAGGGATTTACCTATCTACGCGCTTTTTATTTACAAATACGAATACAGATCGTGTAAAATGTAAAAATGTAAAAAAGCCAAAAAAGTTAACGAGAATTGGCTTGCGCCCGGCGTTAGCTTGGATTTCGAGGTGTGGGGTGTCTAAAGAAGCGCCAATAGTAATGTTCGGGTTGCCGAAAGGCAGCTTGGAAGAAGCGACAATAAAGCTGTTTGCCAAGGCGGGCTGGAATATCCGAAAAAGCTCTCGTTCGTACAAACCGAGTATCGACGACGAGGAGATAGAAGGCCGGTTTGTGAGGAGTCAGGAGATTAGCCGGTACGTCGATCATGGGTATTTCGATGTGGGGCTTTGCGGCTATGATTGGATCGTCGAGAATGGTTCTGACGTGGTTGAGGTTTGCGACCTCATTTACAGCCGAGCCTCGAATCGCCCTTCTTATTGGGTCCTGGCCGTGCCGGAGGCGTCGGAAATCAAAGCGGTTGAGGATCTCCAGGGTAAGCGGATTGCGACGGAAGTGGTGAATCTGACGCGACGATTCCTCGAAGATAAGGGCGTCGAGGCGGAAGTAGAGTTTTCTTGGGGGGCGACAGAAGTGAAGGTTCCTGACATGGTGGACGCTATTGTCGATTTGTCTGAGACGGGCAATTCGTTGGTGGCGAACAAATTGCGTATCGTTGATACCCTCTTGAAAACCAACACGAAGCTGGTCGCCAACAAACAAAGCTGGGAGAATCCGATCAAGAGGCAGAAAATCGAAAATATTGCCATGATGTTGGAAGCGGCGTTGGAGGCGACGGATAAAGTAGGTTTG
>CAZFUD010000305.1:0-4374 GCA_964521705.1 uncultured Opitutaceae bacterium | reverse complement strand
AAATACCGCTCCTCCCTTTGAAGGCCTCGTTGGGTACGATAGGCGTGTGCGGAGAGGTCATGGGAAAGTACAAAAAGAAGGGCTGGTCCCGTTTGGATTGCTCATGAATATAGGCGACTGCCCGCTTGGTGATTTCCGGCAGGATGCTTTCGAAGCGCCAGCCCGGCGCCATGGGGTTGCCATCAAAAATTCTAGGCAAGAACTTCCCGTCATTGGGATCGTGCTTAAATCGATCGGTGGGCGGTATTAGAATTCGGTCGTTTTCGATGAATGTGAAGGGAGGGAAATTGGGGACGTGGGTGCCAAAATAGGTGTCAAACCCGCGTGTCGTCGGTCCATCGAGAATGGGCTGAGAATAATCCCAGACTCGCTTGCTCAAGACGATCGACTCCACTACCATCGAGCTCTTCTGGGGCCCGCGCCAATTCCAGCCGAGATGCCACTTGCCAAAACAGGCGGTGGCGTATCCATGCTGCTTCAGAAAGCCCGGTAAGGTTAGTCGGTCCTTCGGTATCAATGGTGGCTCGTAGCAGGCCAAAACCCACTCCTGTAGACGGGTTCGCCAGGCGTAGCGTCCGGTTAATAGCCCGTAGCGGGTGGGCGTGCAAACCGCCGAACCGCTGTGAGCATTGGTGAACCGCATCGATTGAGCCGAGAAACGATCCAGATGGGGCGAAGATAGTTTGTTGTCGGGAAAGTGGGCTTGGATATTTCCGACGCCGTAATCGTCAGCGAGGATAATGACGATGTTGGGTGGTGATATGGGCTGCGTTTGGCCGAATACGGCGAGCAGTAGGGTTGCGATGAGTATGGCGAATTTATGGAGAGGCTGCATATGCGAGCATTTATGCCAGATAGAGCGAGGAATTTATTTACAGTGAGATAAAGTGGATTACTGGCGCAAATTGGTAGGTTCGTCGAGACTCTGGCTTGCGAGCTGAATCAGCGTCCATCCGCATTAGCCTCAGCTCCGATGCGGGAGCAAAACCGGAGCGCTTCGGAGATCGTTTACCAATAATATTGGCTCCATAGGCATCGTTCTCAAAGGAGAAGCCTCCCCGCTGGAAAGCCTGTTTGTTTACTATTGATTGAATCGGAATGAATGGAATTTTGGCGACTTTTGGCGGGCTCCGAGTCTAGCGCATTCAAAAACGCAGAGGCTCTTTACGAAGAGCTCTTCAAATAATTTGTCACATAAATTTAACTACAGTCGCAATGCTTGCGGCAATTGAAGATACATTTGAAGTCGGGGAATTGTTTGGGCAATCCAATCTGTAGGCTTCCTCACGCGAAAATAGATTGCTGGGAGGAACCCTCTCGCTCAGAACTGGTTTGCCGAGTAGACAGTAGACGAGATCGTCAATAGCGGTTACGGCTGTTAGATTTATCAAATTGCGAAGGCTTTCGTTTAGACCATATCGATCGAAACGACGTCTTAGATAGGGGTTTAGTTAGGCTCCACTAGCTAGAAAAGGATGAAAAATCTTCCATTTTCTATTCTCGTGGGATCTTGACCGTTGGCAGAGCAACCCTGATCATATGCGACTGACTTTAAAGGCTTTGCCCCATGAAAGATCATTTGAGAATTCTCGGACTCTACTGTTTCCTTTGTCTTCCCGTCTTCGCGGCTGATCGATACATCCCCGTAAACACCCAGGCTCCAGGACAGGAACCCTTGTCTCCAGAAGCTGCCGCCGCTGCTATGCGATTGCCGGAAGGATTCTCGGCTACTTTGTTCGCTGGAGAGCCCGACGTGCGACAACCGATCGCCATGAAGCTGGACGATCGGGGAAGGGTCTGGGTTGCCGAGTCCTATTCCTACAAAGAGTGGGAAATGAAGGGGGAGGATCGGGTTTTAGTGTTTGAGGATTCCGACAATGATGGGCGCTTTGACTCGCGGAAGATCTTTTATGACAAGGCGACGCATCTGTCCGGGATGGTGGTTGGTTTTGGCGGGGTCTGGATTTGCGATTCGCCCAATCTTGAGTTCATTCCGGATCGCGACGGCGACGATGTGCCGGATGGTCCTCCTGAAATCGTCTTGGACGGATTTACCACTTCGGCCAACCACAATTTCTTTAACGGCCTAACCTGGGGACTCGATGGCTGGCTTTATGGCAGGCATGGAATCACTGCCGCGTCCTTAGTAGGGAAACCCGGAACGCCCGCTTCGGAACGCATCGATGTCAGTTGCGGAATCTGGCGGCTGCATCCGGTAACGCACGAGTTTGAAATCGTCGCTCGCGGCACAACCAACCCATGGGGCCTAGACTGGAACGACATGGGCGAAATGTTCATGACCGGCAACGTAAATGGCCATTTGTGGCATGTCATTCCCGGCGCCTATTATCCCCGTATGCATGGCCAGGGTTCGGCGGCTCATGTCTACGATCGGATTCCACTGACTGCCGATCATTTGCATCACGAAGGGAAGTGGACGGATCGACGAAAGTTTCGTGACAACGCGGAAGGGCCTACAGACCTGCTGGGAGGGGGACACTCGCATTGTGGAGCCATGATCTATCTGGGCGACAATTGGCCAGACAAGTACCGCAACACGATCTTTCTCAGCAACACCCACGGTCGTCGTATCAATAACGACATCCTGCAACGATCGGGTTCTGGATACGTAGCGACTCACAGCAATGATTTCATGACCGCCAACCATCCTTGGTACAAAGGGGTCACTCAAATTTACGGACCGGAGGGCGGCGTTTATCTTTCCGATTGGACGGATATTGGGGAGTGCCATGATAACGACGGCGTCCATCGGACCAGTGGGCGTATTTACAAAGTGGTTTACGGCGAAGGGAATCAACAGGGCCCATTCGACCTAGCGAAACAGTCCAACCTGGAACTCGTGGCCAATCAGCTGAATCGAAACGACTACTTTGTCCGTCACTCGCGTCGATTGCTGCAAGAGCGGCACGTTGCTGGAGTGGATATTGAAGACGCTAGGAAGGCATTGATCCGAATGTTGGATACGGGCAGCTATCCTGTGGATCGGCAGCTCAGGTTTTTGTGGGCTTTGCATAGCACGGGTGGAGTGGGGGAAGAGCGGCTGACCGATTTGCTAGATCATTCAAATGAGCATGTTCGCAGCTGGGCGGTCCGGCTGATCGGAGAAGAGGGTTGCCCGACTGAGGATCAGTTCGAGAAAATCCGCAAGCTGGCCAGCAATGGTAAATCGCGTATGGTTCGCCTGTATGTAGCGTCTACTTTCCCTCGCTTTTTGGAGGAGCAAAAATGGACTTTGGCGAAAGATCTGTTGCTAGATTTTGGATACGCAGAAGATCAGAATTTGCCCTATATGATTTGGTACGCCTTGTTACCTTTAGTGGAGGCGGATCCCGGTCGAGCGATGGAATTCTTGGCCAGTTGCGCGGATGCCCAGATTTACAAGAACATCGTCCGGCGAATCGCTAGCGACTTCGATCTAAATACTGATCTAATGCCAAAGCTGGTGGCGGCCATATCCGATACACTGAAACGTGGCGACCTGCTCCAAGCCCGAGCTGGGGTGAGGGGAATTGAGGAAGCCTTGCATGGATTGAGGGTAATCGAACCGCCTTCGAATTGGGAGGCTTTGTCGCGGTCAATCGATGCCGGAGTTCGCGCAGTCGCTGCCGAGTTAGAGCCGGTTTTCGATCAAAGCGCTCCAATGACCCAGCAGGATTGGCTGGAGCTATTGGACAATCAGTCGCGCCGGAATCAGGCCATTCTTGAACTCGCGGCATTCGATGATCCTAAGATCGCCGCTACCATTTTAAGGCCCTATCGCCGCTATCTGACGGATGATCGGCAAGCAGCGATGGCGACCTTGAGTTCGAGGATCTCTTTTGCCGGGCCGTTGGTTTATGCCATTAAGAATAGAATCGTTCCCAGGAATGATCTGTCCGCATTTCATGCCAGACAAATCCACAATCTTGGCGATGCGGAGCTGAACGAACTTTTGGAAGAAGTTTGGGGGCATTTGCGGCAAACTCCTGAAGAGAAACGAAATTTGATTGATGATTGGCAAACGAAGCTGACATCGGATCGGTTGGGAACGGCGAATGTCGCCAACGGAAAGAAGTTATTTCAAGCAAGCTGCGCCTCCTGCCATTCTATATTTGGAGAAGGGGGTAACTTAGGCCCGGACTTGAATGGTAGCGATCGCCAGAACGTCTACTATTTGCTAGAAAATCTGATAGATCCCAGTGCCGTATTGCCTCAGGACTACAAGATGAACGTTTTGACGCTCAAAGACGGTCGGATCTTGAGCGGCAACATCATCGCTCAATCCCGGCATAGTATATCTCTTGCGGGCCTGAACTCCGTGGACGTGATCCCGGTCTCAGAAGTGGTCAAGCAGGAGCAGCTCGAGCAGTCCAC
>CAZFUD010000304.1:0-4432 GCA_964521705.1 uncultured Opitutaceae bacterium | reverse complement strand
AAGCAGCCGTCTCCTGGCCGCGTACTGCCGTGGAGACTACCAGGAACGCGGTTGCCATAAGGATCGATTTCCTAGCCTTCTCAACCATCAAGTTGCTAACGAGTGCTATCATTAGAGGGTGCAATACCAGGAGCAAATCTTTAGTTCTTCCACAAGCCACCAAAATCAAGACCGCGGGAAAATTCGAGGATAAAGGCTTCTTGCCACTGGACCTAAAGCATGGCAGTAATTCAGCCTATGAACCGAATATTCAGATGGGTATCCGCTATGGTTTTGATTTCCTTGGGAGCCTTCACTCTGGCCAATGAGGATTTGGAATTGGAAACCTATGGCCCCTACACGGCGCTAGTTCGAGATGTTGAAATCATCCGAGATGTGAAAATCGCCGAAAACGGTCGCATTTATCTGCTTTTGAATCCGGACCACAAAGAAAAAGAAATCATTTTGAAGAATTCCAACTTCTTTAAATCGGGCTACCGAAATTGGTTTAATGGAAAGCAAGAGCTCGTTTCCCCTGCCAATCAAGGTAAGGCTCCGAATGAATACACGGACTGGGTGGAAACTACGGGCAACTATGTCGAATACTATATGGAAGGAAGCCTAATCCTCCATTTGGCAAAGACTGAGGCCCACAACGCGTCTCGCTAAGGCCGAGCGCTTTTGATCGCAAGATCGCGACGAATCCATCCATGCATGAGCATTCAATCGTAAACGACCTAGCCTGGATCCTTTTCGCGGCGGCGGTGGCCGCGCTGGCGCTGCACCGTTTCAAGATCCCCCTGCTTATCGGCTACATAGTAGCGGGGTTCTTGGTGGGCCCCCACATGGGTCTGGCTCTTGTCGAGCTCGATAACGTCCAAGAACTGAGCGAGCTCGGAGTCATTTTCCTCCTGTTCTACATTGGTCTAGAATTCGATTTTGGACGATTAAAGCGGTTGATCGGTCCAGCCCTTACGGCCTTGGCCTTGCAGACCTTGCTAATGCTGTTTTTGGGCATGGAAGCCAGTCGATTGCTCGGACTTTCGGCCATGGATGGGTGGTTCTTAGGCGGGCTTTTTTCCATCAGCTCTTCAATGGTATCGGTAAAGCTGATTCGAGAGCGCGGGCTAATCCATAAACCCCATGCCAGCTTAACCATAGGGGTTCTCGTCCTCGAGGACATTCTCGCCATTCTTCTCCTGGTTCTTTTAGGCGGCATGGCGGCTGAGGGAACTATGAACGTCCAAGCGATAGGCCGGTCCCTCCTGTTTATCGCGATTTTTACCGTGCTGGTCTTTCTTATAGGAAAGCTCGGGGCCTTCCGCCTTACCCGTTTTCTCGTAGCCCGCGGCACCACAGAATTGGTCACAATGGCCGCCCTTGGCCTCATCTTCCTGGTTGGCCTATTGGCCTACAAATTCAATTTCTCCTGGGCTTTGGGAGGATTCCTGGCCGGGGCGATTCTGTCTAGATCGCAATTGGCGGAGAAAATCGAGCAATTGACAGAACCGCTACGGGATTTGTTCAGCGCATTATTCTTTGTTACAGTCGGGATGCTCATCGATCCGGGCGCTCTATTTAGATACGCTCCGATAATTATCCTTCTTTCAATGGTTATCATAATTGGGAAATTCTCATCTTGCTGGCTTGGATTCTTCCTGGCTGGTCGAGATCCCTCCGAGGCGACGAGGTCCGCTCTAATAAAGTCCCAGATCGGGGAATTCAGTTTCGTTATAGTCTCAATCGGAGCGACTCATGGAGCCACGAGCTCCGAACTGCAATCGATTGTGTCAGGAGTCGCGTTCATAACGATACTTACCACGCCTACGCTGATACAGAATGAAGCCCGCGTTTTGTCCTGGGGGAAGCGCTTTTCGCCCAAAGCCATCAAAGAGTTCTGCTCGTTTTATGGACAGTGGACCGGAACGATAAGCCTTTCTATCAGTCGCAGTTCATTTGTGGCCTTGGCAAAAAAGCCGTTCTCTTTAATTTGTATCCATTTCTTTATAATAATTGGGGTAATTATTGGAGCTGCACTGGTTTCGCAACGCCTCACGCCGCCCGAATTTCTTCCAATGTCCCACAGCCTATTTCAACAGTCTGTGTTTCTGCTTTCGGTTCTCGTCAGCCTTCCCTTCCTGGTGGATACCATGCGAAATCTAAACGTGCTTGTGTTGCTATTCTCGGATGCAGCGATGAGTCGCCCTTCCTTTAAACAGTTTTCCGATGGGGCCTACCGTTCCGCATTCAATGGGTTGATTCTGCTGCTTTTGCTTTTCGTCTACGGGACGGTATTCTTGCTGGTGGCGGCCAACTACTTCCCTACTGGGTCGGTATTCGTCACCTTCCTGGTGACCACCGGAATCGTGGGATGGATATTCTGGAAGAATCTCATCCACCTGCATCATCACTGGGAAACCGCGATCATCAAATCGATGAAAAACGAAGCGGAAGAGCGACTCTCGCAGAAGATCTCGAGCAGTTTAAAGACGATCGAATCCCGAGAGCCCTGGCAGGTGAATGTCGAGCCAGTGACCTTGAGTGTCGATTCGAAATGGATTGGAAAGCAGATTATGGATATCGATCTTCGCTCTCACAGCGGAGCGATCGTAGCCGGCATTGAACGGAGCGGTTACGAACTCGTTAGTATTGATCCCGATACCCACCTTTATCCTAACGACAAGATATTCGTGCTCGGCGAGCCTGAGCAAATTGAGCGAGCCAAGGGTTATTTAAGCCTGCAGGGAGCGGAAGGTGGATCTCTATCCGAACCGTTCGTTTTCATTCGCGAAGTCGTCCCACCAAGGTGCGTTTGGAACGGTATGCGCATTCAAGATACGCAAATACGCTCGCGATACCGTGTCACCATTGTAGGAATACAAAAAGGAGAAAAGAGAATTATCGGGCCCTCTCCGCAGGAGGTTCTTGACGAGGGGAACTTGATTCTAGTTATGGGTTCGCAGGAAAACATCGCTAGCTTTAAGTCGGTATTGAAAGGCGAAGAGGAAGACCTTGGCCTAAACACCTAGATCCGCTTGCCTTCAATCGAGTTTCCGGGTTTGCTCTACCCGTGAATTCGTCATTCTTTAGAGGCATTGGATCGAGACTTGCCCGGTATCTCTCAAAACCGGCGCGGCACCCTGTCAAGGGTCCAACTAACCCACCTGAGAAATTCAAAGCCGCACTTAAGAAAGGAGACGTAATTCTTGTTGAGGGAGGCAGCCGCTTTAGCGTGGCTATTAAGTACCTGACCCAGTCCACTTGGTCACATGCCGCGCTTTACATAGATCATGCCGTCGACCCAGTGGAGATGGGCGGAGACGCCCGGGTTATCGTGGAGGCCGATATCCGGGAGGGGATTCGCCTCATGCCCTTATCGATTTTCTACGAGCGGCATACACGCATTTGCCGCCCCGTTGGCCTCTCGCAAACAGAAATTGACCAGCTCGTTGATTACGCGGTTTCGCGTGAAGGCGACCAATATGACCTAAAAAACGTTTTTGATTTGGCCAGATACTTGATCCAGCGCCCGCCTGTCCCTGATCATTGGAGACGTCGCTTGCTCGCGATTGGTAGTGGAGATCCAACACGGGCCATATGCTCCTCCTTAGTTGCCCAAGCCTTTCACTCCGTTGGCTATCCGATTTTGCCCTTCTTTTCCGAAGAAGAATCCAAGGATCCATGGTTGAGTGGAGCTATCGAAGAGTATGCTCACATCAGGCATCACAGCCTGTTCGCTCCTGGCGACTTCGATCTGTCCCCTTACTTCGACATCATCAAGCCCACGGTAGAATATGGATTCGACCCCAAGCAATTCAACTGGAAGGACCCGGGTACCGTGGTCGCTGACGCCAGTCAATAAATGTACCTAAATTGGAACAGACTAATGCTCTTATTCATAGAAGCTCTATTGAAAAACCCTCTCAAACTAACTGCTCCGCTAATCTTCGCCTTCATCTTGTCAGGAGAGCAGGAACCCAACATCGTACTTATAATCAGCGATGACCAAGGTTGGACGGACTACGGATTCATGGGGCATCCGGAAATCCAAACGCCTCATCTCGATCGACTGGCATCCGAGAGCCTTTCGTTCGAACGCGGTTATGTGGCTTCCCCGCTTTGCCGCCCTTCCCTAGCCTCGATCGCTACTGGGCTGTTCCCCTTTGACCATGGAGCCACTGGGAATGATGTTTTTGGATACGATAATCGGGCGGCCCGAGATGTCGCCGTCCAAGAAGCCTTCCACGATCAACCCAGCATCATCAAAACGCTCGTCGAAAACGGCTACATGGCTCATCAGTCAGGGAAATGGTGGGAAGGATCCTGGAAGGATGGCGGCTTCACCCATGGCATGACGCACGGCGATCCCACACGGAAAGGACGGCATGGTGACGAGGGCTTGGTTATCGGGCGTAAAGATCTGAAACCCATAACGGGATTTATCGATCTAGCG
>CAZFUD010000303.1:0-4450 GCA_964521705.1 uncultured Opitutaceae bacterium | reverse complement strand
CAACTCTCTCAGCATTAACCGATTGGATTAAATTCGATTTTGTCCACACGGCCTAGTTACATCCATCTGTGGAGCGACAGTCTGTGTGGCCGATCCATTGGATGATCAGGCAATCACTGTCCGTGTGGCCGCTTATAATGTGGAGTATGGTAGCAACACGACACCCGAGCAGGTTGGACGGATGTTTAAACCTTATAAGTTCGACATGATTGGATTTAATGAAGTTCCGGGTGGCGACTGGACCGATCGGGTAGGGAACGTATTGGGGATGAAACATAGCTATGTGGGCAAGATCTCATCGGCAAGTCATAAGGATAAGTACAAGTCGATACTCAGTCGGACTCCCTTGGAGCAGGAAAGTCAGCATGAGTAGCGGGCGGAGGGACGAGGATGGCACCCGGCATCAGTCGTGCGAACCGTGACCAAGATTGATGGCGTACCACTCGCATTTTATTCCCTTCATATGAGTAGGTCGGAGAATGCAACGGATGGTCACGCATACAGCCTTGCAACCAAAGTTCTGCCGAAAGAGAAGACAAAGAGGGTTTTAGTGCTCGGAGATTTTAACAATAACGATGGCGATGCCGCTATGAATATGATCGAGGGGCGAGGGCTTCGAGCAACCTGGAAAGATCTGAAGATTGATCTCTCGAAGGAGTTTACCTATAATGCTTTGGATCCGAAATGGAATTCCGGGGTGATCGACCACATTTTGTACAGCAACCTTCCGGGTACCAAAGTTATGGACGGAGGCATCATCGAATTGAAAAAGCCTTTGTCTGACCATAAACCCGTCTGGGCGCAGATAGTGTTCCCTCGGAATCTTGAGAAAGTGAAACTCGACAAGTAAGAAGGTAGAGTTTGCTGACAAGGCGTTGCAATGTGATGCGGTAAACCTCGGGCCCAACTATAGAGGTTGGTTATGAATTAATAGATCCCAAGGAGAGGAGGCGGTATCGGCCCGATTAGATCGTTACTAATTTAACTCACCGATAGAACTCCTGATTTGGGTCTAGGTGCCGCGCTCCATAAACAACAGGAGGAGCTCCAAGTTCAAGCGCGCCTAAATCGGGCGCTTTGCCGTTGTAGTTGTCATTTACATTGGGAATGACGGTGCCCGCATCGACTGCTTTCCCTTTTGGGTTGAGTTTAAAGTTAAGGTCCACTGCGTGATAAACTGGGCTTGGTAAGCCCCGTTCCATTGCGTGGATCGGTTTCTGCAAATCCTCAAAAACATCGAAATCGACGACTATGCCATTTTCTTCTAGACCACTGCCTTTGCTAAAACTTTCTAGGGTCTTATATCCGACCGACTCTCCTTCACGTGATAACCCCCTGAATTGTTCTTCTGGGCTATCCTTCCCTTGATTGGGTCGATATCCATTGTAATCAGCTACCGAATACGGAGTGGTCAGGTGCAAGGAAGAAACGATGGTTGGTCCATCGGTACCCAAAAACAGATTGTTCCTGAAGTTGGAGTTTGGATATCGGGCGCCCGCGTTGTTTTCGGTAATGAAGGTGTTGTGGTAGGCTGTCAGACCCGGCACTCCTCCATGGATTTTCAAGGCTCCTCCCAGGGGAATATTGTAGACGATGTTTCGAATGTAGTAGGCAGGCCCCCCGAACACAGGTTGAGCGCTGATGCCATTCTCCGCCGCGTTGACGCCCCGGTTTCGCATGACGCGAATATTGTGCACGCCGCCGTCGGCCTCAACGAAGTCATCGACCTGTAGATGCAAGTCATTGTTGTAGATATCGATAGATACCGCTTTCAGTTCCTGTTCCTCCTCGGGTGTACCATAAGTGGATACTCCGATGGAGTCGTGAAAGAAGGCGATGGAATTATGAGCAATCACATGCCCGGAGCCGTATACCTTGATACCATAATAGGAATCTAAAAGATGCGTACCATAAGGGATAAAGCCTTCTCGGTGGGCGGCCCAGCCAAACAGACGATAACGATCGTCGCGACCGATGATAACATTGTCCTGAATCAGGAAGTTTTTCGAACCAGCGTATTCGGTCCTTAGGCCTTCGCCCACATTCTCGAAACGGCAATTCCTTACCGTCAGATTGCTGGCTCCCGCTAAATGTTTCCGGCCCGCTTCGAATACCCGGTCTACATTCCGGAAGGTGAGCCCCTGGAAAATATGGTGATCGGTGCCCATCACATTGAAAAGATTAGCTGCTCCCGCTCCATCAAAGATGACTTCACCATCCCCGGCTGCCTCGATTACGATCGGTCGCTCCGCGGTGCCTTTTTGTGTGAACCAGTAAGTACCGTCGAAGGGGATGTTATGCCAATCCGGATAGTTGAGAAGCACCCCTTGGTAAAGCCCTCCGTGAATTTTGATAATATCGCCAGGCTGTACGGGATCTTCACCTACAACATACCAATCTCCCTTCGTGTTTTCCGATCCGTGATACGCTGAAACCAGGCCCGGATAATTCGGCTCTTCTTTCTCGCCCGTATAGTATTGGGAGTAAACATGCCTGACCCTTCCTTTACGGTAAGCCTTGGGTTCGGCTCGAGTGGAAACGGTGACTGCTTTGACGGCTTCGCCCTGGACGCCGTCAGGATCTTCCATGGTAAAGCGGGCCTCGTACTCAGTTCCTTCATCTAGATCTAGAATGCTACCCGCGAACATGTGGGGAGTTGTATAATCAATTCCGGCTCGCTCGATGTACTCGTCTCCGATTCTGAGTAAAGGCATTCCCTGCTTCCAGGCCTCGCCGGATCCTGCGATTCGGTATTCAACTCGGGCGGTGGCGTTACGATTATCATCCCCATCGATATACCATTCGAATCCCAGATTTTGAAGGGTAGGGGGCTCGACGATGAATTCACCCGGTTGAACTCCATTCTGGGCGGATGCCGAACAGATAATTATTGAAGCAAAACAGAGAGCGGGGACAATTTTCTTCATCGTGATTTTAGGGCTGGGGTGAATCTATAGGAAAAGGATTTATCAATTTGTATCTTAACCCAAGTTCTAAAGGTGGGCATCCCGTAAAAACAGGATGGGAGAATGGATTGAATTGGCTAAGAGAGTGTCTAATGATTCGCGATCGGTTGATGGTAGGGCTGCTTATCCCTAGACAGCCGTCACGAGATCCGAAAAAGGCAAATAGCTATATGTTTAAAATGAAAAGAAACCTCACGCTGCTGTTTCTGATACTGTTTTGCTTTAATCTTCGAGCCGATCAGAATGGTCCCTGGGATTTGGATACGTTGTTTGCAGCTCCGCACTGGGAGAATAACGATAGGGCAGCTAGGGAAGGGGTTACGGGACTCCTATACGAATCCATTCCATTTAGAGGAAATCGCGTGCAAGTGTTTGCCTACTATGGCGTGCCTGACGGGAAGACGCCTACTGGCGGTTGGCCGGCGGTCGTTTGCGTGCATGGCGGCGGGGGAACGGCATTTCATGAATGGGTGGCCAAGTGGAATGATCATGGATACGCTGCCATCAGTATGGATCTGGAAGGGCACTATCCGATCAACAAGACGGAGAGACGTGAAGATGGACGCTTCTCGACCGAGCATCCTGGACCCAGCCGGGTGGGAATATTCAATGACTTTGAAGAGCCCGTGGACGAGCAGTGGTATTATCATGCGGTCGCTCAGGCCATTATGGCCCATTCGCTTATTCGGTCCTTTCCGGAGGTGAATCCGGACAAAACGGGAATCACCGGGATCAGTTGGGGAGGGACCCTTACCAGCACCATTATGGGCGTGGATAATCGATTCAAATTCGCCATTCCGGTCTATGGCTGCGGATTTTTGCCCGACTCTGATAGTCGGCAAGGATTGGCGATAAAACCGGGCGAGCATACGGAAATAGTGAATACCTATTTCGATGGGTCCGCCTATTTCCAGAATGTGAGAATCCCTACTCTCTGGTTGAATGGGACTAACGATGGAGCTTTTGCAATGCCTTCAAACCAGAGATCGGCTAAGGCGGCGCGAGGACCTGCGACATTACGATACGAATTGAGGATGCGCCATGGGCATCGTCCTGGCTGGGAACCTGAAGAGATATACGCCTTCGCGGATAGCGTTTTTGGGGATAGTCCACCGTTAACTCGATTCGAGACGCCTCAGCTTGAGGAAGGTCGGGCTTCGGCGGCCTTCAACTCGGAGGCCAAAGTGGTCGAGGGGAAAGTCTACTATACGAAGGATCAAGGCATATGGAACGAACGGAATTGGACGGAAGCCCTAGCGAAACTAGGGGAATCCGATATGTCCGCCACACTACCAGAGGGGGTGACCGTCTTCTATTTTGCCGCTACCGACGAAAGAGGATTGATGGTCAGCTCGGAATATCTACTTGTTGAATAAGGTCGGCCTCCAGAATGGGTCTTCCCTCGATTCCCCACTTTCCTAGAATCATCGATTTTGAAGTTACTGATGAAGAAGCGTATCCCCCAAGAGTTGAATATTCCGAGG
>CAZFUD010000302.1:0-4524 GCA_964521705.1 uncultured Opitutaceae bacterium | reverse complement strand
GGAAGATGCCCTGGTTGCGAAATCGCTTCGGTTTTGGAATGACGTCGACGT
The DNA here is from genome assembly GCA_964521705.1 of uncultured Opitutaceae bacterium. Taxonomy (GTDB): domain Bacteria; phylum Verrucomicrobiota; class Verrucomicrobiia; order Opitutales; family Opitutaceae; genus Pelagisphaera. The sequence continues at coordinate 4,473 of CAZFUD010000302.1, read as the reverse complement.
CGAAGTGGCTGCCGTCCCGTACGGCGATCATCGATCCTAGCATAATGATCCAGACAAAGCAAAATCGAGCGACCTCTTCGGTCCAGATGTAGCGGGGAATGATTCCCAGAAATCTCGAAAGCACTTGAAGAAAGACCGGGACTATCATTAGCCCCATTAACAGCGTTAGCACGCGCTGGAGGAATGAGTTGTATCCATTTAGAAAGGACTTCATTCCAAAAACAAGAATCCTTGCTTAGCGGATGGCTCGAATGCGGGCGAGAACGTCTTCGGTTCCGATCTCGCTAGCGTATTTCGTCAGCACGGGTTCCGCTCTCCGAAGCAGCTCTTCTCTTTCCACGAATTCATGGGTGTTCAGCTTTCCATCTTCTTCCATTTTGGCAAGGATCGCGCTGTCTTCGCTGGACTCCAAGTCTCGCCCGAATCTTCCCGCTTCTTTGCCGGCTTTGAGGATCGCGGCTTGTAGATCCTCAGGTAGGCGTCGGAAGGTCTTTCCGCTGAATGCAATGGGGCGAACCGTGATCGTGTGGGCGGTTAGTGAGATTTCCGGCCCGACCTCGTAGAATTTCATTTGCTGGATGCCGGCAGCTTCGTTTTCAGCGGCATCGATGACGCCGGTTTGAATGGCGTTATAGATTTCGCTATAGGCGATAACCGTCGGAGCGGCTGTTATTGCTTGGAAAATGCGGGTTTGTATGGGAGCTCCCATCACACGTATGTCGAGATCTTCGAGTTCGTCCATATTTCGCACAGGGCGATTTACAATGAGATGGCGTGTTCCGCCACCTGCGTATCCGATGATTTTCACATCAGCTTGTTCTTCGACATCCGCTACGATGGGCTCGAGGGCATCGCTCTCGAGGACCTTATTCCAGTGATCGTTATCGCGAAACAGGAAGGGAACATCCAATAGGGGAGCAGCCTTGGAGAAGGTGGACATATGGGAAGGCGAAACGATTCCGTAGTCCACGGAAATCCCTTGGCTCATATAGGTGAAGTAATCCTTCTCTAGGCCGAGTTCGCTGTTCAAATAGAGCTCAAAATCAATCGGCTGCCCGTAATACTCGGCGACTTTCGCTTCGAAATGCCGCAACGTCCGTGCGAAAGAGTGCGATTCATCGAATTGAACGGCGCCTCGAAGGATAATGCGGTCGCTCGATGAGCACCCAGTGAAGCAGCTGACCGAGGTGAAGAGAGTGATAGCGCAGAGATAAGGCGAGAGAGATTTCCTGTTCATTGATGGAATTGATGAGGTAAGAACCGATGCGTGATCCAGAGGAAAGACACAGATATTACGGTCTAGTCGAAATAATTTATGCTCTTGTTACCATTGGGCACAAGAACATAGATCAAAGGCTTCGCCGCTTATCTGAAAAGCCGGGTTTCTCGAAGCTATTCTTGAACGTCGACCCCGGTATCAACGAGAATTGTGGCATTTCGAATCCGAGCCTTGAGCGCCTCGATTTCCGCCTCCCAGTCTTCGACTCCTGTCTGGGCCAGCTTACGTTCCTTGAATGAGTCTGCTGCCTCCTTGGTGACATTCGTCTCCCATATGAAAAGGCTGTCGAGGTTTGGTAGGTCGATCAAATTTTGCAAACCTGTATCAGATATTTGGGTACCATATAGATTCAAATAGCGCAAATGGTTGAGGCCTTCTAGGTGGGTCAGGGCATCATCGCTTATGCCTGTTTTCTGAAGATAGAGTTTTTCCAAGTTAGGCATCGTGGAAACAATGGCTAGGCCCTCGTTGGTGACGTCGCTAAACCCGATTTCCAGTTCGATGATGTTTTCCGCGAGGGGGGAGAGCTTCGCCAAGGCATTGTCATCGATTCTTTCATCTCCAAAAGGACTTTTCACTCTTACGGCGGGAGAATTGAGGGCGACACGAAGAACGGCTATATTCGTCTCCTGATCCAAGGCATCCACGTCCGCTTGGATGTCTTCCCACGCCTTCATGGGAACCCGAGCGATTTCAACTTCCTCGACGAATTCCGTAGCCTCGACTCCTGAATTATTCAGATGAGCAACGATTGCCGATTCGATTTCTCCGGACATCTCCAGCTCTGCTACAATTCCTTCACCAGGCGCGCCTGATTGTATCCACCAAGCTAGAATTTCCTTTTGGCCCTCGGTCGGTTGCGGTTTATCTTCTGGCGGCATATGTTCGTCGTCATCGATTTCTAGATGCAGGCGATAAATCAGCTCGCTTGCCTCAAGGTCGCCTGGCACGATGGTGTCGCCGAGCTCGCCGCCTAGCATTGCTAGTTCGTAGCTGTCCAAGCGAAGCTCGCCTTTCTGTTTGTCCGGTCCGTGGCATTCGTAGCAGGATGCGGCGAAAATCGGGTCGATTACGTCCTGGTAAATATCGGCTTCATCGATGGCTAGCGGCGCTTCTTCAGCGTTAGAAGAAGCAGACACATGTTTGCTCAAGTAGCCCGAACCATGAGTAAGAGTGATGCCGTCGTTTCCTGTAACCAACAGCAGTATCAGCGTGGCTGCCAAGGCCCCGTGGTAGGGGATCGAGAAGCCGCTGCGGCTCTTGTTCCTGGCCGAGTGCCGAAGAACGACCAGCCAAAACGTAAAGATGGCGATAAGGACTCCTAACCAGCGGTGGCGATCGAGCAACGCTTCGTCGTAGCCGCCAGAAAGGGCTAAAAGAATTCCCAGCACCGCTGAAACGCAAGCGACGATAACGGTAAAATCTAGAACGATCTGGCAGGCTTTACCGATTCGCGGACCGTTTTTGGAGCTATCGAGGTACTCGAGAATCGCTAGCACGCCGAAAAAACCGATGGGTAAATGCAGCAAGGCAAGATGGAGTCGCCCGAGATTTAAGGCCCATTGAGGGGCGTTTTCCCGGTTGTCGGTAAATATGGCTAGTCCAATCAATACGACGGTCGCGATCGATGCGGTGATGATCGAGGGTTTTAGGTCGGTCGGTTCGCGACGGCGAGGACCTCGGTTTCGTTGGGTATTTCTACGAGTCATTCTTGAGTAGGTGTGATGATGCGCTAACGGGGGCTTTTCAACAGTATTCTGTTTGGTGCAGTTGGGGTGCAGGGTGAGCAACCCTATTCGACAATGGCGTTATAGAAAGAATTCTGAGCTGCGAAGTTGGAAAAGCCAATCCACGGCGCGGTTGTCGGGCAGGGTTTCGAATTGCTATTGGAGGTATATGGTTTAGCATGGCCTGCATGATGTTTTGGCATAGTCTACCTATGGAACCTCCGATGCGTGTAGCCGCATTTGGGTTGGCTATCTTGCCGGCCGGATTGGCTCAATCCTATGTGGTTGAAGAAGAACTGCCTTACTATTCGGAGGAAGCTAGGACCAAGGATGCCTATATCAGAGAAAGATGCGTTTTGGATCTGTATTATCCGGATAGCAGGAATGAGTTCCCAACGATCGTCTGGTTTCATGGGGGCGGATTGAAGAACGGAAATAAATCGATCCCTGAAGGATTTAAGGAAGAGGGATTCGCAGTCGCTGCCGTCAACTATCGATTACACCCTCGTGTAGAGGCGCCGTCCTACATCGAGGATGCTGCTGCCGCCGTAGCCTGGGTATTCAAAAATATCGAAAAGCGAGGTGGAAGCGCGGCAAAGGTTTTCGTGTCGGGAAGTTCCGCCGGTGGCTATCTAACTAGTATGGTGGGGCTCGATAAACGGTGGTTGGGAAGCCATTCAATCGATGCAAATCGAATTGCTGGGCTGATGCCGCTAGCCGGACACACCATCACGCATTTCACCGTTAGGGCGGAAAGAGGAATAGAGGGAGCGCGGCCGATAATCGACGAACTGGCTCCTCTTTACCACGTTCGAGCGGATGCGCCGCCCTTACTCCTTGTAACAGGAGATAGAGAATTGGAGATGCTTGGCCGGTATGAAGAAAACGCCTACATGATGAGGATGATGCTTGTGGCTGGCCACCGGCATACTCGGCTCTTCGAGTTGGATGGTTATGGTCACGCGCCGAAAGAGCCTGCTTATCCTCTGATTTTAAAAGAAGCCAAGCGGATTCTCGAGACTATGGAGAATTAGAGACGGAAAATAATCGAAATATAGAAACTATGCTAAAGACATTAATATGGATCCGAATTAAGCGACCAGCGTCGATAGGAGCAATCTGGATTCTTGCGTTGATTGGAGGAACGTCAATTCTAAGCGGGCAAGCTCAAAGCCGGCCGAATATTGTATTCATTTTCACTGACGATCACGCTGTACAGTCTATCGGGGCCTATGGCTCGACGATCAACGAAACGCCTCATATCGATCGGCTGGCGCAAGAAGGGGGGATATTCCTGAATTCCTTTTGCTCTAACTCGATATGCGGACCTTCCCGAGCATCGGTGCTAACCGGCAAGCATAGCCATAAGAATGGGTTCTACACAAACGCCCGCGGCGCTCGCTTCGATGGATCCCAGATGACATTTCCGAAATTGCTTCAGGAGGCAGGCTACGCGACTGCGTTGAT
>CAZFUD010000301.1:0-4539 GCA_964521705.1 uncultured Opitutaceae bacterium | reverse complement strand
CCTGGTCCATGGCGAGATATTCGGGGATGGCTTCATCCCGGGCCCCATTGGCGCCCCAACTCATGGGAACGTATTCGCGTTCGTCGATCGCCTGCCCGGCTTGGACGTCGAAGCCCCATCGGTAGTACCAGGAAGCATTTACGCTAGGTTCATCGCTTAGGTCGCCACCAGTACCCTTCTTATTGGTGGATCTCCAAGGCACGACTCGGATGAACGACACGGCATTGTCCAACTCTGGGGGAAGGGCATCGACAATCAGATCTTCTTGATCGGCGATGTAGGTTTTTCCGGGGCCCAAACCATTCCCGAAAGCGGCGACGACCGCCATATGCCCGACCTCCAAACGGAAGGAAGAAATCTTGTCGTCTAGCCCATCTGGGATGCTGGATCCGCTGTAGATCGTGAACGTTTCGGATATGGCGGTCCCCGTGCCGTCTAGATCGGCTTGATCAAAAACGGTCAGCGGGGAAGCGAATAGGCTCGTCTGAATCAAGACAAGCAACAATCGGGCAGGTCGAAACATGCGGGAAATGAGTTGATAGGAGAACAAGCGGTGTAACCAGGAAATTTGGGCCGTGTTGCAAGGCTTTTCGATTCAATTGGTGTCCGTCGTTCGAGCGACAGTCCTATGGGGTAAATTAAGTGTCGAAAAGGTATCATCTTTCTTGCCTCTAGGGTAGGGCCTGGTTGCCAACCCACCTTTACATGCTGGCGTCAAACAAGGTTGCGGCAGCTAACCCAAACCCTAATACGCTATGCGCAAAATCGTCTTTAGAAGCGTCTTAGCGGTGCTAGCGGATGCGGTCTCTGCTAACGCTTTCGATGATGACGTCGATTTTCCCGATTTTGGTCCTTTTGGGGAAGTCCATAGGAAAGTTTCCCGAGAATTGTACCGGTTTATCGCCAACGCGAGATAGTTACAGACTGTTCTAGATCTCGATTGGAGCCATTATTGTAAGGCCCAGGGGGATCCCATATCACTCTGGGCTTTTCAATTTGGCCACTCTCAAAACTTCGAAAAATCGTATGGCTAAACGGGTAGCGAGTGTTTTAGTAAAGTTGCGTTGAATCACCGAATACTATTAGTGGCTTTTGTCTTCCTCGATCCGACACCGGAGCTGATTTGCGCGGCCAACAGGGTCACGCTTAAAGCCGTAGCGACGGACGAATATCTTGAGCAAAGGGCTTTGAGCGACGCGCCTGAAATCCAGACCTACCAATTTCTGGAGGGCAAGCGATTCGATGGGAAAGTGGTGAGCAAAAGTCTTGAGAGAATGACTTTTAAAGAGCTTGCCGTAAACTTGGCTGAGAACCTCGTGAAGCAGAACTTCTACCCGAACCTGGAACTCGGCAAAGGAGATCTGCTGATTGTAGTGCACTACGGAGCAACCGATTTCGAAGAAGACATGATGGAATTGCTGGGTTCGGCTAATGAGACCGATTTGATGGGTCTGAATCCGGGCGGAGTGGAAGTTGGGTCAGCGAGCTCTGCGGACGTCACGGCTATGCTCGATGTGTTAGATAATATTGCGGCTACCGCGAGCCTCAGTGAGGCGATCAATTCCGGAAATAGTCTGTCCCGCTCGCAAAAGGCCCATATTTTGGGTATCGATGAGGAGCGTGATCTCCCCGACTTCATGAGTGAAGATTATGAATACGAGCAGATGTTGCAAGAGTCTCGCTACTTTGTGGTATTGATGGCATTCGATTATCAGTTGTACATGCGAGAGGGCAAACCCAAGCTTCTTTGGTCTACTCGGTACAATGTTCGAGCGGCAGGCCAGTCATTCGAAGCGGCGATAGAAGGAATGAATGCGATTGGATCGGACTATTTTGGCAAGAATCTCGACAAGTTGGCCCGTAAGCGAATAGAAGATACATCCAGCGTGGAAATCGGCGATATTGAGGTGATTGAGGAGGCGGGGAATGAAACCAACTGAGGGTGTTTATATATTCGCCTATCGGCAAAATGGTTGGCTGAACTCAGTCGATTGTGGTGGATAATAATAAGAGCTTGATATGAAGTTTGAAATGCCCATCCGCATCGTTTTCCTGCTGTGCATTTGTTTGGTTGTCCGCGGGCGATCTGTTGAAGCTGCTAACGTTACGCCGGTTAAGGTGGTTGTGCTAACGATGTTCGAGCACGCTGGACCACGTCCAGGAGAACGCCAATTTTGGGAGGAACGATTAGAATTGATCGATCGGCTTCCATTTCCAGCTGGTAGATCGGATATCTACTCGAATGGGAATGGGCTGCTGCTAATTACAACTGGGATGGGGGTATCGAACGCTGCGGCCTCTGTGATGGCTTTGGGAATGGATCCACGCTTCGATTTCACCAGGGCCTATTGGCTGGTGGCCGGAATCTGCGGAATCGATCCAGATGATGGATCTATGGGCAGCGCTGTCTGGACGGATTATGTTGTCGATGGGGGATTGGCGCACGAAATCGATGCCAGAGAGATTCCAGAAGACTGGAAAACCGGATACACACCGCTTCGATCGCCCAGACCTTACGATAGGAATGGCGAGCCGGTAAACCCTAGCCAGATATTCGTTCTAAATCCGGACCTATTGCAATGGGCGTATCGGCTTACAAAGGACACGGCTTTGCTCGATAGACCCGAATTAGAGCATAGACGCTCGGAGTTTATTGGATTTCCCAATGCCCAAAAGAAGCCATTTGTCCTTATTGGTAGCCATATTAGCGATTCAACGTTCTGGCATGGAGAGAAAATGACTGAATTCGGAAATGATTGGGTTCGGTTTTGGACGGAAGGAAAAGGCGATTTCACCACGAAAGCGATGGAGGACAGCGGCACTCTGCAGTCGTTGAGAAACCTTTCGAATGCAGGCAAAGTGGATTTCGAAAGGGTTATGATACTACGTACTGCCGCGAATTACACCATGCCATCTCCTGGGATGTCGGCAGCTGAAAGTTTGGCTCGGGAAAGAGGAGCGGCTCTTTCAGCGTATATTGAGTCGCTTGAAGCGGCGTTCCGAGTGGGTAATACCGTCGTTCAAGAATTGCTGCTAAATTGGCCAGCGTATCGCAATACCATTCCCTCGGAGTAATGAGAAATCAGGCATCTCGACAGTTGGCTTAACTGTGAATTATGAACAGGGTATGGGCTCAATCTAGTCAATAAATTCCAGGTATCCAAAATCTTCGGGTTCATATACATTTGGATGATCGGGATGGACTTCGAAGAGCGTGGACTAAGAGCGACGGTTGCCAGTGGCGTCGTTGCGGTCCTGGCAAATGGCTTGAAAAACCCAGCGGTTGACCGGCGCGACAGGACTAAAGGCGTCGATGCCCTCGAACAGCTTGAGAGGTATGGATATTTCCATTACCCATTCGCTATCTTCGTCCGAATTGTACCGTATCCGGGAAGATCCTTTGGAAAAGAACGATTTGGCGGCTAAAAATCCGGAAGTAGTCGACGACCTATTGCGGCGAATTAAACGATTCAGGGAAACGCAAAAGCCCGTGTTGGAACATGTATATATCCGCCCATCGGATACGTGGGTGAAACCGTACGATTTAAGGATTCCGGATTGAAGTAGGTTTTTTGCAAATTGGGTCGCTGGCTAATGCACCGAGCTACTTTGAAATCGCTGCTACGTACGGTGGCTTAAGCGTCCGCTTGGGGACAAGGGGCCCTACCACCGGGGTTTTGGTAGGGAGGACAGAGCGGGTCCTCCTCACCTATAATGAAAGGTTTATTCCGGCGATCCAGCCGGTAGTCCAGGCGGCTTGGAAGTTGAATCCCCCGGTAATGCCGTCGATGTCAAGGACTTCTCCAGCGAAAAATAGTCCTGGGACAATTCGGCTTTCCATGGTCTTGAAATTGACCTCCTTTAACCGAACGCCGCCAGAGGTGACGAATTCTTCTTTGTTCATGCTCTTTCCGTTAACCGGAAAACGGCAATTTTTGAGAATCTGGCAAATTCGGTTTTCATCGCCGCGAGAAAACTCAGCCCAGCGTTTAATCGGAGAAGCGCCAGAGGCTCGGACGAGGGCTTCCCACAAGCGCGACGGAATTGGCGAAATGGGCGTGTTGCCAATCTGCTTTGCTGGATGCAGCTTTTTGTTGCTAGCGCATTGCGACTTCAGCTCGTCTTCGCTGTATCCAGGGAGCCAATCCACGATTAATTCGAACTGATAATCGAGTTGATGCAGGTAGCGAGCTTCCCACGCGGATAGTTTAAGAATGGCGGGGCCGCTCAAGCCCCAATGGGTAATGAGCAATGGGCCAGTTTGGCCTTTTTTAGATTGGGCAATTGCGACCCGAGAATCAGGAATGGATACGCCTGCCAGATCTCTTAGCCAGGGGACCTCGATGTGGAAGGTAAATAGTGACGGAACGGCGGGTTCGAGTGTATGACCGAGCCCTTCTAGTGAGCTGTGGAGCTTGCCTGACTTTAGGCCGCCACAAGCGATCAGAAGCCGATCGACTACTTCGGTCCGCCCATCTCCAAATTCGAGATGGAAACGTTCGTCTGGATCGCGCTCGACGCGGTGCCGCGCGTCTTCGA
>CAZFUD010000300.1:0-4573 GCA_964521705.1 uncultured Opitutaceae bacterium | reverse complement strand
GTATAGCCAGAATCCGCCAGGTCGCCTACCCAAGATTTGCTCCAAGGATCCTCGTTTTTCAAAACGCCTGTCGTATGAGGATAGGTTCCAGTGAATAGGCTGGCCCTCGATGGAGCGCAAGAAGGAGCCGTTATGTGGCATTGGCTGAAGGTCACCCCTTCATTGACGAGTCGATCCAAGTTCGGCGTATCCATATAGTCATAGCCTAAGGCTTTAATGGTTTCGTACCGCTGCTGATCGGTGATGATAAGAATGATGTTGGGTCGCTCTTGTTCTGACATGGGATTTGGTCTCGAATGGCTAAGATCGGAAACCAATGAGAATTGCCAGTCGACCGCAAGCAAAGACTCGGGCGAAGGACTTGTCTAGAATTCGGGGAAGGACGCTGGTATCTACAGAATACGCCCCAGACGCCGGGCTACATGGCTGCGCCAACTTGCCTATCAAACTTCGCGAGTGTCCGATAAGAAGATGACATCCGGACTTCGGCGTAGGGGCGTCGCTTGCGGGGGCCGCATAAGCGATTGATACTTTAGTTACACGGTCGCCGCAAGCGGCGACCCTACAAGTCTCAGACGTACTAGTCACTGCCCTCAAAATTAATATCTGGAGCAGCGGTACCCTACAAGCAACGCTGCCCCGATGGATCGGTGGTTTGCTCTGTCCCGCAATTACGGGACAGACTCCTAGTGAGCCCGCATCAGCAGGCGAACGTTGTTAAAACAACCACAACCAAATCGGACCCCTTCAGTCATCGTCTATACATCTAGGCATTTTGAGGATCAGAGCCGATCCCCCCTACCCGATTCTCTCTTTAAAACACACAGGTCGTCTTCGTACCTGTGTCTACCGCAAAGGCGCTTCGATCGAGCATCTGCTTTAGCAACTCGAATCGCAGCGAGGCGAAAACCGGGTCATTCCATCGATTTTCGAATTCGCCGGGATCCTCTTGAAGATCGAATAGCTCTCCTTGATCGTGCCCGTGGTAAACAACCAATTTGTACCGGCTTGTGCGATGCATAGTAGCGAAACTGCCCTCCCAATTCTCTCTGCCAGGGGCAATCAAGCTCAAAGCCCGATAGTACTCGCAACGAACAGAATCCCGATGAGTATCTAGATCGCTCTCCAAAATCGGGCCCAGCGAACGTCCAGCCATGCGCTCCTGCAAGGGCAGACCCGCCAGTTCCAATAAGGTCGGAGCAATATCGGTAAGCTCCACCAAGGCCTCCTTCCTCTGGCCGCCGTCAAATCTACTTGGCCAGGAAAAAATCAGGGGAACGTGCACAAGCCCTTCGTAGAATCGGCAACCTTTGGCGATCAATCCATGATCACCCAGCATTTCACCGTGATCGCTAGTGAATATTACAAGCGTATCCTCTCTCTGGCCCGTTCGCTCCAACGCATCTAGCATCCTCCCCACATGGTCATCAATCTGTTCAATCATGGCGTAGTAGGCGGCAATCTTGTCCTTGGCTTGAAACTCCTCAGGCCGCCGCGCCGGATACTGGAAATCGATTCCGTCTAAGGCTGCCTGAGCGTCCAGGTCGCTTTCTCGAAACAAGGGATCCGGCATCTCATCGGCGGAGTAGCGGTCTCGATATGACTTGGGCGGATCGAAAGGAAGGTGAGGATCGAAGATGTTCACGCTCATGAGCCATGGTCTCGAGTGATCTCCCTCGATAAACTCGATGGTCTTGTCCGCGCAAAACTTGGTCTGGTGTAGTTCGGGTTTCATGTAACCATTATCTTGATACATCTTCCCCAAATCTCCCCCCTGCTCCCTGACCCAATCGGCGTAGGCATGACCCTCGGGCCAAATATCCTTGTGCGAATGGGACCAATGGAAGACCGAATAGCCATCGTCTTCTGGTCGGGGCTCCACCCGGTCATGGCAGCCCGCCAGATGCAGTTTCCCGACAAGACCGCAGGTATAGCCCTCGTCAGCCAGAAGCTTGGTCACCAGCGGAGCCGCTTCCGCCCAGCGGCCATTGCCATTGCCGCAGCCGTGAACAGAACTCGGGTATCTTCCAGTAAGAAAGCTTGAACGGCTCGGCGTGCAAATCGGACTCTGGCAAAACGCATTCAGAAACGTGACACCTTCGTTGACTAGCTGGTCAATGTTGGGTGTGCGAATATGGCTGTTTCCCAAGGCGGCTATGGTGTCCCAGCGCTGCTGGTCCGAGCAAATCCAGAGAATATTGGGCGCTTTTCGCGCAGAGTAGCTCCCCTCTTCAGGTTCGATGCCATTCACTTCATTCATGCTAAACGAGAATATCCATTCCATTCAAAGGCTGTCCATTCGCAAATCCAAGACAACGGCTGCCAGAGAGCCGCGCAACTGATTTCAAAATCGATCCGTTTAAATTCTTGCGACCCGAGATTTCTAATAGTTGAATTTTTCACGTGCTTCAAACCTGCGCTATTACCAGTTATCAACGCCAACAGGCAGGTTTCAGCGCCCTCGCCACTATTCGGTCGGTTCCGTCTATTCTCTGTGGCATGGTACTCTCTCTCGCGGGCGTCCTGAGCCACGGCCAAAACCGAGACAGAGACCTCCTACCCGATTACGAGGAGCTAGAGAGCTTGTACCGGACAGGCAACTACGAAGAAGTCTTGGCGGAAGCCGCTTTCGGCCGCGAAAAGCAGTCGTGGAACGAGTCTTGGTGGAGGATCGAAGCGCTGACACTCATGCGGGTCGGGCACTATGAAGAAGCCCACCAATTACTAACCGAAGGGCTCAATACTCGCTACTTTGGGATTCGATTGCGACTCATCGCCCGCGAGGCGGCCCTCTTCGCCAATGACCTTGGGGCAGCCGAAAATATCATGCGAGGAATTGACGACTATTTACGACGCCGAGGGCGCTACACCTACGATCCCGATTCCCTCGTCGCTATCGGTGAAGCCGCCATTCTCCTAGGGGTAGAGCCTCGCATAGTGCTGGAAAACTTCTACAAACGGGCGCAATCGGAGTCCGACGCTCCCGCCAGCGCATTTCTGGCTAGCGGCAACCTGGCCTTATCCAAGAGCGACTTCAACCTCGCCTCGAAAAACTTCCAGAGCGGACTAGAAAAATTCCCGGAAGATCCCGAGCTATGGTACGGTTTGGCGAGTTCCTTTATCGAAGGAAATCGAGCTGAACTTCTGAAATACGCGGAAAACGCTCTAGCCATAAACGAGAGCCATCCAGAGACGCGTGTTCTCATCGCCCAACACTTAATCGACGGGGAAGCATATGACGAGGCAATTGAGCAGCTAGACATCGCCTTGGAAGTCGATCCACTACATCATGAGGCCCTATCACTAAAGGCGGCGATTGCCTACATCCGAAGCAATAACGATGAAGGTGACCGGTTCCGATCCAGGGCTTTGTCGTCCTGGTCCGCCAATCCTGAAGTCGACCATCTGATTGGCAGAAACTTGTCTCGCAAGTATCTGTTTAAAGAGGGTTCCGCTTCCCAAAGGCTGGCCTTGGCCTATCAGCCCGACTACCTGCCGGCCAAAATCCAACTTGCCCAAGATTTGCTTCGCCTGGCCCGCGAAGATGAAGGATGGAAGCTCGCTGACGAAGTCTACGAGGCCGACCCCTACAATATTTCCGCCTACAATTTGGTCACGCTCCAGGAAAAGCTGGACGAATTCGAAACGCTGGAAACCGAGAACTTCCGCATCCGCATATCGAAAAAAGAGGCCCCCGTCTACGGACAACGGGCAATCGATCTCCTCGAACCAGCCTATCGCTATCTTACCGAGCGCTACGATGTGGAGATTGATGAAAAAGTTACGGTGGAAATCTACCCGAATCCAGCTGACTTCGAAGTTCGCACATTCGGCATGCCTGGCAATCCCGGCTATCTCGGAGTCTGCTTTGGACCCGTCTTCACCATCAATAGCCCCGCCACCAGCCTAGCCAACTGGGAGTCCGTCTTGTATCATGAATTTTGCCATACGATCACCCTCACTCTCACACGCAACCGGATGCCTCGATGGCTGAGTGAAGGAATTTCCGTTTACGAAGAGGAAGAGCGCAACAGCGCTTGGGGCCAGCGCATGTCCGTCGGCTACAGGGATCGTATTTTGAGCGGTCGCATGCAGAAGATCAGCGAGATGAGCGCGGCATTCTTGAGCGCCCAATCCGGAGAGGACACGCAGTTCGCCTACTTCCAATCCTATTTGGTCGTCAAGTTCCTCTTCGAAAACTACGGGATTGAAGCTATGCGAGCGCTTCTGAGGGATCTCGGCGAAGGCGTTACTATGAACGAGGCCCTTGCCAATCGCGTCGCTCCATTGAACGAGCTGGATGAGCGATTCCTAGCCGACGCCCGCGTTCAGGCAAAGGCTCTGGGCGGCGCCTATGCGCTCACTAAACCAGAAGGCATGCTCCAAGAATCGATCGAGTTGGTCACGCCAGGAAAGAATTATTTCAAGGAAATGGAGAGCGTACAACCGCTCGTCGAGGCGGAGGATTGGAAAGCGGCCAGCGATAAGCTGGAGGAAATTATCTCTGAATCTGGCTACATTCCGGGCGAAGAAAATGCCCATGGGTTGCTCGGATACGTCTATGAGCAATTGG
>CAZFUD010000299.1:0-4606 GCA_964521705.1 uncultured Opitutaceae bacterium | reverse complement strand
ATTGCAACCAGGTTATAAATACGATGGCGTATCCATTGCTGATTTCATACTAGGCAAATCGGATGATACGCCGCGTGATTGGATTATGGGAATGGGCGGCAAGAACGAAGCCAAGCTTACTGATGATGGAGTGGAAAACCGATACGTTTTTCGCGACCGCGTACTACGAGAGAAACGATTTAAGCTCTATGTTTCGACAAAACGCGAAGCGGTGAAGCTCGTGGATGTCATCGCGGATCCTGAAGAAAAGAAGAATTTGATCGATAGTAGTGATCCCGAAGCACAAGCAGCTCTAGAGCGCCTTTCCGCTATCATTCCAATGTTCCCGGAGCGCGATAATGACCCAATCTATGATCCACTTCCGCCCCAGCCTTGGGACGTACCTATCACGGCCCAGAACGAAGTTTGGAAAGAGTGAGGGCGTGTAAGGCTGAAGGCTGAATTTTCAAACTAACAGGATACATCCCGCGAAGCGGGATCATGCTAGCGAGGAACGGGCGCATCCTGTTGGATCCCTCATATTTCTTTAAATCAAATCCCTCAGTTTCTTGAGGTAGCCGGGGATCGCTTTGTAGGGATCCTCTTTGCCTTCGTATTCAAGAACGATATACCCACGGTAGTTGGCGTTTTTGAGTAGATTGATAATTCGGGCGAGATCAGCGTGCTCTTTCTTGCCATCAACCGGGATCTCTACTTTGATTTGGGCGTTCACGGAGTAGGGAGCAATGCGGGCGAGTTCCTTGTAAGGATTGCTTGTCCGAGCGATGTTGGCGGAATCGAAATTCACTCCAAACCAGGGGGAATCGACAGCCTCGACGATCGGCAGCATGCGATCGATATCGATGAGGAAATCATGGTTTTCCATCCCCAGCATGACGCCTTTTTCTCCTGCATAGTCACAGGCTATCTCCATATTGGCGATGATATTCTCGACTGCCTGTTTCTCGCTGATTCCCTTGTTAGGCTTGCCGCCAAAAACTCGTATGACTGGAGCACCAAGCTCCGAATAGCGATCGATCCAGTATCGAGTGTGCTTGAGCTGCTCTCGGCCTTCCTGGCTGCTTGGAGCTTTGGTGAAGTTGTTGCCAATGGCTCCGCCGCTAATGTCCAGCCCATGCATGTGAGTCCGAAGTTTAAGCTCGTTGATAGCCTCGCGAGTCAGCGGGCTAGGCATAAAGTAGCCGGTAAGTTCGACACCATCGATCCCCAAGGTTGCGCCATAGTCGATGAATCCTAGCATGTCCATCTCTCCCTTGGCATTGGGATCCCTGCGTGTATCGGGCAGAAACTTACGCATGGAGTAGGCGGCTAAGCTGAGGCGGAGGGGAGCCTTGCTCTCGCGGGTGATCGGACCAATCGCTTCTCCTAGCGGGGTTGCTACGAGTCCTGCGAGAATAGACCCGTAAGCGGCGATTGCCTGCCGGCGATCCATTTGATGGGGTGTTGACGAACTTTGGGATTTCATACGCGAAATGCGGTGAATCTTAGAGGTTTAAGGTGGCCGAACGACCGATCCGCTCAATTGAACTGCATTCACATAAAGCGCGTTTCAGAACTCAAAGCAACTCTTTCGCAAATTCATAGCTTAATCTGAAGGCCAAAGTTCGTGAAGACGCCTTTGGGCGTAGAGAAGTTCGAATTGCAAGCCAGGCGCGTTGGCGACATTTATATTTTCGCTGAGGTCTGATCTATGATCATAAAGCTCCTGGGCGTCTATCGCGCCGGATTGGGCGTTGCGCCATTCGGTGTAGCGAAAATTCTCTGTGCGGACGGAATAGCCAAGTTTACCTCCTCGATGAAATTGACTATAGGCTACCGTTTCACGATCATTCCAGGCGTTGGCGTTCGATATCAGGGGTTTCAAGGATTTACCATCAACCTTTTCAGGCAACGGCAGCCCAGAAATGTCGGCAAGTGTTGGATACATATCGATCAGCTCTACACGAGCGGAAACGCGCTGGCCATTCTTGGCAGCGTGAGGATCAACGATAATAAAAGGGATGCGGGTCGAGGTTTCGAAATTGGTGTGTTTGCACCACATGCCGTGATCTCCGAGCTGATAGCCGTGATCGGACCAGAGGGCGATGATGGTATTGTCCGCTTTTCCCGTTTCGTCGAGAGCGGATAGGAGATCACCGATCAGAGAGTCTATGTAGCTAACGCAGGCGAAGTAGGCGTGGCGGGTTTCCCGGGCCAACGGTTCCGGCATAGGGCCTTCTTTGGGGATGCCTTTGAAGCTACGCACATACCGCCAGGGATTTAACGCGTAAGCGGGAGAACCTTGAGGAGAGAAAGGGTTGGTCGCTAGAGGTAAGGATTCACGATCATAGAGGTCCCAGTACTTCTTTGGGGCGTTAAAGGGCGTGTGGGGCTTGTGGTAGCCCATGAATAGCAAGAAGGGCTGACTCGATCTGGCTGCAGTCTTTAGTTTGGAAATGGCGGCTTGATTGCTGATGCCGTCGCGATAAGCCTCGTCGGAAACATCAGGTCCTTCATAGAGCGGAATTAGTCCGTTGGTGGTGTGAATGCCGTCTATGCCGGCGGTTTTACCTTTGTATTCAGGTGAAGCGTACTGTTTTTCTACAATATAATGTTGTGGCTCTGTCCATGAGCGCTCGTCGCGATGGGTGTTGTGGAGAACTTTTCCGAAACCATAGGTGGCATATCCATTTTTCTTGAAATGCTCCACGAGACTAATCGCGTTGGGAAGCGTATCCCGAAAATGAATCTTATTGTTATACGCCTTAGTAACGTCCGGTCGCAGTCCGGTAAACATGCTCGAGCGCGAGGGACCGCATACCGCGTATTGGCAATAGGCTCTTTCAAACAGCGTTCCTTCGCTGGCCAGCCGATCGATATTGGGTGAATGGATGTGAGTTGCACCGTAGCAATTTAACTCGGGCCGTAGGTCATCGATGCCGATAATGAGAACATTCGGACGCTCAGCGAACAAACTCAGAAATAGTGCCAAGATACTAATCAACGATCTGAGTTTTCTGCTCACGACGTAACCACACGAATAGGTCATCAAGATTGAATTCGTATCAATTCGTGGAATTAGGGGGTGGGGAAATTGAATTTATCCTATTAGCTCTGGGATTATTTGCCCGCCGAATTGCGACATTTGCTTGAAGCGACCACCATGGAAATAGGTGAGCTTGTTGTCGTCCAAGCCGAGCAAGCTGAGCAGGGTGACGTGTACATCTCTAATGTGGTGCACGGTTTGAACTGCTTCGGAACCGATCTCATCGGTGGCTCCCACAGTGTGGCCTGCGTTAACGCCGCCGCCCGCAAACCACATGGTCATGGCGCGAGAATTGTGGTCTCGACCGTAAGCAGCCCCGCCATCGCGAACGCCATTATCGGGGCTGCGGCCGAATTCCCCGCACCAGATGATGAGCGTTTCATCCAGCAATCCACGTTGCTTGAGGTCCTGGATTAGTCCCGCGATAGGCTTGTCGATACTCTTTATGCGCGACCCATGGGCCCTCTCGATAAAGTCGTGGGAGTCCCAGCCAGCGTTGTAGGCTTGTATGAAACGAACCCCTTTTTCGATGAGCCTTCTCGCCAACAGCATTTTGCGACCGAACGGGTCGGTATCATCGTCCCCGATTCCGTACATATCTTTTGTTTTTTGATCTTCCTGATCGATATCAAGAATGCCAGGGACCTGCATCTGCATGCGGAACGCGAGTTCATAGTTCTCGATACGGGCTTGCAGATCGTCTTGCCACGGATGCTCTTCCAGGTGGTCGTGGTTGAAGCGGCTCAACAAATTCAGGTTTTCCCGTTGGTGTTCAGCCGTGATGCCCTTTGGCGGCTTGAGATCGAGGATGGGAGAACCCTTGGGGCGAAGTGGCGTTCCCTGGTAGTGGGCGGGCAGGTAGCCATTTCCCCAATTAGGAGCTCCACCCTGTGGATAGGATAGTTCGGGCAGCACGATGAATCCCGGAAGGTCCTGATTTTCGGAACCCAGCCCATAGGTAACCCAAGAGCCCATGGCTGGATCGCCTCCGAAGCGATTGCCTGTATTTACTTGGAACAAGGCAGTGGGGTGGTTAACGGAGTCTACCTGACAGCCGCGATAGAAGCAGATGTCGTCGGCTACTCCGGCTAAGTGCTGCCAGGGGTCCGTCATCCAAGCACCTGAGTTTCCTACTTGCCGGGCTTTCCAAGGACTTTGTACGTAGTAGCGAGTGCCGCTTTCCATAGCGGATTTGGCTTCTCCGCTGCGGGTAAATTTTTTAAGGTGAAGATCATTCAGAGCAGGCTTGGGATCGAAGGTGTCGATGTGGCTCGGTCCGCCTTCCATCATCAGGAAAATGCAATTCTTCGCCTTTTGGGGGAGGTGAGGCTTCTTCACGGATAAGGGCCCTGCAGAGCTGGCGGCCGAAAGGTTTTGGGGCAGCATACCCGCGAGGGCGATACTGCCAAGGCTACTGCCCATGCCGTAGAGAAAATCTCGACGATTTAGTGACTTGGCTACTGAGATGTTCTGATGAATTTCGCGTTGTAACTGCTTTTTCATGACGCGTTGGGGTGATTATTGTAGCATAGGCATCTTGCCTGTGCAAACAGGCTGCCATGCGATTTCACTCAGGATCGT
>CAZFUD010000298.1:0-4610 GCA_964521705.1 uncultured Opitutaceae bacterium | reverse complement strand
TCCCTAGGGTCAAACCTGATATCTTTCGCTCTTAGGATTCCGCCTCTACGCCTTCTTCTCCCGAATCTCCATCGTCTTCGTCGACGTCGACGATTCGAGCCACTCCGAGTAATTGATCTCCTTCGTTCAGGTTGATGCAGCGAACACCTTTGGTTGCTCTACCGATGACGCTAATGTCCGCTACGCGAGTGCGAACCGCTTGCCCATTCTTTGTCAGCATCATCATTTCGTCGGTTTCGAAGACCGTCAGTGCTCCCGATACGCCGGTCGTTCTCGCGGCTATTACGCCGCTCCCTCCACGCTTCTGCATGGGATATTCCTCGAACTTAGTGCGTTTGCCTTGCCCGTTCAACCCGCAGATCAGGAGGGTTCCCTCCGGGTTTACGACTTCCATGGCCTTGGCTTCATCACCTTCGGCCAGTCTGATTCCGCGTACGCCGCGAGTTGCTCGGCCTTGATCGCGAAGATCGGTTTCCGAGAAGCGAATGGCCTTCCCTTTCAAGGAAATGATAACCAGGTTATCTTCGCCGCCCGTTAAATTCGCCGAAATCAGGTCATCGCCTTCATCGATATTTATGCCGATGATCCCGCCTTTTCGGAAATTGCGATAGTCGTTGAGGTTGGTCTTCTTAACCACGCCGTTTTTCGTGCACATGACGAGATGGAGCGTGTCCACGATTTCCTTTAGGCAAATCATGGCGGCTATCTTCTCGCCTTCCTGCAATTGCAGCACACGAGTGATCGAGCGGCCTTTGGAGGTTCGGGAACCTTCCGGAATCTCGTATACTTTTTCCACATACACGCGACCGTTGTTCATCACGAAGAATATATAGTCGTGAGTATTGGCCGTGAAAATGCGCTCGATGAAATCCTCGTCGTAGGTGTTGCCGCCTTGAACCCCTTTGCCGCCCCGCTTTTGAGTCCGGTATTCGCTGTCGCTGGTTCGCTTGATGAATCCCTTGTGCGATACGGTGATGAAGCAGCCTTCCCGAGGGGTCATGTCGGCCTTGGAAATATCGCCCGCGTAGGGGACAATCTCGCTCTTCCGCGGGGAAGAATATTTTTCCTTCAGTTCTTGCAACTCGGTTTTAATCAATCCGAGAAGTTTCTGTTCGCTCTCCAGAATGCTTCGGAGCTCTTCGATTAGCTTAATTAGCTCCGCATATTCCTCCTCGATCTTTTCCCGTTCCATGCCGGTAAGCTGATAGAGACGTAGGTCGAGGATGGCGGCCACTTGCCGATCGGATAGCGGGTACTTGCCTTGGAGCCTTTCCTTGGCCTCATCCCGGTTAGCGGAAGAACGGATGATTTTTATGAAGTCGTCGAGATTGTCTAAGGCGATCTTGTAGCCTTCCAAGATATGGGCCCGGTCTTCCGCTTTCTTGAGTCTAAAAGCGGTTCGCCGGTAGACGACTTCACGGCGATGATCAATGTAGCAATTGATCAGCTCCTTTATGTTCATCTGCTTGGGTCGGCGATTGTCCAAGGCCAGGAGATTTACCCCGAAGCTGCTTTCCAGGGCTGTTTTCTTGAACAGCTTGGACATGACCACCTCGGGGAATTCGCCGCGCTTCAGTTCGATGACGATGCGAGTGTTTTCATCGGACTCGTCGCGCAGGTCGCTGATGCCATCGATTTCCTTGGAAGATACCAGTTCCGCTATCTTGGTGACCAGCGTTGCCCGATTAACATTGTATGGAATTTCGGATACGACTAGACGCTCGCGATCTCCGTCCATTTCTTCCGATTGGACAATGCCGCGCATGCGAACGATACCGCGACCGGTTCGCATGTATTCGTCGATTCCCTTGGTGCCTACGATTTGTCCGCCAGTTGGAAAATCGGCCCCCTTTATATGGGTAGCCAGCTCGTCTATCTCGATGTTGGGATTGTCGATTTGAGCGCAGATTCCGTCAATGAGCTCATCGAGATTGTGAGGCGGGATATTGGTAGCCATCCCCACGGCGATCCCGGTGGAACCATTCATCAGCAAATTGGGTAGCCCGGCCGGCAAGACATCCGGTTCAGTCGTGCTCTCCTTATAGTTAGCTATGAAATCGACCGTGTCTTCGTCGATGTGGCGAAGGAGGTCTTCAGCTAAATTAGTTAGGCGACACTCGGTGTAGCGATAGGCGGCGGGGGCGTCTCCATCGACGGAACCGAAATTGCCTTGCGGATCGATCAGCGGGTAACGCATTACCCATCTCTGGGCCATGCGAACAAGCGTATCGTATACAGAGCTATCGCCATGCGGATGGTAGTTCTTGAGTACCTCGCCGACGACGCCAGCGCATTTGTCGAAAGCTCGATTGTGGAGCAGGCCTTCGCGCAGCATGGCGTAGAGAATACGCCGTTGGACGGGCTTCAATCCGTCACGAGCATCGGGTAGAGCTCGGCTTACGATCACCGACATCGAATAATCGATGTAGGCAGTCGACATGATTTCGGTGATGCTGGCGGAGGAGATGCGTTCTGGAGATTGATCCATTTACTTGCTAAAAATTGTTTGTGGGGAGGTGGGAATGCTTGGGTGTCTAAAATTCGGATACGGACTATTCTTGTAATCGAATCTGATGGTTAGAAGAGTCCGCCATCAGACGTCGAGATAGGAGACATTCAAGGCATTGTCCTCGATAAACTCCCTCCTAGGAGCCACTTCTTCTCCCATCAAAATGGTGAACATCTCGTCGGCTTTCGCGGCATCGTTGATATTCACCTTGAGGAGGCGCCGTTTGGCTGGGTCCATCGTCGTTTCGAAAAGCTGCTTAGGGTTCATCTCACCCAAGCCCTTGTAGCGTTGGATGTTAAGCCCCTTGCGGCCGAGAAGGCGAATTTGACGAAGGATCTCCATGTTGGAGTGAATATCAATGGAAGCCTCTTTTTTCTGCCCTTCGTTTTCCCGTATTGAATAAATGGGTTCGTCGGATAGGAGGAAGTGCGATAAATCCAGCCCGATATTCTCGATCTCGCGCAGGAGCTTGGACATTTCGTTGGATTCGAAAATCTCGAAAAGCGAGATTCGCTTGGATATTCCAGCTTCCGTATCCTGGATGGTTACGGTCGCCGAATCGCTGTCGAAGTCTTCAGCCCCGAGACCGATTTCCTCAACGAAATTGGCTCGATCGCTTTCGGATCGCAGGAATCGAAAGGTCTCCTCGTTCCCCTCGCGAATGCGAGTCAGATATCTTGGCAAGCTGTGATCTTCTTTTGAGTACTGCTCTAGATATTCGGCGATTGAAGCTCCGTAACGTGTAACAGAACCGCCGATACGCTCAAGCTGGGCGAAAATTTCCACGATGTGATCCAGTTGCTCGGAATTGAAGGAATGTCCGTCATCGAGGCGGATCATGGAAACGTCCTCTGAACCAAGTTCAAGGAGCATGCGGTTGAGTTCCTCGTCATTGTCGACATACTGCTCCCGTCGCTTTCGCTTGATCTTATAGAGAGGCGGCTGGGCGATATATACATACCCGGTCTCTATCAGCTCCGTCATTTGCCGATAGAGGAAGGTGAGCAGAAGAGTACGGATGTGAGAGCCATCCACATCAGCATCGGTCATGATGATGATCTTGTGGTAGCGGGCCTTTTCGATGTTGAAGCCGCCATCGCCTTCGACATCTCCTATACCGCAGCCAATGGCCGTAATCATAGTACGGATTTCGTTATTTGAGAGGACCTTGTCGATACGGGCTTTCTCGGAATTGATGAGCTTTCCGCGGAGGGGAAGAATGGCTTGGGTATGCCGATCGCGCCCTTGCTTGGCGGAGCCGCCGGCCGAGTCTCCCTCGACAATGTAGAGCTCGCTTTCCTCTGGCTTTCGCGACGAGCAGTCGGCCAATTTGCCAGGCAATCCCCCACCGGAGAGAGCCGACTTGCGAACCGTTTCCCGGGCCTTTCGAGCGGCCTCGCGAGCTCTGGCAGCGTTGAGGCACTTGTCGATGAGACGCTTAGCCAATTTAGGATCGGTTTCGAACGCGTACTTCAAGCGTTCGCCAACGATTTTCTGAACGATGCCATCGACTTCCGAGTTGGACAGCTTGGTCTTTGTCTGCCCTTCGAAACGCGGTTCTGGAACCTTTACGGAAACGACCGCTACTAGTCCTTCGCGAGCATCGTCACCAGTGATGGAGGGATCCTTGTCCTTGATGAGATTGTTGGCCCGGGCGAATTGATTGACCACCCGTGTGAGGGCTGTGCGAAAGCCGGATAGGTGGGTGCCCCCTTCGATATTGAAGATGGAATTGGCGTAGGCGAACAGCTGCTCGTTGTAGGAATCGTTGTACTGGAGAGAAACGTCGACGGCTGTTTCCGGACCGTCAGGATCGTCCGGATTGGAAACGACGTCGCCGAAGAATATCGGGTCCTCGTGCAACACGCTCTTGGAGCGATTGAGAAATCGAATGTATTCGGATATGCCGTCGTTGAACTGGAAGTGCTCGCTCTTGTTGGACCGCTCGTCATCGAGCGTAATGCTGACTCCCGGGTTCAGGAATGCCAGTTCCCGCAAGCGCTTAGCGAGGATGTCATACTGGAAAGTTCGCGTTTCGGTGAAAATCTCCGGGTCCGGCCTAAAACTTATCTTTGTACCGGATTTCTTGGTTTGGCCGATT
>CAZFUD010000297.1:0-4628 GCA_964521705.1 uncultured Opitutaceae bacterium | reverse complement strand
TTTCTAAGGGCCCAGACTAACTATTCAAGCGGCTCAGTTCTCGAAACCTCGACCACCGTGTTGGGTGATCCCAACAGAACGCTACCCGGTGGAGGCTCGAATGCTCATTTCGGGGAGTTGTACCTTGAAAATACTTTGAATCGCGATTTCCGTTTTTACGGGGAAGAATACCTCAGAGCGACTGTTTCTCATGAAATAAAGACCGACGGTTGGTTGGGAACTCACCGTCTCGCAGCCATGTATCAGGAACGGGAATCTGTGTTTTTGCGTAATATGCAGGCAAATGTATGGCAAGGAGCGCCAACTCCATTCGGTGTCCCATTCCACGCAAACCCATGGCATAACAACAATAGGGTTTATTACCGCCATTATATTACAAACCCGGAAAGTACGGCCGATTGGCGCAGGGCCCAGGATCTGGACCTCACCGGGATAGGATTGACTTACAGTCTACCGGCGGGAACGACGCTTTATGATGGTACCGTTACAACAGGCGCTACTACCTTGACGTCTGATTGGAGACAGTGGGTGGCCCAAGACACTAAGACAGAAATCGATGCCCTGATGTTCGCGGGACAAAGCTATCTACTGGATAACAAGTTGATCGTTACCTACGGCTATAGAGAAGACGACCTTTCTTCCAATGCTTGGCGACAGAGTAACGGTTTGCGAGATCCTGCTACGAATGAGCGAAACATAATCGATTACACGAATCCGAGGGTAACCCCCCCATTCACGGGCGAAACGACGACTCTGGGAGCGGTTTATCATATAAATGATACCATTTCCGTTGTTTATAACAAGGGGACGAATGTCGGCTTATCCGGTTTCGCGGAAAGAAATATTCTAGGAGGTCCTGGAGAGACCTTTGCCCGTGTGCCTATACCGGAAGGAGAGTCGGAGGATATCGGTCTTACATTCGACTTGTTTAACGGCAGGGTATTCGTCAAAACGGCCTATTATGAGACGGTTGCGCTCCAGAACAGCGCGTTTCCCTCGTGGGTCGATTTTAACCCAGTTGCTGGAATACAGGCGCTTTATGACATCGCAGAAGATGCCGGCTTTATTACCGCGGCCGTAAATGAGGATCAAAGACCATTGTCAGGTGTGGCTTCGTTTTCGGAAGTATCCGAAGGGTATGAAGTGTCTGCCATCGGAAACTTGACTGAAAATTGGCGGATCTCGATGAATTACTCCTACACAGAGGCCAGTAGACTTGAAGAATTTGGAGAGTTTACTGGCTGGTGGGAAGGACCTACCGGGAAATCCTTTTTCCAAGGGCTCAATCAGAATGATTATATAGATCCGGATACTTCTCGGGGCCCTTGGCAGGACGGTTTGAATTTCGGTCAAGCGATCCAGGCCGTTGAGGACGCAGGACTTGCCCAGCAAGCCCTGGCAGGACTCGCTAGCACTGGACTACGCAAACATAAAGCGAATGTATTCACCAACTATACATTCACTGAAGGACCGTTGAAGAACTTCCGAGTCGGTGGTGGAGCCAAGTACGCCCTGGGGCCAATTTGGCATCATGTGAATCCGTTGGTGGGCACGAAGGTGTTTGGCGGACAGACCCTCTTCGACGCTGTGTTTGGCTGGAATAAGGACTTTGAGAAATATAACTTAGACCTGCAATTGAACATCAGGAATCTATTTAATAGTGATAACCTGCAAATTTCGCGACTCGATGATGCCCTTAGTCCCGATGGCGATTATGACCCGTTCAGGGTCATCTTGAATCCGGGGCGGGATATCAAACTGAAAGCGACCTTCAGATTCTAA
This sequence comes from uncultured Opitutaceae bacterium, assembly GCA_964521705.1. GTDB lineage: Bacteria > Verrucomicrobiota > Verrucomicrobiia > Opitutales > Opitutaceae > Pelagisphaera. Next base: position 2,846 of record CAZFUD010000297.1, on the reverse strand, counting down.
GAACACGGAATAGCTCGAGAACTTTTCAGCGGCGCTGACCTTCATGGTCGCGCCGTTTTTTATATCGGACCCCGCGAATCTTTAGGAGCGGCCCACGCCATGCAGGGCCGCGATCTAAAGCCAGATCAACCGTTACAGATGCTTGCGGCCTAATCCCGGTATTGCACATGTACGTAAACTAAAGTCGTTTGTGGTGCAGGAAGCTCGCTTGCGAGCGATCGTTTCACCGGAATGGTCCCTCTTTGATTCGCTCGCAAGCGAGCTTCCTGCACAAAGTGATCGGCATGCAAGCAGGCAGGATGCTTGTGCTACTCTAAAACGAATCTTGGAGGACTGAGACAGTCCTCCCTACCCTGCCAATCGCCAATCGCTAAATGCCAAATGCTACTGAGCGATATTCTGCATCAACTTGATGAATGGCAGGAAGAGGGAGATGGCTATAAGCAAGACGCTAATTGCTAGAGTTAGTATCAAGATCGGCTCGATAACGGAGGTTACGCTAGAAATAGATGCGTCCACCTCTTCATCGTAGATATCAGCTATCTGATTGAGCATGTCCGGCAGTTCGCCGGTTTCTTCTCCAACCTCCACCATACTCGATACCATGGGAGGAAACTGCCCCGAGGACGCCATAGGTTCGGCCAAGGGCTCTCCGTCGCGGACGCGATTGCGAACTTTTTCTACCGCGTCCATTATGAATTGGTTGCCAACCGCGGCCCGCGAGTAATTCAAAGCCTCCAGGATGGGTACTCCGCTCTCCAGAAGCGTGCCCAACGTTCGACAAAATCGCGATACGTACATTTTCGAGAAGGTGTCTTTCACAAGCGGCAGGCGCAGCTTGAGAAAGGCGAAAAACACGGTCCCTACTCTGGTCGATCGAAATCCGGTAAACAGGAGAAAGAATACAATCAGTCCCATCCCTATCTCGACTAGATTGCCAGTAATGAAAAGACTGATATCCATCACCACGCGGGTCAGTATTGGGAGTTGCTCTCCATTCAACTGCTTGTCAAAAATCGCCGCAAATCTCGGAACCACAAAGGTCATCAGGCCCAGGACAATCAGAACTGAAAAACTGAATACAACAGCTGGGTAAATGGATGCTTGGGTTACCTTGGAGCGAATTTGCCGAGCCTTGTTCAGATAGTGAGCCAATCGGCTCAAAGCTAAATCCAAGGTTCCGCTCGCTTCACCAGCCTTAACCATGTTCAAGTAGAGGCTATCAAATTCCTTCGGATGCTTTGAAAGCCCTTCTGAAAAGGTGTTGCCCGATCTAATATTATCCAATTGCTGGCTCAACACCCAACGGAATGCGGGATTCCTTTCCTGGGCCACCAAAACTTCCAGGCTCTTGATAAGCGAAAGGCCGTTTTGCAGCAGTGTAGATAATTGCCTCGTGAAAATCGATAGCCCCTTTCCTTTTACTGCGGCCCCAAAATAAGACGGCTTCTTTACTATAAGGTTCTGGTCTCCCTTCACCTGCAAACCTTTGCCTGATCCTTTTCGAGTACCCTGACCCCAATTTTTGACTACCGTGACGCGAGCGGGCGTAAGCCCGTAGCTCTTGATTTGCGTGTTCGCGAGTTCCCTATTCGGGGCCTCCACCATGCCACGTCTTTCCTCACCCGAACTATCTAGAGCTACAAATTCGAACTTCATATGCCGACTAGGTGTAACGTATCACTTCCTCGACAGAAGTGGCACCCGTAAAAATACTTCGCAACCCATCCTCGCGAAGCGTTCTCATGCCCTGCTGCACGGCCCTGTCCCTAATCGCCCCCGCGGGTTCGCCCACATCTATCAGTTCTCGGATAGCCTCGTTGACGGTAAGCATTTCGAAAATGCCCAAGCGCCCACGATAGCCTGTATTGGCACAGGTTTCGCAACCTTTTCCCGCATAGAATTCCTTGTCCGCCAGCATTGATGGCTCAAGTTCAAGCTGCTCTAAAAGGGCCAGGCTTGGTGTATGAGCTTGGCGACAATCCGGGCAAATCCGCCTTAACAAACGCTGGGCCAAAACAGCCTCGACAGACGAGGCGATTAGAAACTCTTCGATGCCCATATCCATGAGTCGCGTTACCGCTCCGGCAGCATCATTCGTGTGCAAGGTCGATAAAACCAAATGGCCCGTAAGCGAGGCCTGAATGGCTATTTGGGCCGTTTCCAGATCGCGAATCTCCCCTACCATGATAATGTCCGGATCCTGTCGTAGGAATGCTTTTAGAGCATTGGCGAAGCTGAGATCGATAGATGCATTTATCGACGTCTGCATAATCCCATCGATTTCATACTCGATGGGGTCCTCAGCCGTCATCAGCTTGGAGCCGACTTGATTCAAACGCTTCAGGCAACTGTAAAGCGTAGTTGTTTTTCCCGAACCAGTGGGACCCGTCACGATAAAGATTCCATTGGGCAACGCGATAGTCTTTTCAACCGCTTCCACAATATCCGGCGGCATACCGATGCTGTCCAATTCGAGAGAAGTCGCCGATTGGTCGAGAACACGTAATACGATGCTTTCCCCGTACTGCGTAGGCAGCGTGGAAATACGCAAATCGACTGCCCTGCCGGCGATCGTCAAACGAACCTTCCCATCTTGGGGAACGCGCCGCTCAGCGATGTTCAGATTTCCGATGACTTTGATGCGCGACAGAATCGGAATGGCCAGTTCCTTGGGCGGTGGAGACATCTCGTACAGAGCCCCGTCGATCCGATAGCGAATCTTGAACTCGTCCTCAAATGGCTCGAAATGCACATCCGAAGCTTTGTCTCGTATCGCTTGAGACAATACGAGGTTGACGAAGCGAATAATCGGCGTTTCTCCCGCCATATTGAGGAGATCCTCG
>CAZFUD010000296.1:0-4686 GCA_964521705.1 uncultured Opitutaceae bacterium | reverse complement strand
GGGCCCAGACTAACTATTCAAGCGGCTCAGTTCTCGAAACCTCGACCAGGTGGATTTCCAGCAATCTGGTAACACTCTCAATTTTACGAATATTGGGAACTACGTCAAAGACAGTGGCCCAACCGGTTCTCCTTCTCATACTTCAACCGGCAGTTTATCGCTTGGAGGAGTTTCGGTAGATTATTTTTCTTTAGCCGGAGACAATCCAGGTAACAGCGACGATTTTTATATCACTTTTAATGGAAGTTACAATCCAGGTGTTCTCTCCCTAACAGGCAGTTCAACTCTTGATTTAGGTACTTCGGGCCACAATTTTGGGCATCTAAACATTGGGACATATTCTCTGGAGCCTAAACATGGAGACACTTCGCTCAACGACTCAGGCCACACTCTTGTTATCCAATATAGTTCCGTCCCAGACTCTGGCTCCACAGCAGCCCTTCTTGGAATGGGTGTAGCGGCACTAGCCTTTGTGAGACGCAGATTGGGATAGGGTATCTCCCAAAAGGCCCTTAAAACCGTTCGCCCTTGCCAGTTTGTGCGAGTGTATAGTAGCTTCAGTGTATGTCAGATCGCCCTTGCACGCCTGTGGTAGCTCTAGGAGATGCGAATCTTGCTATTCCTGTGGTAGAAGCTCTGGGAGCTGATGTTGTGCTTGCGGCAGATCTCGTCAAACCGAACCCTCGTATCGGCCTCCCTCAGTTTCCGGATTATCTGTTCGGTCGTGCGTCCTGTCTTTTTCATCAATGATGTCTTTTCGTTGATCGACGAAAATCACCTCATCAAAAGTGGACTAGTTCGCGGGGGCCTAATCAGGTTAACTCTTGTAATCCTCCGTTAGACAGGAATTTCGTATCACATCGGCGAGTCGCTTATTTCTAGAAGAATCGTGTTGGCGAGTTCGAACGAGGTGATGTTATGGTAACCTCCGGAAAGGATCAATAAGGACATAAGAGTGCGAGGAATCCACTTTCTTTTGCATTGGAATGCTGCAGATGAAATGATTATGTAGAAAAATACGAAATGGGCTGAGTACAAAAATAGATGATGTCCATAGAGAGCGTGCAAGGCGAAGAAAAATGCTAATGTGATTATGGATGTCCAGATGATGGGGTTAAATCTAGGGGCTTGTAATATATTTTTCGCAGAAATAGCTAGTAGCAACAGCCATGTCGAAACGCCGATGAATTGGGAGGTCGACTTTATCGACAGACCGTTCGCAGAGAGAATTTGCATATCGTTTACCGGTCTCCAAACGGGCGAAAACACTTCATCGAAAACCCAGCCGGATTGATCAAAAGATGTGGGATAACTGTGTAAGACGATTTCGCCAACTACCATTGGATTTAGAATAAGTTCGATAATCCGATTAGCTAAGTGTGTAAACCCTCTGAAATCTATAAAGTTGGTTTCCACTACCAAGTGATCTAATCGAAGAAACAGCCCCGCGTGTTGGAATGCGAAATTTTGGATGATTGACAGGATGGATACTGCCAGTCCTGCCAGCAAAATCACTTTGATGGGGTAGTAGAGAGCCTCCCTGTTTCTTTGGAGGTAATCACGAGGCGAGGTTCTAAGAAGGCTGAAAATTCGCTTGTGAAAATCACCCCGTAAGGCGACTGCAGTGAGTCCAACGATCCAATTGGAGACCGTTATCGCTAAGCTTGCCGAACATAGCAATGCATCAAGAAGAAGCGATCGAGCCCCACGGGCTGGCGAAAGGGTTAAGAGTTGGAGACTAAGTAACATGGAAGTAGCTCCAATCGGAAAGGTCTCGACTGTTGGGAACCAAAATACGAAGGAGGCTGAAGCGATGAAAAGCGATAGACAAAAAAAAATGTCGGCCAAATCCAATCTTAACCAATTCAGGAGCCTCCACAGAAGTATAGTCGCAAAAAATGCGTTGAAAGACATCAGGCTTTGTATTGCGACGGCAGGGTCTCTGAGAACTGAGTTGACGAGCGACGTTAGTGTATACGATAAGATGGGGAACGTGGGATGAAGGTTCGATCGAAGGTTTGCTGTATCAGTGCTCAACATCGAAGAAATCACCCGAAAGACATCCGAATCAAACCACTTGTCAAAATTTTCTACTCGGAAAAACGGTCCTTCTAGTAAGGCTGAGTAGCTTTGCCAGACAAGCAGTCCCGCTAGGGTCGCCAAGGAAAAACCCACCATGAGAGATAGGTTTCCATGATTCAAGTATGATGCCAAGTCCCGCCGTTGGCCTGACGATATCTTCATTTTTTGTTACTAGCCCTAATCATCAAACTACCGGTTTTTCGAGGTAGAGGCAAGCGTCACGGCGAACTTATGTTTTGGTTTTTAGCGGTATCCATCATATTTTTCTTGAAGCTTTTGCATTGTTTCGTGTCGACAGATGAATGGGTAACTTGAATGAAAACGATGGCTCGATTATTCGAAAATTTTGTGACTAATTAAACTTTTTTGGGTAAATTGACGATTTAATCATTTTATCCAGACCTAACAAATGAAGCGTGACTCGAAAAGAGAATCAAAATTAGAAAATTTGCCCATTTGCGTGGATTTAGACGGTACGCTTGTAGCCACTGATACTCTATACGAGAGCTTTCTCGCGTTTTTGGCCTCCAAACCATTGAAGCTATTCGATTGTCTTGGCTGGATTTCAAAGGGGAAAGCGGTATTTAAATCCAAACTTTCCAACGCACAAAAAATAGATATAGAAAACTTACCTTGGAATGAGTCTCTTTTAGACTGGTTGAAATTGAGAAGGGCTGCTGGTCATAAAATCGTTCTGGCAACAGCAGCCGACCAATCAATTGCCCTCGCTGTCCAGAAACACCTTGGGATCTTCGATCAGGTTTTTTGTAGCGATGGATCGAGTAACCTCAAGGGTAAGTGCAAGGGGCAAGCCCTTGTTCATGAGTTTGGTGAGCGAGGTTTCATTTATGCTGGGGACAGCAAAGTTGACCTTCCTGTTTGGAGAAATGCCGCTGGAGCCGTGCTCGTTGAAGCAAAAGATCGGTTACGTAAAAAAGTTGAGGCCTGTTCGCCGGTATTGGCCTCGTTTCAATCTAGTGAAAACCTCAATGAGGGGTCTTTCGTACTGCTCAGACCTAAGCAGTGGATCAAAAATTTGTTGGTTTTTGTTCCCATAATAGCCTCTGGTCAATGGTGGGATTTAAAAGGTTGGCTGACGACTGCTGGCGTATTTTTCGCGTTCTCGCTGGTGGCTTCGGGAACTTATATTATCAATGATCTATTAGACATTCAGGCAGATAGACATCACTTCAAAAAGAAGAAACGCCCGATTGCGTCAGGTAAAATCAGCATACCACGTAGTCTATATATTTTATTTTTAACTGTCACTTCAGGTTTTTTAATAGGGTGGCAGCTGGAAGTTTTACCAGTCATTTTAGCGTATGTTTTGGTCACTCTATGCTATAGCCTGTATTTGAAGGCTAGGTTTCTTTTAGACGTTTTTGCTTTGGCTTTTCTTTATCTGATTCGTATCTATGCAGGAGCGGATGTCGCTAATCATTCTGTCTCAATTTGGCTGTTTTCTTTTGGGATGTTTGTATTCCTAGGGCTGGCAATGATGAAGCGAGTTGCCGAGCTGATGAAGTCCGAAGAAAGCAGGAACTTGAGACGAAGAGGTTACAAAATAATAGACATTAAAATTTTAATTATTGCCGGTATTTGCTCAGCATTCGCATCTGCAGTGATTTTGTTTATGTACTTTAGATTTAATGAAACGTCATCAGTTTTCAAAGGGCAGCAGACGTTGTTTTTGAGCGTGCCAGTAATCTTGTATTGGCAACTGCGATGTTGGAGAGCAGTTGAGGTTGGCGTAATAGATAATGATCCGATTGCGTTTGCGACAAGCGATAAACCCAGCCGAATTATCTTTGGTATCTTATTGATTATTATCCTCTGTGCCCGATTTGGTAATGATTTCTACTTCCCGTATTTATATAGCTAAACTTATAGTTGATATTGATGATCGGTAAATTTATTTGCACCTATAAAATTTTATTCTATTACTATACCAACGTTCCTATCTGTTAGCTTTGCAATTGAGAAAGTGGACCTGTGCTGTCGGCAAATCGATCTAGGGTAATGTCCATAGCTTTGGCTTGCGTTCACCATAGGCTGGCTAACGGAGGGGCATTGGAGGAGGCGGGCGTTTGTACGTCGTCGAATCGGTTTACGGAGACCCAGCCCACAATCGGCTCGGTTTCCCAAACAGATTGAAAAAGAATTGCAGTCCAGTGAAAAATTAATGGATTAGAGATAGTCCCGAAATCATTTCAAAAGGCTATGGCCCATTGGCTGATTCTTTTGATCGAGCTTTTGCTAATCCGAAGCTTTAGGGTTAGCTGCCCTCAGGACGACAATTTTTTCTGGGGGGCAGTTGATGTCCTTAAAGTGATGAAGGTTTTTGTTTTCATAATGCGGCAATAAATGAGAATAAGCCGCATGAAGAGGAAGAGATCGATCAGTCGATACAGATACTCACTGAGATTAACAAGGATCACCCAGAGATGCTTGGAGGGTAAATCCGAGACACCTACTTTTTGCCCGCAGTCTTTTTAGTTTCTGCTTCTTTCACCTTTTTAAGGTCTTGGAATGTCCAATCATACTTTTTTGTAGAAAGTCCGCCCGCTTGATATCTCACGCTGTAGACTTCCATCGTCTCAGTAT
>CAZFUD010000295.1:2508-4687 GCA_964521705.1 uncultured Opitutaceae bacterium | reverse complement strand
ACCGGGAATCCCACCGGGATCCCGAGCGCCAGGAAATGCCTACTTGCTGGATACGTTGGCTACACTCTGCGACTTAGCGGGAATCCAGTTTCCAGCTACCAATGAAGGTATCAGCCTCAAACCCGTGCTTATGGGGGAGCGGCAAACGATTAGGGACAGCTTGTACGGCGTCTTTAGCGCAGAAACGCGACCCGGTCTCCGAACTGTACGCAAGGGCGATTGGAAGCTGATCAAATACGATATAATGGACGGGAAACACCGCGTCACCCAACTTTTCAATTTAGCGGAGAATCCCCACGAATTTATCGAGCAGCACCATGACCCGACAGTCACAGCCCTAACAGGTCTCAAGCCCAGACCAAATCAAACCAATTTGTCCAGCCATCCTCGCTTCGCAGAAAAACTTAGAGAGATGGAAGCCTTACTTTTAGAAGAGATGAGACGCCACGATGATCCTTTCAGATTGTGGGACCAGCCGAAAGACGGATTGCCAACGAACTAAGAGTCTGAAATCCTCAATCCATTGCAAACTGCTAAAAGCCCAACCAAATCATCATGAGAAAATCCCTCGTAACTATTCCCGCATTCGTTTCCTTACTCCTTCTCGCGAGCGCCCCGGTCCAAGCCGTAGAACCGGTCGTTCGAGACATGGAGAAGGCCGCCAACGCTTTTATTGAATCCTTGACCAAGGAACTCACGGCCCGAGCCGTCCTTACCATGGAAACCGAAGGCGAGCGTACCAATTGGCACTTCGTGCCGATCGTTGGAGAACGCAAGGGAGTCGATCTGAAGGACTTGAGCAAATCCCAAGAATCAAAGCTCACGGCTCTCCTAAAAACGGGCTTGAGCGCCTCAGGCTACGCCAAAGTAGAGAATATCAAAGCGCTCGAAACCGTCCTTTTTCACTTGGAAAACTCGGATCACCGGGATTCGGAACTCTATTACATCAGCATATTTGGGAAGCCATCCAGCGAAGATGCCTGGGGCTGGCGCTTCGAGGGGCACCATCTTTCCCTGAACTACACCATCGTTGACGGTCGCCTTCTATCCACGACTCCCAATTTCTGGGGGGCCAATCCGGCAAAAGTTCTCTCCGGTCCATCGAAAGGGTTGCGCACATTGAAGTCGGAGGAAGATCTGGCGCGATCCTTTCTCATGTCGCTAAACGACAAGCAGCGGGAGCAGGCTATCGTTTCCGATAAGGCTCCTAAAGATATCTATTCAAGCGATGATCCTCAAGCGTATCCGATTAGCAACTATGGCATCGCCGCGGGCGAATTGAACGACCGACAAAGGAGTCGGCTCGCTGCCGTTATTGATGTCTACCTGAGCAATATGCCTCCGCCAGTCGCCAAAGAACGATCCGAAAAGCTGATGGGAGCCGGAATGGGTCAGATCACGTTTACCTGGGCGGGCAGCCCGGAGATCGGCAAGGCTCACTACTATCGAATCCAAGGACCTACTTTCCTAATCGAGTACGACAACATCCAGAACAACGCCAATCACATCCATGCGGTCTGGCGCGACTTCAACGGCGACTTTGGCCGGGACATCCTCTGGGAGCATCATAAAAATGCCCATTGAGAATCTATTGTATCGATTGAACGCGCCGGGACGTCGCTTTCCACCCCCCCTACCAGCTTAAACGGGCGGAGATCGAACTTCGAGCGGGCCCGTTTCCGCTTCCGCCATGGGCTCAAACCTTTTCGTAGGTGGGATTAGGGTATAGCGGGTTTACGCCGCGATAAACCTTCACACAATCGCGACGTAAAGCCGCTCCTGCTTTAATCAATTTGCTCCCCATTTGATCATTGTTCTTGGGAAAAAGCGAATATCTCAACCGTCGAATTTACGACGCGTTTCCCCCCTGGTCACTGGTATGAAAAACATGCCAGGCGATTTTACTACTAGATGCCGAAATCGAAATCGCATATGTAATTAAATCCCCACTACACTTTGCCGCTAGAGGAACTGATCAGGATCCGCTTTCCTTCCTGCGAATGACTGAGATATTCGGGGATCTCATATCAAATGATCGTTTTGTCTATCTACGCAGCGAAACTGGCGTCCATCTATTCGAATCCGAGCGTCGTAAAAGAGATGGAGACTATTTTGAAATCAGCTACTTTCGCAAGGGCGTCGATGGATACAATAATATTCGAATTCCTGCTATTTGCGT
>CAZFUD010000295.1:0-2498 GCA_964521705.1 uncultured Opitutaceae bacterium | reverse complement strand
CGGAACGCTCTTGGCTTTCGCTGAAGGTCGCGAGGCTGGCGACAAGGGCGACATTGATCTCATAATGCGTCGCTCGGTAGATGGCGGCAGAACGTGGAGCGGTATTGAAGTTATCTGGGATGACAGGGACAATACCTGCGGAAACCCTTGTCCGGTTCTGGATCTGGAAACAGGTACCATTTGGCTTTTTCTGACCTGGAATTTCGGAAGCGATAGCGAGACAGCCATTATGACTGGAAAAAGTAGGCATCCCCGTTCGCCATGGGTTTCCTATTCGAACGACGATGGCAAAACCTGGGCCAAGCCTAAAGAGCTTCCCAATCTTCGCAACAAAGAGTGGACCTGGTATGCTACTGGTCCGGGAAACGCTATCCAGCTAGCCCGAGGCCCGAGTAAGGGTCGCTTGGTTATCCCGGCAAATCACGCCGACCGGATCACCGCTGAGAGAGATTCAAAAACCTATCGTTCTCACATCATTTACTCCGACGATCACGGTAAGAGCTGGCGCCTCGGGGCAATCCAGGAACCGCTTACAAACGAGTCTACCGTAGTCGAGCTCGCCGATGGCTCAGTGATGCACAATATGCGCTCTTATCACGGAAAAGGAAATCGGGCGGTGGCCGTAAGCGAGGACGCCGGTATAAGTTTCGCTCCGGTTTATTTGGATGACGGGCTTCAGTCTCCCGTTTGCCAGGCCAATATCCTTCGTTACAGCTGGCCGGAAGAGAATCAAAGCCGTATTCTCTTTTCGAGTCCTACCGGCGAAAAGCGCGAGGGTATCACCGTTCGCTTGAGTTACGACGAGGGGAAAACCTGGCCTGTCAGCAAAATGATACATGAAGGACCCGGAGCCTACTCCAATATGGTGCGTCTCCCAAATGGCAATGTTGGCCTCCTAGTCGAAATTGGAGAATCTAGTCCATATGAAACAATCAGCTTTATCACGTTTGACATCAATTGGTTGGAACATTGAGTGTGAATCGAGAGAAAAGGCGATGAGGGATTAGTCCTGCACTGATTTGAATTAAGTATATGAAACAGAGTCGAGTTAAGGAAATTTGGAATAACGGGCGCGTCGCCCTGGGGACATTGGTCAAGTCTATCGATCCCGTTCACTCCGAGGCCTTGAGTCAAATGAACTTCGATTTCCTGTGGTATGATCTTGAACATAGCGATAAGAGCGTGGAAACCTTTTCTAGTCTGACTCGGGCCACCCGAGTCGGCGACGTCGACGTTCTCGCTCGTCCGGCCCGATGGGAATATATGCGGATGGGGCGCCTACTAGAGGCAGGAGCGAATGGAATCCTTTACCCAAGATGCGAATCCGCCGAAGAAGCTCGGGAAGTCGTTCGCTGGTCCAAGTTTCACCCGCAAGGAGAACGAGGGTTCGATGGCGGTAGCGCCGACAACAACTATGGATCATACCCAGCGAATGACTACACTAAATCTGCCAACGAAGAAACCTGGATCGCCGCTCAGATCGAATCGCCTAAGGCCTTGGAAAACGTAGAGGAAATCGCAGAGGTTGACCGGATCGACTGCGTCTTTTTCGGGCCTGGAGATTATTCAGCGTTAACCGGTCGGCCCGGAGATATAAGAGGCGAACCGACCCTTGAGGCTGCAAGACGGACCGCAGAAGCGACACTCGCGGCCGGTAAGGTTTTCGGTACCCTAGTTTTTGAAAAGGATCATGCGGAATTTATGAAAGACCTCGGAGCTCGCATGCTCATCGTAGGCGCCGACATCACATATTACAAACAAGCATACTCCTCCCTCCTGGCCGACTACAGTGATTTCAGATAGGAGGCTTTAGCAAAACAGGATCTAGTGGCGCGAGGGCATAAAAAGTAGAACAGGCAAGATGCCTGCGCTACTCTATCTCCTCTCCTGCTGACACGGCAAAGCAGGCTCATCCTGATCGGGCAAAATGCAGGATCCCTCGCATCTGCTCCATTCGATATCAACCCTCTCCGGTTTCCGCTTCCCTTAAATATTCGTTTCAGACAAAATTCCCTATTAATCCCGATCTGCCCCTAAACATGTCCTCCACAAAATTAGTCGCCCGATTCCTTCTTTTCCTCATTCTGTCTTCATCCTTCATCCTTACAAACGCGGAGCGTCCGCCTGCGGTGAACTCGTCGAAGCCGAACGTCCTCTTCATCGCTATAGACGACCTAAATGATTGGGTTGGATTCATGGAAGGATATGCAGGCAAAATCCATACGCCAAATCTCGATCGACTCGCGAGAAGGGGAACCGCTTTCACTAATGCTCATACGGCTTCACCGGTTTGCTGCCCAAGCCGAGTAGCTGTCATGACCGGTCAACTACCGACAACTTCAGGCATCTACAGCAATCGCCATCAGTGGAAACCAAATCTACCAGAAATAGTCACCATCCCCGTCCATTTTCGGGAGAATGGCTATGCGACGGTCGGTGCAGGCAAGATTTTCCATCATCCAGCGGGCAACAATCCACCCTACCAATGGGACGACTTT
>CAZFUD010000294.1:0-4704 GCA_964521705.1 uncultured Opitutaceae bacterium | reverse complement strand
ACTGCCTTCTGGTTATAGAGCCCACGAATGAAGGTGAAATCATCAACATACGGAGACATGGGCGCCAGCCCGGGTCCTATTTCCATCCCATCGTCGCGTTTCTTCGCCCACCAGTGTTCAGGCTCTACTCCGTTAGAAAAGAAAAGGCATCCAAAGCGGACGGGGGCCTTCGTAGAAACGGCTTTCGACAAACCTTTGCTCGTTTCTAATCCAAAGGTCGGGATCGACTCCATCCATGGCAGCGCTAAGGCAACACCCGCGCCCCTAAGAAAAGAGCGTCTCGAGATCGACTGCCTTGGACTTATACGGGCCATAATTGTATGAGGTATTTTCTAGTTCTGGGCGTATTCTGCAGGGTTTCCACGCTGGTTGCGGAATTGTTCGCTAGTGACAATCAAAGCTACCAGTGATGAAAGACGATTGACAGTTTCGAGACTTTCCAGCATTTTGTCGATCAATAAGCGATCGGACACGATCTCGCTCCTACCCAGGGCATAGCCCAATAGCTTGCGGGATAGATTCCTGTGAAAAGTTGCTTTCTCCTTGTTCAAATATTCAGACAACCCGCTGAATCCCGTGATCTCAGTTCCGTCTTTAAGAATTCCCGAAGTGTCTATAGCGCCACCATCCCCGTAGCTCTCTCTCCATTGCCCAACCGGATCGTATTGCTCGAGAGCAAACCCTAAGGGGTCGATTCGCATGTGACAGTTGACACAAGAATCATCGCTACGGTGAACCTCCAAACGTTCCCTCAAAGTCAACCCGTCCCCAGTCGATTCTTCAGCGGGGATCGATCCGGCATCCGCCGGTGGAGGAGGCGTTGGCGTACCCAGCACTCGCTTTAAAATCCAATCGCCCCGCTTGACTGCACTGGTCCGAAGAGGGGCGGACGTGACTGCTAAGATCGATCCCTGCCGAAGCAGACCGCCGCGATGGTATTCGCTTACTCCTTCGACTCGTATCAGGGAATCTCTCGATTCGTTTTCCCCCGCCTTCCATGGGATTCCATAGTGTTCAGCAAGCGAGCCATTCAAAAAGGTGTAATCGGCGAATAGAATCTCGTTGAGTGGACGATCCTGGGTAACAATGTATTCAAAAAAGCTGACAGATTCGTCGTAGAGAGATGATTTCAACTCTCCAGAGAAATCTGGAAAATGCCCAGAATCGATGCCCATGAAATCGTCAAACCGGTAAAAGCCAAACCATTGGCCAAAGAATTCAGTGGCCATGCGCCGCGCATTTGGATGGGACAGCATGCGCTTGGCATGCTTTACTAAGACATCGGGATCGCTCAGATCGCCGCTCATCGCGGCATTCAAAAGCTCCTTGTCTGGCTTTGAGGACCACAGGAAATAGCTTAGTCGATTGGCCAATGCGAAATCCGACAAAGCTACGATGGGAGCTTGTTTGTCCGGACTCTCAACTTTGTAGAGGAAATCGGGAGCGACCAACACTCGGGCGATCAAAGAACGTATTGCTCCTTGGTGATCCTGCTCCTTATCCTCAATCAGATATTCATAGAATTCTCTTAGTCGCTGCTGTTGGGCATTCGACAATGGCTTTCGCCACGCATTTTCGGCGAACGCTACGACATCGGATATGTGGCCGGAATGAGCAGACTCCAATTGCTCTCGCTTGTCGTGATAATCCTCGTATAAATTCTTTAAGTAACCTTTTTGTGGATACTCTTGTTGAGCAATCCAATTAGAATCGATCGAATCAATCGTGGTTCCCGGAGCCTCGATTTCATACTTTTTCAGGATAAATCTAAATATCGTGTCATGATAGTCGAAGGCGGTGAGCAAGTCCGTCCAGGCTCGATCCAACTCCTCATTTGGTTTGGGACCTAGCATATTTTCCCTCAAGAAACGGTCATCCCGATGGTACTTTATGGCCGTATGAAAGTAGTTTCGCTCCGGCTTGTTGTAGGTATTGTCGAAGGGCGCAGGTATCCAGTCTTGGTCCGATGGAGTGGGCTCTCGATGGGATACTTGGGCTAGATTGCGAGCGAAGTCCCTGATGCCAGTCTCCCACTCTGGCAGGTTGGGGCTTTCTGGACTCGCTAGTAGGGCGGAAGCGGCCCCGGTAGAGGAAACGGTTTCCCTGCCAAAGCTTCCATCGGTGACTTCACAGCGAACAAGGGTGTCATCGCCACTTTCAACATCAATGATGGCCTCCGCTTTGAAAACAGACCTTCCCGAGCCTTCAGGCTCTATGAATTGGACGGTCAAAATCTGATCCCCAAGGATCAAAAAGTCATGGGCATCGATGGATGTGTCTTCGACACCTCGGCCGAATCGAAGCGCTTGCGCTGTATCCGCGGTAACCATATCAGCCAGGGGCCTCGATTGAGTTTTCCCGTTCGTATCCCGAAATTCAATCCTAGGATTCTTCCAGAGCACGGCTGGCCTCAGCGAGCTGTTCGAATCCGCGGTTCGCACTCGAATATCAAAGGCGTTGAAATCGGAGCCCTCAGCCGCATTCAATCGCACGGCGAAATTGTGCGACCGGTTCGCTTTGAAAGGATCGTCTGTAAGAACTGGATACTCTTCGTCGTCCTGGGTGCTGGCAGCCAGGGTTTTTTGCCAACTGAATAGTCTATCGTATAGCTCCGCGCATTTCTCCCTTACTTCCGTGTAATCGGCCTCTTCTGGTCCCGGAAGATCACGCCAGGCTTGCACAATTTCGCTGGAAGGAAAGGAAGGGTTCGGATCGTTCAGAGTTTCCCAGATATGAGAAAGAAATCCTTCAGACAACCCGCCTTCTTCAGCCAGCGAAGCGAGACTCATCCTCTCGAGCTCATGTTCGCTTCGGCACTGATAACGCCAGGCCGCGAAAAAAGCGTTTTCGTATTGCTCTAACCCATACGCTTTAGCCCCCTCGCCCGCGCCCGTTCGAAATCCATGTTGGCGATAGAGTCGCTTGATCCGATTAATGGCCGATATCTCCTGCCCCGTTTTGCCCGGATCTTGATAAAACACTAACGGGCCCGATCCGATAATCGCATGAGACGCTACAGTCTTGGCCGCTTCCAAATACCGCTCCAAAGTCGCGTCCTGAATGAATTGCACCTCGCCCACATTGGAGAATCCTTCCCCGCCGACAGCTTCGCCCACGAAGCTTTTCTCCAGATTGAGATCCAATCCGGTCAAATCCTTAATCGTGTAAGCATATTCCGCACTCGTTAATCGGCGCAAGGTCACCGGCCCTGGATCTCCCGCGTTTAGGTGAACCGTCTGCTGTATTATCTCTCCCAGACTGGCGGCAACCTGGGCCCGCTGTTCAGCCGAAGGCTGGGGCTCCTCCTCTGGAGGCATGTCCTCGAACTCCAGCATATCGATCACCAGTTCCCAAGTCTTGAAATGCTCGGCGACCGATTCTCCAGAAAGCAATAGCTCTAAGTTGATCTCCCCTTTGGTTTTTTCATCGCTGTGGCACGATAAGCAGTACTCCTCAACAAGGGGCTTAACTTCAGCGTCCAGACGGAGCGAGAAATCCGGATTTTCAGCTGAGGCGAGAACAGAAGAAGCGACGAAGAGGACAGGAAGCCAAACTGCCCTTGCTAGCCCCAACTTTGCTCGATCTGCCATTCGCCTTTTTTCGCTGTCTGCCATCAATCCTAACCTAATAAGCCCACTCCTCTATCCATACGCCCAAATGGCCAAAACTCAAGTATCGCTGATGAACAGTTTTTGTCGACGAATAGGGGCATTCCTAAGAGAGATCTTTCCCTAATTTCCGTAACTTTGCTATTTTTGGACGCGTTCCTTGACCTGAACACTTGAGATGCGAGCTCCATTCCGACTTCTTATTGCCCTGGCAGCGCTTGGCTCCCTAGCCAATCTACATTCCGAAGTCCACTGGCCCGAATGGCTGGGACCCAACAGGGATGGACAAGTCACCTACTTTAATGCCCCTGAAAAATGGCCAGATGGGCTAACCCAAAGCTGGAACATCAACATAGGCGAAGGCTCAGCGATGCCAATCATCGCCAATGGGCGAATATATGCTCATTCCCGTCAAAGGGGCGAGGAAGTCGCGTGGGCTCTCGATCCCAATACTGGAAGGGTAATCTGGCGAGAAAGCTATCCAGTTGACTATCGCATCAAAAGCTGGGGCGCGCGCCATGGCAATGGACCGCTGTCCAATCCAACCTTTGCGGATGGGCGCCTGTTCACCTTTAGCGTGACCGGAATTTTGTCAGCATGGGACGCCCGGTCTGGAGATCTCTTGTGGCGTCGCGACTATGCTCACCAATTCCGACAAACGCATCCTGATTGGGGGCATTCCTTTTCGCCCCTTGTAGATGGAGACCAGGTTATCGTTCATTTTGGTGGGGGTCATTCAGGTGTCTTGGTTGCCCTCAATGTAGCTACTGGCGATGTAGTTTGGACCGAAGGCGAAGACGGACCTAGTCACGCGTCCCCCATATTGGTCAATCTGGAGGGCATCAGGCAAATCGTGGAATGGAACTACGAATCCGTAGTCGGAATCGAAAGCGGAACGGGCAAGCGACTGTGGGACTACTCTCTACCCCATCGAGGCTCGAACCAAAACTCGCCGACACCTGTTCACTTCGAAGGACGCCTTTTGATCGGTGGCGAAAACCGGGGTATTCGCAGCCTGGAGCCCAAACTTGAAAATGGAGAATGGCCTGTCATCGAAAATTGGCATCGCCGAGACGTCTCTTTAAACATGGCCTCT
>CAZFUD010000293.1:0-4776 GCA_964521705.1 uncultured Opitutaceae bacterium | reverse complement strand
GAAGTAGGGGCCCCGTATCTGCAAATCGAAACGGACGACGCCTCCCTGGGGCATTTGAAAGTAGATTCATCTGCCAATGGGGAATCACCGCCAGATGCCAAAAGCTTGGGCGAAAAAGCGGGAGTAGCCCCGCTGGAAGAAATCGCGCCTACAGCGACTGCAGTCGAGAGGGTGGCTTCGCCATCATCAGCTGAGCAGGAAGCAAGCGCTATTCGCTGGACGCCCAAGGGGAAGAAGCTGGCGCTGGAGCGAGGCTTGGATCCCAACTCGATTACAGATATCGTGGGTACCGGCCCAGGAGGTCGAGTCACGGGAAATGACATCCAAAATTATAGAGGTACGGCTTCAGTCGCGGAGTCTTCTGGGGAAGCCACTGTCAATAAGGGCCCGGAAACGGTCTGCGTTGCCGGGATCGGTTATGCGGTTCCCAAGAAAGCCCGTTCGAATGAAGAGATTCTCGAAGAGTTCCCTGGCAAGACTGCGGAAGAAATCGAGAAAGTAACGGGTATTAAGCAGCGCTATGTCATCAGTGAGGGCGAGTCCGCCACGAGTTTGGCAGTCGAGGCGTCCAACAACGCTCTGGAAATGGCTGGATTGCCCGTGTCAGACATTGACGCAGTAATTGTGGCTACTTTGCTACCAGATCAGCCTGTTCCAGGGGCGGCCAGCGCCTTGGCTAAAGAAATGGGTATCGGCAATGCTCTAGCCTTCGACTTGAACGCCGCTTGTTCTGGCTGGCTATACGCTCTGGAAGTAGGGCGGGCTTTCATTGTTGGCGGAACGGCGAAAAACGCCTTGGTCGTAACTGCGGAGATTCTCTCGCGGATTACCAATTCCAAGGATCACGAAACCGCATTCCTCTTTGGCGACGGAGCCGGGGCGGCCGTACTGACCCCACAAGAGGGAGGTCATCGCTTTTATCGACATGAACTAAGCGGCGATTCGCGTTTCACCGACGCGATTTGCCGTACTGGAGGCGGGGCGATGAACCCCATACCCCAATCTGGAGATAATCTGGACTCCTTCTATATTCAGCTTGATGGAGGCGTTGTATTCAAAAGAGCGGTACTGGCGTTTTCAGATATCATTGAGAGTGCTATGAAGCGGCACAATTTGAGCAAGGATGATGTCTCCTGGATCGTTCCTCACCAAGCGAACGCCAGAATATTAAAGGCCGTCAGCAAGCGTGTAGGTATCGATTACGAGAAATTCATTGTCACCGTGGGCAAGTACGGGAACACCTCGGCCGCTTCGGTATCAATGGCCCTCGGGTGGGCGGCGGAAGAAGGTATCTTCGAAGAAGGCGACAAGATTATCTTTTGCTCCGTTGGAGCGGGCTTTACCTATGCTGGCGGTTTGATGGTTTGGTAGCGGCGAACCACTAATTCTATCGGGCCATCCTGGTAAATTCGTATTGAAGCAGGCTAATCGCTTTGATCGCTGCGGTTTCGCACTTCAACACGTGCTCCCCTAGTGTTGTGGAAAGGAACCCGGCGTCACTAATTTCTGAATACTCGGAGTCCGAAAAATCTCCCTCGGGTCCAATTAGAAACAAGCCAGATGGATTTTCCGTAAGATCCGCTTCTGCAAGGCGCGAGTAGAGCGGTCTGCTATCCGTTTGCAAAGAGGCGATCAGGCAAATGCCGAACCCGCTAGTTCCCGATTCCAAAAACTGCCCGAGAGGGGTTTCCGGATGTAAGGTTGGAATAAAAGGGTTGCCGGATTGCTTGGCGGCCTCGATAGCGACCGTTTGCCACTTATCCAATTTTCTACCTCCACGAACTTTCGATTCAGTTCGGGCCGATAGGATAGGGTAAATATCTTGAATCCCCAACTCTGTCGCTTTGCGAATGATGTTCTCCATGCCTTTCGCTTTCGGAATCGACTGGGCGAGGGCGATCCGCGACTTAGGAGGCGAGTGCTCGATGTACTGTGTACCTTCTAATGTGGTCCCCCGTTTGTCCGCTGTCTCGATTCGAGCCCGCCACTCGGAGCCGCGACCATCGATAACGGACACTTCGTCACCCGCTTGGGCTCGATGGACGGCGATTAGGTGGTGAGACTCCCCGGAAGATAGGAGAATTGTTGGAGAGCTCGGATCGAGTTTAGGAGAATAGCTCCGGAGACCAGACATAGAAGTGACTTTCACTAAGCAGGTAGTCCATTCAACCCATTTGAGGGCGAGGCCTAAAAACGAAAGGGCCCCGCTAAGCGGAACCCTTTCTAACTTATCAAACTACAAACCAGAATTGAAAAAACTACAACTTTCTCTTCCAAAAAAGATAGGCGCGTGGGGCGGAAAAACGTTCAATAATTATGCGCCTTTCTGAAAATTCCCTTCTTTCCGCCCGGTTTTCCCTGGAATCCAGGCAAAGAAAAAGCGCCGCTAAGCGGAACCCTTTCTAACTTATCAAACTACAAACTAGATACGAAAAATGGACAAAACCCTATTAAAATGTAACGTGATAGACGGCTCCTCCCGTAAGCACGTTCAATCTTCTGCCAGAAAACTGGCACAAATTGGGAAAATCGATTTAAGTACCTGATAAAAAACAACTAAAGAAAGTTTATAAATCGTTTCTTCGCATCGGGTAATATGCCTGGAAGCTCTTGCATAGGCGTAATTCATAGAAAGAAGACGGTTGCTTCGTCTCTTAAATGGGCAGCGAGCGACCCCCTGAGGGCTCACCTCGAAGTTTAACGCAAGCATCCTGCCTCTTCACATAGGCATAAAAACAGGCTGGAAGCCTATTCTGCCATTTCAGGGCATTCGGTCCATCGGACGGGCTCAGCGAAGTGCGACAGGAATCTCGTTCAGTAACGCGAAACTTCAGCCCGCGTCTTGGAATAGACGTTCAATTTGAAGCGGGCTATAGCTCCGCGCTATCTTGAATCCCTCTGGACCTGAACCAGGGACTTCTACTCGAGATGGTATATTCGCTCTTGGGTCCGACGAAGGTTGGTACCCAGGGGGGGAATCGAACCCCCACTCCCGAAGGAAGCGGATTTTGAATCCGCCGCGTCTACCAATTCCGCCACCTGGGCAACCGTGTCGAAGGAGTGAGGTGTATGCAGAAGTCGCCGAGGAGAATCAAGTTAATTCCTGTGAGCCGAAGAGCGGCTTTGGATATCAAAAAAACGGTTGTAATCGTTAGGAGAGCTCCCCAGATTTTCCAGCCTTTCCTTTATTGTCGGGCCATGGCGCAGCCTGGTTAGCGCGCTTGTCTGGGGGACAAGAGGTCCCGAGTTCGAATCTCGGTGGCCCGACCATTTTTCGAATCGATAGAATCTAGCGGGAGTGTCCAACTCGCATCCAAGTTCGAATCCTATGTTCAAAAGGTCTACGCGTTCGCTGGTGTTGGCCTTGAGCGTTGTTGCTTGTTTGGCTTGGGCTTCCAGTTTCGACAAAGGTGGACTTCCGAGCGTTGACTTCGAGCACTTCGACAAGATCGCCCACTTTTTCGTATTCGGATTGCTGGCGACGCTTTGGTTCAGATTCTTGCCGGGAAGCCTATTCGGTCCAGCCCGGTTTATTGGAGCGATCGTTTTGACGCTGTTGTACGGAGTCGTAGATGAGTGGATACAATATTACAATCCGCTGCGATCCTTTGATGCCTGGGATTGGATTGCCGATGGGGCCGGATCTATTACGGCCATCTGGGTATATCGGAATTGGCGGCTTTATCGTCGGGCGCTAGAGACGCGAATTTCTGATCTGTGTCGACTAAAGTTGAAGGAGTTAGATTAAGCGGTCAGCGCAACCGAACCTTGCCTTTGAGGAGCGCGGGCTTTCTATAGAGACCGATGAATGAAACCGCGGCGGCAGAGAGGATTCGCTTTCTCACTGATGAGATTAGACGGCATGACGAGCTCTATTATC
This sequence comes from uncultured Opitutaceae bacterium, assembly GCA_964521705.1. GTDB lineage: Bacteria > Verrucomicrobiota > Verrucomicrobiia > Opitutales > Opitutaceae > Pelagisphaera. The sequence continues at coordinate 896 of CAZFUD010000293.1, read as the reverse complement.
GCGACGCGAATCCGGAAATAAGCGATTTCGATTATGATCTGCTGAAGGAGGAACTAGAGAAGCTCGAGCGGGCCCATCCGGAATTGGCTCATGAGGATTCGCCGACTTTACAGATAGGCGAGGACTTATCGGATGGATTTCAAACCTATCAGCACCGTTTGCCGATGCTGAGTCTGGATAACACGTATTCGAAAGATGAATTCTTCGCATTTGTCGAGAGGGTCGGCAAAGGGCTGGAATCGGAATCGATCGAGTTTGTCGTTGAGCCGAAAATCGATGGGGTTGCGGTAAGTGTCACTTACGAGAATGGACAATTAGTCCGAGCGGTCACTAGGGGAAATGGGGCGGAGGGTGATGACATCACTGCCAATGCGATTTTGATAGGAGAGCTCCCGAAGTCGATCGAGGGGAGCCGCGTGCCGGAGATCATCGAAGTTCGTGGGGAGATCTACATGCGCAATGACGAATTCGATCGGATCAATGCCGAACGGCAGGCGGCGGGACTAGACGAGTTCAAGAATCCCCGCAATTTAGCTGCGGGAACGGTGAAGATGCTGGATCGTGTCGAGGTAGCGAAGCGGCAATTGAATATTGTTCTATACGGTATGGGGTTTAGCCAACCGAGCGCATCGGATAGGCAATGGGGATTTCATGAAAGCCTAAGAGAATGGCGATTTCCTGTGGGCGAGCGCTTTTGGAAAGTCAATGGGGCCGCCGAAGCTTGGGATGCGATCGAGCAGTTGGATGCCATGCGCAACGATTTTCCCTATCCTACCGATGGGGCTGTTGTTAAGGTGAACGCATTCGTCGAGCAAGATATGCTGGGGCAGACATCCAAAGCCCCGAGATGGGCAATCGCTTACAAATTCGCGGCCGAACAAGCGGAAACCTTGCTA
>CAZFUD010000292.1:0-4803 GCA_964521705.1 uncultured Opitutaceae bacterium | reverse complement strand
GGCGCTGGCGAAGCTACCGCGAAAACGTGCGATACGGTTAATCAGTTTTGGAGCAGAAGAACAGCTCTCGGTTGGCAGTTCATATTATGTCAGACAGCGGCGAGAAGAACTGAAAGATCGAGGTGGCTGCATGTTCAACTTTGACTCTTTTGGGTCCTTAATGGGGTGGACAAATCTTTCCTGCATTGGCTCTGAGGAATTGGGCGACTATATCAATCGAATGTTCGTGGAACAAGATGAGTACCTTGCCGTTAAGCATGAAATCGTTCCCTACGCCGACCATTTCCCTTTTGCTGCGGCAGGCATTCCCGGAGTCTATCTCGGGCGCTCTAATTGCGTCTCAGGCCGCTTCTTTCATCACCGTCCTGACGATACCCTGTCCAAAATCAGTATTCCTCTATGTACAAAACTCATTCAGGTGGGCTGCCTAAGTTTATTCAAATTGGCTAATGCTGAAGCTCTGCCATTCCAACTAATTGTCTCCGAAGGTTCGCAGGCGGAAATTGAAAAGATGTGGCAAGAAATTTTCGGCGGCTGGGAGGGCTTCGGTTAGGGCAAATCTGTTGGCCAGCGCGATTCGATGATTGCGAAGACGGGCTCGCTTTCTAGAACTCAGGCCATGAGGTTCGCTTGGATTTTTCTTCTCGTTGGATTCACAACCATTCTCTCCGCTGTTGATACCCTTCCTCAAGTTGAGGTAACGAATATTCGTCGCGCCTATCACAACGGAGAGCACAACGCGTTTACCGACCTGATTCGATGGAAGGGAAAATTCTGGCTGACGTTTCGCAGCTGTCCTGATGGACACATGGTGCATCCCACTTCCTCGATTCGAATCCTCTGCAGTACCGACACGATGGAGTGGAAAGAAGTCCATCGTTTTTCCGTTCCGCGTCGCGACACCCGCGATCCTCACTTCCTGGTTTTTCAAGACAAGCTCTTCGTCTACACGGGAACTTGGTGGAGTGGCGACGACACCCTTCCGCGGGAAGATTACGACCTCAACAAGCACCTCGGCTATGCTGTCTATTCGGAAAGCGGCGAAAGCTGGAGCGAACCCAATCAGCTGGAAGGTACTTACGGCCACTACATTTGGAGGGCTGCCACCCGTGACGGCAAAGCTTACCTCTGCGCTCGCCGCAAGCGGAACTATTCGGAGCAGGAAACCGGCGCTGGAGGAGCTTCGATCGTTGAATCCGCCATGCTCGAAAGTGAAGACGGACTGAATTGGAGATTTCACTCCCTATTCCAGGCCGACCGGGGAAACGAAACCGCCTTTCTTTTTGAAGAGAACGGAAACTTGCTCGCCATTAGTCGCTGTGGAACCGACACGGCTCAATTGGGCACCGCCGCTCCACCCTGGACTGAAAAAAAGATTGTCGATCTCCCGACCTATCTTGGTGGCCCTCTGCTTGCCCGATGGGGATCGCGATATTTGGTCGGTGGACGCCGGAACACAGAGAACGGAGCAAAGACAGCTCTCTATTGGCTTGTTGGGGAGATGCTTTCTCCAATCGTTGAACTCCCTAGCGGTGGCGATAATTCCTATCCCGGTTTTGTCGAGCTCGATGACGGAAGCGGTCTTGTATCCTGGTACTCCAGTCACGAGAAAAACTCAGAAGGAGAATCCATCACTGCGATTTATCTCGCGAATCTCGTTCTTGAGAAACCGTAGAACACTTTTTTAGCGGGGTTTAGTTCGAGGTAGAACTCTAAACAAAGAGAACTAAGACTACGCCAATACGCCGTCGATCAAGTGTCCGTGGACGTCGGTGAGGCGGAAGTCGCGGCCCTGGAAGCGGTAAGTGAGGCGCTCGTGGTCGATGCCCAGCAAGTGAAGCATGGTAGCGTGCAGATCGTGCACGGCAGTCGGGTTTTCTTGGGCGGCGTATCCAAAATCATCGGTCGCTCCATAAACGGTGCCACCCTTGATTCCGCCTCCCGCTAGGAATATAGAGAAGCCTTTGATGTGGTGGTCACGCCCGTCAGCACTGGCTCCTTGGCTCATGGGCGTGCGGCCGAATTCGCCACCCCAGACGATAAGCGTTTCATCCAGCATCCCGCGCATTTTGAGATCCTTGATCAAGGCTGCGGTGGGCTTATCGACCAGTTCTGATACGGCAGTGAAATTCTTCTTTAGGCTTCCGTGGTGATCCCATCCACGATGGTAGAGCTGGATGAAGCGCACGCCACGTTCGGCCAGCCGACGCGCCATGAGGCAGTTGGAAGCGTAGGTGCCATCACCCGGCTCACAGCCGTAGAGTTCGAGCACGTTTTCGGGTTCTCCTGAAAAATCGGTTAGCTCGGGAACGGATGCCTGCATTTCGTAGGCAAGCTCGTATTGGGCGATACGGGTGGCGATTTCAGGATCATGCTGTCGGGACGACAGCTGCGTATTCAAGGAATTGATCGTTTCCACTAGATCCCCCTGCGACTCGCGGCTGATGCCATCGGGATTGCCCACGTAATAGACCGGATCCCCTTGAGAGCGCAGTTCCACGCCTTGGTGCTTGCTGGGAAGAAATCCATTGTGCCATTGGCGGGCGGAGATGGGCTGCCCCTGGCCACCTCCCGCCGAGGTTAACACTACGTAGCCAGGAAGGTTGTCTGACAAACTGCCCAAACCATAGTTGGTCCAAGCCCCCATGCTGGGACGACCGGGAATAATGGAGCCCGTATTCATGAAGGTATGAGCCGGATCGTGGTTGATCTGTTCGGTATACATGGAACGAATGACGGCGATCTCATCAGCGAGGGTGGCGATGTGGGGGAAGCGGTCGCTAATCATCATGCCATTTTTCCCGTGGCGGGAGAATGGGAAGGTGGGCCCTTTCACCTTGAGTTCCGCTCCTTGGAGCTGAGCGATCTGCTCGCCTTTGGTGAAGGACTCGGGCATGGCCTTCCCATCATTCTCTTCCAGCGCAGGCTTGTAGTCGAAGGTTTCCAGGTGCGAGGGCCCGCCGGCCATACAAAGGTGGATGACCCGCTTAACTTTGGCAGGATAATGGAGGCCTTCGAAGCTAGCTGCCCCGTTGCCATCGCCGATCGTGTCGCTCGCCATAAGGTCGCCCAAAGCGAATACTCCAAGACTGGATAATGACTGTTTGAGAAAGGAGCGACGGTTGACGTCTTTGATGTATGGTGAAAGTGGATGCATCGTGGTTAAGGATGAAGGATGAGGGATGAAAAGACTGGCTAGTTGCTAAACGCCAATGGCTAAAAGCTAGATCTCAGTATCTCGTTATCGTTTCGTGAAGATTGAGGATTGCTCGGCTTAAGCTGGTTAGGGCTGCGAGCTCTGTCGACTTGTCTTCTTTTGAGGAATGCATGCCTATGTTCAAGAACGGTTCGGCTTGATTGGACTCGTTGCTAAAACGCTTTCGTTCTCTCTGAAGGAAAGCTTTCAATGTTCGTCGTTCCTTGGTGGTTGGCTTGCGAGCCAAGGCTCGCCTATAGGCGATTTCAATGCGGGCGTTGTCGTTTTTCTCAGCCATGAGAATCTCCGCTAGCGCTCGGGCGGCTTCGACTTGGGCGGGATCGTTAAGAAGGGTGAGCGCTTGCAGGGGAGAGTTGGAAAGTTCTCTTTGGATGATGCACTCGTCCCGGCCTCCGGCATCGAACGTGGTCAGCATCGGATGCAGGAATGTGCGTTGCCAATGCATGTATACGCCACGTCGATACTGATTTTCGTCGGTATCGTGTTGGTAAGCGAGCTTTGGGAAATTGAGATTCCGGTAGTGCCCTTTTGGTTGATAGGGACGAGCGCTGGGTCCGCCCATTTTTGGGTTGAGGAGCCCGCTAATCGACAAGGCGTTGTCGCGAATCATCTCGGCGGGAAGGCGAACAGCGCTTTGCCGTGCCAGTAGCCGATTGTAGGGATCGATTTCGAATAGCTTTATAGAGCCAGCGCTACTTTGCCGGTAGGTTTGCGACAGAACAATTTCACGAATGACCTGTTTGATGTTCCAGCCGGACTCAATGAACTCGGCCGCCAACCAGTCAAGAAGTTCTGGGTAGGGCGGGTATTCGCCTTGAAGACCCAGGTCTTCCGGGGCACTGGATAGGGGCGTTCCGAAATACATCGCCCAGAGTCGATTGGTGAAGGCCCGAGCTGTAAGCGGGTTTTCAGGATGGACGATCCATTTCGCCAGATCAAGCCGAGTGAAGCTGCCCGATGATTCATCGGAGGCGATGGCTTGAGGCAGAAACGCAGGTGTTGCCGGCAAGACGGTTTCTCCGCTGTCGTCCATCCAGTTTCCGCGTGGCAAGACTTTTACTTCCCGTGGCTCGGCGCTGATAGTGAGAGGCGTGTAGCGATCACCATAGAGTTCCTTTTTAAGATCACCAATTTTCTTTCGCTCCGATGCAAAGGTTTCGGCGTGATCGACGTAAAAGCCCCGTTTCAAAACATGCAGGTTCTCCGGTGTATTCGTTCCGTTGATAACGTGTCCGAGGGCTTTCTGCTGATATTCATCTAACCGTTGGTAGGAGGAACCATCTCGCATTGTGCGCAAACGAAATGCTCGAAAGCCGCCTCGATTCCCTTTGAGGGGGAGAATGGATACAAGCTTGGCATTGGCTGGCAGGTCCAACTGGGCCATGGTGATGCTGATGGGATGCCAAACGCCTTTGTAAAGAAGCGGTGTAAGTTGAACGGCGGCGGCTTTCGATTTGCTGTTTAGCTCCGTTTCATAGTTGTCGCCGAGGTGGTAGGCCTTCTTCTTCTCCTCGCTATCGATCTCGTATGTCAGCTCGATACCCAGGCTCCCACGGCCGCCGCCCCCATCGATACGGGCTTCGAAT
>CAZFUD010000291.1:0-4845 GCA_964521705.1 uncultured Opitutaceae bacterium | reverse complement strand
CTGCTCGAGATAAATTCCCTTGGTCCAATAGAAATTACCGTCCGGACCCAGATAAGGGCCGTGCATATCTTTGCCGCATTTCTCGACGGTACCGCCGTTAAACCAGGGCGTTCGCTCATCGGCCACATAGTCACCATCCGTATCGCTGAATTTACAAATATGCGGCGGAGCACCGACATAGATGTCCCCTTCATAAACGAGGATACTTTCCGGGAAAGGTACCTTTTCGGCGAATACAGTCGATTCATCGAAGACTCCATCGCCGTCCTTATCGACGAGACGCAGGATGCGATGGCTCGGTTCCGCGAGCTGAAGCGGCGCAGGACGGCTGTCCCCGGAACTGTCTGTAACATACAAGGCCCCTTCGTCATCGAAATACATGTGGATGGGCCGATCGACGAGCCCCGGGGTGGCGGCGAGCTCCAGGTCGTAGCCATCTGGCAAGGTGAAGGTATGCGGTGGAAAGGCCTGGTTTTCAGCTCCAGCGGCGAGCAAGCAAAAGACGCCCGCGCACAGAGCCGAGCTGATGGATAAGCGAATGGGGCGAGGTATCATTGGTTTAAAATTTAACAGGACAGAACGGGACAACCAATATAATTAGATCTTCGTTTAGCTATGATTCTGCCTCTATTTAACACTTTAAAAGGGAGTTTCCGTGAAAAGAATTGGCATCTGATTTAATAGCCGCAAAAAAAGCCGAAAAGGAACGAAAACACTAGAACGGAGTAGAGTATTTGGGTTTTGGTTAGGTTCATTGAAAAATCGCGTACCCTATCCCGTAAATTAGCTAATTACGTTTTTTGCACCTTTTTGCGGCCAATTCTAATTCGGATTTTCTTAAGTTAATACTTATCCGGCTTGTGGAAGTAAATGTCCCTAATGATCTCTAAATTAGCTTCCGGCAGGCAATCGGTAAAGGTGTGCTTCAAGGGTCATCCTTTCCACAATAGCCCCCCATTTGAAAAAAGCCCTGGGGAACGAGCCGCAGGGCTAGAAATTTCCAGATAACGACTAGTAACTGGATTCCAATACTTACTACAAAACTTTCTACGTATCCATTTCGATACGCCCTTAGGATTTGAAGGCGGCGGCCCAAATTAGGAGACCGCCACCCCGTCAAACAGATTGAATTAGAAATCTAAGACCGCCGAAAGCGCGAAGCTACGCCCTTCTGGCAATGTATAGCGGCTAGTAGCTCGCTGGCCATTCACCTCCCTTGACAAGATCGGATTTTGCGATTCATCGTCCAAGAGATTGTCGATATTGAGCTGCACACGCATTCTCATATCGTTGGGTAGCTTCATACGATAGCTGGCGAATACGCCGAGCCACTCAGTAGCGTCATTCCAAAAGGGTTGGTTGGCATCCAATGCCCCAGTGCCATCATCCCGCAATCTATAGCCGACTGCCGCTTCGCCTCTCCAGCGAACGCTGCCACCGAGTGTGAAGTCCTTCAAAGAGCCTTCTTTGAATTCGTAAGCTGTCACGAGGTTGGCCGACATTTCAGGCTGACGCTGATCGGCGAAACCTTCGAGAGACGAGATTTCCACAATTCGTTGATCGTGCAGGTCCAGATTGTCCGCAACCGTATTGTAGTTCACTCCATCTTCTTGCAAGGTCGTCTCCAAGGCTCTCAACTCAGGGAAAGGCTCGAAAGCGGTACGAATGAACTTCGCCCACTCCTTCGCAAAGGGAGCCACGTTGCTGCTCACATTCTCTTGCTTCGATAAGTTGAAGGTCATGCGCCAATTGTCAGTCGGATTCGCCGTAAGACTTAACTCCCAACCCTCGGCTGCGAAATCCTGAGTATTGAAATACGTCTCGGTATTCAGGTATCCACGCGTATTCCATATATCTGCCAATTCCGGCTGCCCCACGACATCCTCGTAATACTCGTCGATCGCTTGCCGCGATGCACCACGGGGCTGTTCGAAGGACCCGACAGGACCGACCCGAGGTCCGCGTGTCGATTGGTTTTGGAAAGTTGTTTCGAAAAAGGCCAACGATCCCGTCACCTTGCCATCCATGAGGTGGAATTTCAGACCATAGTCCTTACCTTCTCCCGCCTCATTACCGAGGCCATCACCAAAGATATTGACCTGGTCCGCATTGGACGGGCGGAAATTATTGGATTCGTTATAGAAAACGCCGAGCCATGGAATCGGCGTAAAGACGATGCCCCTGCTAGTTGTATCCCCACCGGACGAAACCGAGGAGGTCGCAGCCGTTTTCGGATCTACGAGTGCCACATTGCTCCTTAGCATCGTATCCGGATCAACCGTTCGGTTGACATTCCAGCTATCCACATCGTCTGAGCGCCAACCGAAGGTAGTAACGATCTTGTTATCCCAAAAGAAGTTCTGCATGGCGAACATCTCAGACTTCGTCTCCGAGAACGTATTCGTCCCAGCTACACCGAACCAAAATGGGGCCACCCCACTCGCATTGCTACCAGGCAAATCGGACGCATTCTCCGTCCAAACCCGTGGCCACATATTAGCGATATCGGGCACATCGAAAAAATTATTTTCAATATCAATATAATTTTGAAGAGCGACCCATGTTCCTTGACCGGGTTTTAGATCCGGGCGGCGTATCGCATTTCGTTGATGATACGCTTGGTTTAAAAATCCTTCATCATAGGTCTCGTACATCCCCGCCATACTGTGACGCCCGAGTATCGTACCCAATTTACCGTCAAAGCGTTCGCGAAGATCCAATTCATAAGAGACCATGGCACGCATCGTTTCGTCGTCGTAATTCTGATCGAAGGTTACTGGAGTATTATTGAAGGTGAAATACTTTCCGAAATTCGGATTCGTCATTACTTCTCCACCCTCTGCCCGAGGATTGCTAGGGTCTACATTACGAATTGTCGGATTTATATCTTTATATACTATGTCGCGAGAACCCGTCGCAAAATTCGGAGCATTGTTCGTATCTTGCCGATTAAAGGCGACTTCGAAAAACAGATTTTCCGCAAGCTTCTGCTCTAGAAAAACAGAGGTGTTGGAGAATTCCTGCGTATTCCGATTACCATTGCCTAACACGTTTGCCGTTCGGGGAAGCACCGAATCATCGCTAAATGAAACCGTTCCATTCTGAGCTTGACCGAATCCTGGAACATTCTTAGCGGCGGTACTCACCATCCATCGACCTGCCCGGAAGGAAGATTGGTTCACATCGCCCACAGTCATCACCGAGTGCGGAGCACCCCAAAATTCCTGCACGCCAAGTGCGACACGCTCTTCTGCCGTGACTCGATCAGCACCTGCTGTAATGTTGGTCAAATCGTCAGGAAGTGTTTGCGAGCCCGCCGCTTCCCAGACCGAGACACCATCGCCAGGAGCCCAGGATCTCGCATTGAGACGTTCCGCATCGCCCCACTCGTGATTTACCCGCAAGGTCGTGTTTTCGAATGGCTTAAACGTGACCGCTCCGTAGTAGCGATCGCTTTTGTTATGCCAAGGATTGCGGTGATTACGGTGATCATCTGATACTGCTGAAAACTTGACCGCTAATTTGTCTTCGATCAATTCGCGATTGAACGAGGCGTGATAGCGCTCGCTATCCCAAGTATCGAAGCGTACTCCCACGCGATTCGAATTCGTAAATGCCGCGCGGGAGCTTACCGCGTTGGTAACTCCACCCGGCTCGGCGATTCCAAAAAGGACCGAATTCGGGCCGCGCGAAAATGACATGCGTTCCGTATTGTAGGAATCCGGAGCGACACGCGTCTTAAAGAAGTCGCGACTAAAACCGGTCAGCAAGAATCCGCGAACGCGATAACGGACGCCGAATATGATTTCGTTACCAGTAGGGTCAGCTGAAAGGCCACCACTTTCAGCGGGAGCCGAATTGGGCACGTAATTGAGAACGTCCTCGAAATCATTGATGCCTAAGTCGTCAAGGAGTTGCTGCGTCACCTCAGTAACCGAAGCGCCGACGAAGCGATTTTCCGTATTCAAACGATTACCGGAGAGAGTATTTGTGGTTTGATAGCCCTGATCTTCAGATGAATCTACCGAGAAGGGAGACAGTTCGAATACTTCTTCCGCGCCATCGTCTTGGCTGTAGAGGCTCGGAGAGCTTGCCAAAGCAAGCGAAAGCACTCCTTTAAACAGGGTGCCGATTGGTTTTTTATTTTCGTTCATGGGTGTAGGTTGTTGGGAATTACGTTTCGGCTCTGGGGTTTGAATCTCAAAGCCTTGTGTAGTTTCTTCCGCAACCGATACGATCGATTGCGTGACGGCAAACGCGCCCGTTTCCAAATCTTCATTGAAAACCAGCGGTGTGCCTTCCAGCATGCGCTCCAGCGCCTGCTTGGGTACTAGCAACCCGGATACCTCATTTGTTCGAACGCCTTTAATCTTCTGGCGATCCATCACGACACTCACCTTCGCCTGTCGGGCGAATTCTCTGAGAGTCGTTCTGGCGCTGCCCGCTTCCACATCGAAGGAACGGGTTTGCGCAGCAATATCACATACGGACGTCATAAGGAGTAACAACGCCGCAGCATAAAGCCTTCGCTGAAAGATGAAGTTTGATTTACCCATTTAATGGGAAGTTTCAAATCGGCGCTGAACATTAGAGGTATTAGGGTTATCTAATTCTGATAACAATCGACGCCAATTTTTCCGTTAATAAAAATCTAAATTAAAATGCATATTTTTGAAAATCCTAGAATTACCGATACTAAGTTAAGATAGTTGTTTCCCAATTTCCAGAGAGCGTCTAAATTCGGGTTCCGAGTCACTACAACTGCGTTCTAAAAACCGCGTAAGCCCCTGAGTCTTCTTCAAAATCGAATCCTAGAGGCGTGCCCGCAAGCATCATTCGCAAGGC
>CAZFUD010000290.1:0-4870 GCA_964521705.1 uncultured Opitutaceae bacterium | reverse complement strand
ACTCAGGATCGTTGAGAAGCCTGTTCTGCTCTTAATAAACATAGATAAACTCATTGCTGTTGAAGACGACGAGGCAGAGGTCGGCCAGGGCTCGAGTTTCTACATCGACGTCGGCGAAGGTCGGATCCGGCGAGTAGTCGTCGAATCCGAAAAGGACTTCCGTGAAAGTGAAGGGCGCTCCGGACATTTCCTCGACAGCGGAACGTTCAACCTCTCGCGGAACTTCCCTAGGCTCGAAAACGAGATCCTCATGCCGGTCCTCCATGCTATTCCAATGGTCGAGGCTAAGCTTGATTTCCTCTCGGTCGGGCTTGCGGCCATAGGCTCGTTGGAAGAGATCTTCGACTGCCTTCTTCCGGTTCTTGTTGTTTTCCAATAGATCGATCGGGGTAGCGACGGAGCGGTTTTGAGAGTCGAAACTATTGAATAAACTGAATACTTGAGGTGTGACCGTTGAGCTCTGTCGAACTTCGCAAGACTCGTCGGGGCTCGGTTGATTGAATACTTCCATGAACGGATTGCGTAGACCCCGAATCTTTTTGGCGTAAACGGAACGGCGGTTTCGGAGTTCTGCGGTTGGCGCAGGCTCATAGGAGGCGGCATAGGAGCCCATGACTTGGCGAGGCTGCAGAGCGACATCCATATTGATTTCCGGACGGGCTGGCAGGCCGCCGATCGAGTCGCTCAGCTCGCCAGAAACGCGCAACATGCTGTCGCGAACTTCTTCCGCGCTCAAGCGTCGGTGTCGGAACGCAGCATAGGAATCGCCGAGGGGATCCTTCTCGGTTAAGAGCGGACGGTCTGGATGTTCAGTCGAGCGGCGATAGGCTTCGGACGTCATTATGAAGCGGTGCAATTCCTTGATCGACCAATCGTTTTCCAGGAACCAGGTTGCCAGGTAGTCGAGTAGCTCCGGGTGGGTGGGCTTTCCGCCCATGGCTCCAAAATTGTTTGGCGTATTCACGATCCCGCGACCGAAGTGGTAGTTCCAGATACGGTTCGTTATCGAACGAGGAACGAGCGTGTTCTCCGGGCTGGCCAGCCATTTGGCGAAAGCCAGACGGCGACCATCGGGCGACTCGGGAATACTGTTCCAGGGCGTGGCTTCGATAGTATCATTGGAGCCAGGGAGGGCGCTCATAACCCCGGGCGTGACTTCTTCGCCGCGGTTGAATGGATCGCCACCGATTAGGATGTGCATACTACCCATAGGGCCACTGCTAGATGGATCCTTGGGCATGGCTAGCATGGAGCCAGACCTGACTTCCTTCTCAGGTGTCGGACCGCTATAGACGGACATGGCGTACGGTTCGAATTTCTTCATTTCGAACGTTGTACGGGCTACGTTCTTATCGCCCACTTTCTTAATTCCTAGTTCCTCAAGCGTTAGGCCATGATTCCGAGGCGGGAGCTTGTCGTCGGGAATTCCTTGCTTTACGAGTTCCCTCCGCGTACCCACGGGAACACCGTTTGCCTTGCACCATTCCTCGGTCGCTCTTCGAGATTTATCGTTAAGCTCCTTACGCATTTCATCGAAGTACTCGATCCGCTTTTCCATGACTGCCTTCTCTGTGTAGTCCACTAGATCTTCGTAAGGCTGAAAAGGAACGGTTCTGTCGGCAAACTGCGTCGTATCGAACACCGCTTGCATCCGGTAATAATCCTTAGTCGGTATAGGATCGAACTTGTGGTCGTGGCAGCGGGCGCACTGAAGCGGGTGGGAAAGGAAGGTCTGGCCCACGCTATCCGTGACGTCGTCGAGGAATTGCTGGCGGGTGATCCGGGCCACGGACATGCCGGTATGTTCCCATGGACCCATTCGTAGGAAACCCGTGGCGAATATCATTTCCGGATTGTCGGGATCCCATTCGTCGCCAGCGATTTGCTCTATTGCGAATTGATCGAATGGCTTATCCTCATTAAAGGAGCGAATGACGTAGTCCCGATATCGCCAAGCATGCGTTCGCTCGTAATCGTTCGAGAAACCTGAGGAGTCGGCGTAGCGAACGACGTCAAGCCAGTGGCGACCCCATTGCTCGCCGTAGCGCGGATCGTCGAGCAATCGATCGATTACGTCCTTGAAAGCGACTAGGTCCGACCGTTTATCTTTGATGAAGGCTTCGACTTCTTCAGGGGTTGGGGGTAGGCCAATAAGATCGAAAGTGGCCCGGCGTATTAGAGTTCGGCGGTCGGTTAGGGCGGCGGCGGGAATACCATTTAACTCTAGCTCATAGTCGATGAAGGCGTCTATAGGGTGGTCTGCTTTGCTTTTCGATTCCGGAACAGCTGGGTTGGCGATCGGCTGGTAGGCCCACAGGTCTTCTGATTTGTAGCGACGATTGGCCCAGTCTTCTGATAGAGCTCCGCTGGTTTGCACGATAACCCCATCGGCGTGTTGTTCGCGAATGGCGGCCACTCGTTCGTCATCGGGCCAGGGAGCGCCTTCCTTTATCCAATCTCGGATGGACCAGATTTGTTCCTCAGTGAGGCGATCATTCTCCTTTGGCGGCATCTCATAGTCCGGGTCCTCCCAACGGATGGCTTCCATCATAAAACTAAACTCCGCATCGCCGGGAATCAGAACATCATCGAAAGACTCTCCACCGTTGAGCAATCCCTCGCGTGTCGTCAAATCGAGCCCGCCTTCGATTTCCTCCGGATCATCTCCATGGCAAGAAAAGCACTTGTCGGCCAGGATCGGCTTAACGTCCAAGGCGAAAAGCATTTCTCCCTCGTTAACATCGTCAACCGCTCCCGATTGCAGTCTTCCAAGGCTGATTCCTACCATCAACGCCACTATCCAAGCGAAGCGATAAGGCAAAGATGAAAAATGATTTAACTTATTAAATACGAGTTGCTTAACCATTATACATCAAATAGGTGCAATTATGAAGTATAGCATAGATTCCAGCAGAGAGCTATAAGCAACGATGCATTCACTTTAAGTTTTTACGCGCGAAGTGATTTTTCTGGATAATTTCTCTGAACGGAAATCAGCTATTCAAACCGAAACGCTTATTCCTCCCTTGCGATCGGATTTGTAAACCGCTTCCGCGATGCGAATATCGCGCAACCCCATTTCCCCCGGGGTCTTGAAGGATTTATTTCCATCGAGGATTGCTGTAGCGAAGGCCTCGTGTAAGGCCGCTTGCTGGAGGATTTGCGGTAGTACGATCTCCTTGTTGTTGTGGAACAAGAGCTTCGGGCTTGGTTGGCCTCCTGACTGGCCAAATACGCTACCACGCTCTCCGGGAAGGATCTCTACCTTTCCCTTCGGCCCCATGGTGGAGCATTCGTGGGAGGAATGGCTGTAACTGGCCCGGCAGATCGCTTGAAAGCCGTCGTCAAACATCATCTCAAAACTCATGGTCTCTTCCACGCCTTCCGGAAAGATTTCGGGATGGCGGGTGGCCGCGAAGCCTCGGACCAATACCGGTTCTCTTCCAGTCAAATAACAAGCGGCCTGGATGGGATAGACGCCCGTGTCGAAGAGTGCCCCGCCCCCAGTCATCACCGGATCCAGAAGCCACTTCTTGATATTGTCCTTGTTGGGACCGGTTAGGCCGCGGTAGTAGCCCCAAGAGAATTCGTAGTTCCCATTGGTCAGGTCGCCCACAGATCCATTGGCGAGCAATTCGATAGCTTTGACATGGTGAGGCTCCCAGTGAAGCCGGTAGTTGACGCCAAGCAGGACGCTTGACTCGCTTGCGGCGTCGATCATGGCTTGGCAATCTGTGCTGGATGTGGCCATGGGCTTTTCCACCATCACGTGTTTCCCCGCCTTGGCAGCTTTGATAGCGAATTCGGCGTGCATTGAATTCGGTAGGGCAATGTGTACGACATCGATGCGGTCGTCGCTGGCGATCTGGTCAATAGTATCGTAAGTATAGATCGCGTCCTCCGCAAAGCCATACTGTTCTGCCCAGGCCTTGCCCTTAGTGGCTGGATTGCCGGTGACCACTCCGGCGACCCGTACATTGGTTGTGGAAGCGATCTCGGGGGCGATGCATCTGGTGGCGTAGCCGCCTAAACCAACAATCGCGAGACCCAGCTTCTTCTGCGAAGCATGGTGAGCGCCGCTGAGCAGTGACGGAGCGGTCGATGTTGCCAGGATAGCTGCCAGGCCTGAGCCAGACGATTTGAGAAAAGAACGACGCGTTGTATTCATAATGAGTCTTAAGAAGGATTTATTAGGCGAAACACCGCTTGTCGGGTGGTGATGAAGGGAGTTCTCCGATCCGGGCCGCCAAACTCAATGGCAGTAGGCTTGATTGGCATGGAGATCTTGGCAAAAACTTCACCCTCAGGGGACACGATAAAAACAGAGTCGGTGGCAGCAACCCAAAGGTTCCCTTCCAAATCGAAGCGAATGCCATCCAGTGATTTTTGGGGCAACTCCGCAAAAACCGACCGACGCCCCAGGCCGCCTTTGAAGATTTCCCATCTGAAAACCTTGTTGGTCGAAGAATCGGCTACCAGAACGTGTTTCTCATCAGGAGTAAATGCGATTCCGTTTGGTTTACCAAGGGAAGTATCCATCGATTGAACCGATCCATCTTTTAAATCGATTCGAAATATATGTTGGGCCTCCAGTTCCTTGATTTCTTCGGGCCGAATCCTGAACAGATAATCGGGATCCGTAAACCATATCGATCCGTTGGAATGGATCGCGATATCGTTGGGCCGATTAAACCGTTTCTCTTGATAACGATCAGCTATAAGGGAAATGGATCCATCCTTTTCATAACGGACGATCCGACGGGTGGTTTGTTCGGCTACTATAAAAGTCCCAGGCTGGTCCGGAGCAGGCTTAAACGCGCTTGCTTCATTGCTAGGATTTCTGGGGCGGTACTATATTCTTCACGACTTT
>CAZFUD010000289.1:0-4894 GCA_964521705.1 uncultured Opitutaceae bacterium | reverse complement strand
ACTGCCACGGCCGAATGCCTCGTTAATCAGCTGCTCTTGCGTAAGCGAGACCGGGGAGTCTTGAATGTTGGCGTTCATGTCGAACTCCAACATGCTTGACTTCTTGACCACCGGCTCGGGAGCGCTAAGCGAAGAGAAGGCTCCGGCAAAGACAATGAGAGCAATGAATCCCCCGAAACCTACACAAACGATCGCCAGCATCGAGGCGAAGAACATCTTCAGAAACTCTTTCATAACCTGATAACAGCTTCGGCAAGCAAACTCGATTCGACAGCGAGGTCGAAACGCAAATCCTCAGGTGTTTGTTATAGACCGAATTTTTACGAAATTCCGGTCGAAAGATTCCCGGCTTCGCGAATGTTTAACAAGATCTTCCGCCTTCGGTTTGAGGCTCAGCTTGAACCTGGCCTACAAGCGGGGGTAACGGAGCTTCGAGAATGCCTTTCGCCTTCGGCCAAGCCATCAAAGCTTCGATTATCATCCAAATCTGGAGCGCCAAGGTTGCGCAGCCAATTGCCACAAGCAGCCAATTTCCTGTTTTCAAAAAGGAGTTCTCGCCCACGAAAACGTTTAAGGACATGGCTATACCCGGAAGGATCAGCATAAAAACCATCGGGATGGCAATGAACCACACCGGCAGGTTTCGACGCCATAACCAAAATGTAATGACGAGAAAAGCGAGGCCTGCTAAAAGTTGATTAGTCGCCCCAAACAGCGGCCACAATATAAGCCCTCCCGTTCCTGCGGCCATACCGCTGCCGCCGGGCATCGATGCGATGCCGGTCGCTAAAATTACTGCGAAGATCGAGGCGCCATGCTTGTTGGTCAACCAGGTAAACGGGTTTAGGGCATGAGGCTTCATATCAGCAGAAGCCCCTGTGCTCCTATCAGCCCCCCGTCGGTTGTCATCAAAATCGTATGCTTCAGACGCCAAGGCTGAAGACGAAATCTTCGGGGCGAAGGTCGAGGCCAGTTCTTGGATGACATAGCGCTGCAACCGGCAGGCCGTGTCTAGTGTGGTTGCCGCGAAGCTAGCGACAAACACTCCCATCAAAGCCACCGCGAATCCCGCGTTCAAACCAAGCGCTCTGAGGAAGTTCGCGGATCCCTCGACGAATGCGCCGACCTTAGCCGCCAGGCTATTAGCTCCACCCCAGGTCTCGTATCGAGCTTCGTACGCCAAAGTTCCGAGAGCGAGGCTTCCATCCGATCCGGCAATGCCTAATCCTAGGCCCGCGACGCAGGCCAGTATGACCAGCACCGCAAGGAACCCTTCCGTAAGCATGGATCCGTATCCAACCAATTGAGCATCCGTTTCGCATTTAATCTGCTTGGAAGATGTTCCGCTGGATACCAAACAGTGAAATCCCGATATGGCTCCACAAGCGATTGTAATAAAGAGGAACGGGAATATGAGCGGAGCCCCCTCGGGAGCCATTCTAAACGCTGGGGCAACGATCTCTAGCGGCGTTCGGTCTCCACCACTACCGATTGGAGCGCCTCCTATTAGACCCGCTATTACCAGACCAGCGACTACGAGGGCCAGGGCGCTGAGGAGTTGAAGGCTGTTGATATAATCTCTCGGTTGCAAAAGAACCCAAACTGGGAGCACGGAAGCAATATAGCTATACACGAGCAACACGCCGACCCAGATCATAATCGGCCAACCAGCAAGGGTGTTGTTGAAAGCGCCAAGAATCCCGACATTTCCGTAATAGACTGACAAATACATCAACGCCAAGGAAACCAAAGACGGGACCAGTATGTTTATGCCTCGCCGATGCAAGTAAACGCCGATCAGAATCGCCAAGGGAATCTGGACAAGACAGGGAAAGATCGAAGCTGGATATTGCTTGAATACTGAGGCAATCACGAGCCCGAATATGGCCAGCACGATCGTAAGAGCCATGAAAAGGATAAAGAGGAAAAGCAATCGAGTTCTCTTAGTGAGTACCCGTCCCGCTATGTCGCCTACGGTCTGGCCACGATTTCTCATGGAGACGACCAGCGATCCAAAGTCATGTACAGCTCCGATCAGTATCGACCCGAATAGCACCCAAAGCAAGGCAGGGACCCATCCCCAAATCACCGCTACCGCTGGCCCCACTATCGGTCCAGTTCCGGCAATAGACGTGAAGTGATGCCCAAATATGATTCCCTTGTCCGTGGGAACATAGTCCTTGTCGTCATTCAAAGCGACGCTGGGGACGGCCGCTTCGGGATCGAGCTTGAAAAGCTTGGAAGCAAGCCACTTCCCATAGGTGTGGTAAGCGACGAGATAAAGAACGCCTGCGCCGATCGCGATAAGTAGAGTTTCCATGGGGCTGTACGGTTATCTAAACGAGAAAAGGAAAGACCCCTATCGAAGCTAGGGCCAGATTAAGAGCAACATTTTTGTAAAAGCATATCAATCCAATTGGCTGACCCCAATAATATGTATCTGACGCGTTGCCAGATCGGCTATTCCCCTCCAACAGTTCGGTCGCAAAAGCAATATGTCGGAAGACACCAAAAACAATCTCCTCACAACCAATCGCAAAGCGCTAACCGTCAACCTGGATCCCCTGGTTTACGGACCTTCGCCGAGATTGGAGCAGGCCAGGAAACCGCTCGCAATTTCTTCCAGGCCGGTGGAGCCGCGGGCACCATCGCAAAAACGATATCGGCCTACGATATGACGTTCAGCGATCAGATTTACGGCAAATCCAAGCGATACGTCTCTCGGGAAAGGCTGCTCACCATGCTCGAGACTGAATACCAGTTGCTCTTACAGAGACTTGGGGAATCGGAAAAGGAACGGCAGTTTTTCACCTTCGCCAATACCGTCAAAACGAAACCCTACCGCGGACCTAATGACGCTCGCGGTTGGCTGGGTATCCGATTCCAGCCAAAGCCGAACGACGAGCCGAGTTCAATCGTACTGCACACTCGCATGTGGGATGACGACAGCCTCGACCAGCAACATGCTATTGGAATCCTTGGAACCAATCTAATATACGGAGCCTTCTATTTTCGCCACAACCCGGAAGGCCTCATAGAATCTCTCATGGACAACCTCGGACCCAATCGTATCGAGGTCGACCTAATCCGTTTCGACGGCCCCGAGTTCGAATCTATCGATAATCGGATAATGAATTTGCACCTGGTACGCAAAGGTCTCACCCAAGCGGTTATTTTCTCGCCTGAAGGCAAGGTCGAGCTTGCCTCCAACGCCTTGTGCAAAAAGGCGGTATTGGTCGAGCGAGGGAGTTTTCGTCCGGTAACCAAAGTCAATATCAACATGCTGAAATGCGCTGGCGCCCAATTCATCCAAGAGCCTTCGGTTAGCGACAAGGACATTATCGTCCTCGCGGAAATAACAATGAAGAACCTCCAGGCGGGCGGGCAAATCGATTACGAAGACTTCCTGCATCGTATCGACTCCTTAGGCACAACTGGTAACTTCACGCTGATTTCGAATTACTTCGAATTTTATCGGTTGAGCCAGTATTTCCGGCAATATACAAAGGAGATGATCGGAATTGCCATGGGGATCAACAACCTCCTGGAAGTATTCAACGAGAAATACTATACGCACCTGCCCGGCGGCATTCTTGAGAGTTTCGGACGTCTCTTTAGAAATTCCGTAAAGCTTTACATCTATCCGATGAAGCAAAAAGCCTATCGGCACTGCTTGGAATCCCAACAACCGGATAGCGAATCCGAGCAAGCCACTAGATCTGAAGGAATCGCCGGGAATTTGCTAATCACCTGCGAGAACCCGCGAGTCGAAAATCCCATTACCCATCTGTATCAGCACCTAATGGAAAACGGATAAATCGAACATATTCGCGGAATCGACGAATCGTTGATGGATATTTTTTCCCGCGACATTCTCGACAAAATCTCAAAACAGGACGCCTTTGGGGAGACGATGGTTCCCGACAAAACGGCGGCCTTCATTAAGGAAAACGAGCTGTTCGGATACCAAGCTTCTTGAAGGGCGGAAATGTAAAGACGTCGCGAATCCCGGGAGGGGTGGGCAACGAGCGCTTGCCGGATAGCGATAATCACTCAAGCTAAAATCAGCTGACCATGAGTGAATTGCCAGAAAGCAAATCGAGCCAAAAGAACCTTCTCAAAGAGCTGGCTACCCAGCTCGGCGTCACCCAACGAAAAGCCAAAGAGCGTGGTGTTCCTTCACTCATAATCATCGAGGGACTCGATGCTTCGGCCAAAGGCAGCCTCTTGAATCAAGTGCTGCTAGAAATCGATTCCCGCTCCTACGACGTGTATTCCACCCATGCTAGCAATCAGGAGCCCCGCAATTTTCCGCTATTGTGGAGATTCTGGAACCATACTCCAGCTAAAGGACGGATACAGTTCTACGACAGAGGCCCCTACTATCTCGTTCTCGATGGATGGGCGGAAGGAGAAATAGAAGACGATGAAATCGACAGCTACTGGGAACACATTCGGAATTTTGAGCGCCAACTCGATGACTCAGGCGTCGCTATCGTAAAGATATTCCTCACTGTACCCCAAAAAACCCAGGCCAAGCGGTTCGAAAAGCTGGAATCGAATCCTAAAACCGCTTGGCGCGTACGGCCAAAAGACTGGGAGCGCCACCGCCAATACAGGCCCTATATCGAGAAGATCCATCAAATGGTCGAGAAAACGGATGCTCCTTATGCCAGATGGGAAATCGTGGATACAGACAATATTAGAAGAGCCGCTATCAAGGTTTACCATACCATTATCGAAAAGCTAGAGGCCGCAATTCTTGAAAAGGAAAGGTCTAATGCCTCAGATCCATCAAAAGATGAGTGGATTCCCTACCGTGGGAAAAATTTTCTGGCCAAAGTCAAAGCCTCATCGCCCATGGACAGGACGGAATACAAGACCGAGCTCGGAA
>CAZFUD010000288.1:0-4916 GCA_964521705.1 uncultured Opitutaceae bacterium | reverse complement strand
TACTACTTCACCAATGGTCCAGCCATGGAATTTCATGAAGCGACCATCGAAGGACCTCTCAAGCTGGTCGATGGACCCAGGGAAATGCTGGCCAAGGAACTGCAGCAGCGATTTACGGGCACCCGTCAGCCCAAACAGTCGGAAATCGCATTCGCCCGGGAAACTCTGGAAACATTCCTGCCCAAAGCATTCAGGCGACCCGTAGACGAGCAAACCATCGACACCTACTTAGGGATCGCCGAGCGGCATTTAGCGACAGGCAATTCCCTAGATGCCACCATGCATCTCCTCGTTCGAAATATTCTCATCTCGCCACGCTTTATCTACAGGCAGACCAGCCCAGGCGAGCTGGACGAATACGACCTAGCCAATCGCCTTTCCTACTTCCTTACCCAAGCCCCGCCAGATCAACATCTGCTCGATCTGGCCCAGAAGAGGAAGCTTTCCGATCCTAAAACCTTGCGAGAACAAGCGATCCGTCTGATGCCCCGCAAGCCAACGGACGCCATGGTCCAGAGCTTCACCGGCCAATGGCTAGACACCAATCTCCTTCCAGAGATTATGCCCGATCCGAAATTCAAATTTTCTGAAGCGGAGATCGCCCTCGCTGAGCAAGAGGTGGAGCACTTTTTTACCGAGATTCTCACCAAGAACCTCCCCATGACAGATTTCATCGATCCGGATTTCCACTACACGACGCCCCAATTTGCCAGAAATAACTACCAATACAGCTACTTAAGCCAGAAAAAAAATTCCGTATCTAATATATTACTACAGTTCAACCTGGAAGACTTCCACCAAGAGATCGAGCCGATTCTGGAAAAGACCTGTTACTCCTGCCACGGACCCGATGAGCAAAATGGGGATTTTCGAATCGATAAGCTCTATCCAATCTTAGCCGAAGGGGGCGACGATATCTTGTGGCTCGACGTTATGGACATGGTCGCCAATGGCAAAATGCCCCCAGCTCAGGCCAATGTATCCATAACGGACAAGGAGCGTGGGCTCATCGTCGACTGGATAGCCCCCATCGATTTGTCCAAAGGCAGCGACTACGAACGATCCCGCTCTGACATTCAAAAGCTTCCTCTCGATCGTGGCAGCCGCTTTGGAGGACTGCTTGCCCAATCCGCTATTATGACAGCCACCGCCAATGGAGTGGACACCCAGCCCGTCCTGCGAGGCGTATGGATGTTGGAGAATATTCTCGGCATGCCGCCTCCTGAGCCGCCCAAAAACGTGCCCGCTCTAACTCCGGATACGCGCGGGGCGACAACCCCTCGCGATCTGCTATCCAAGCACACCTCGGACAAAGCTTGCTACGCCTGCCATCAGCGCATCGACCCAGTTGGTTTCGTATTCGAGAATTTCGATCCTGTGGGCAATTGGCGCGAGGAATGGCCCAAGATCGATACGCGTATCGATCCGACGGGCACACTGCCCGACGGCACGCCAATCAAGGATATTACGGATTTCAAGGCCTGGTTGATAGACAATATTGATCACTTTTCGCAATGCTTGTCAGAGAAACTGATGACCTACGCGACAGGACGCGTGCCGAACTATTCGGAGCGCAAGGAAATCGAGGCCATCGTGGAAGCCAATCATGAACATGGAAATGGGTTCCAGGACCTGTTGCTTGGGCTGATTGCCAGTGATACCTTCCGCGCGAAATAGCTCACCAAAAACCTGTGGTTTGAAAGAACCTTATTGAGCAGTCTCCACGACCTCGTTCATCCAATGCCAGGCTTGGGTTCTATAGTCGCTCGGCAGCAGAGACCACATATCAGTGTGGGCCGACTTAGCCAAGGGATGGGGAAACTCGCCAAATATTTCGATCGTCCGAACATCAATGAAGGTGAAATTCTGCACTGATTCTAGCCGCTCGCGAACGAAGGTCTCCGTTCCATATTTATCTCCGTTCTGGCAAACCAAGTAGGGTCGACCACGGACTCGGTTCAGCCGAACAGTCGCTTTCTTTTGGTATTCGCTTAATGGTGCCCCCCACTCCGTCTGCTTCCACTCTCTAATACCGTCAAAGTGATCATGGGTGATGAATGCCGTCCACAGTTTGGCCACCTCGTCATCATGAAGCCCCAGATAGTTCACCCCGATAGCGCCTCGTGAAAATCCGCAAAGGAAAACCGCATCGGGATTGGCATTATACTCCTGAATGATCCGCGGGACGTTGACCTTGGCATATTCCACCGTCGCCTTCTCCTCTCCCCACCAGGTCACTTGGTTTTCTCTCAGGTTTTCATGTATATAGGGCAAAGAAACCCATATGTATTTCCCCCCTGACAAACCGTAACCCAATCCCGCGTCCTTAACTTCGCCCGTGGATCCCGACTTGGGAAAATAGTTGCCAGTGTATTCAAAAATTATGGGTAACCTTGGGCCATCCACCTCCCAATCGTCGGGGAGGTAGATCATGTGGTAAACTTCTGTACCCGAATGCTCGATGGGAGTTTCCTTAACTCGCTTTCCAGCGGACGGTTTTACCAATGTCAATTTTGGAATCGATAGCGTATCATTGGACAATACATCAAGACGATGCTTGTCCGTCGTGCATGCGCAAAACAGGCACAACACTAGAGCTAAACTCAAATTGGCTTTTACCATTACGGTTTTCTAAAGCATCCTAGTTGATAATGATCTGCCGGGAAGCATTATTCCGTCCTTGATTGATCCGAACTCGTTATCACAACTTCACCAACAAAAAACCCTGCTTCTTTCGGACTTAACCGAAAGAACCTACTCTACAATGAAATACTTTCCTCTTTCTATTTTCTCGCTCGCCATCGCCACTAGCCTTTATGCGGGCATCGAGTTCGAAATCCCCAATGCCGGGAATAATGACAAGCATCTGCTGGAGTTTCACTGGAAGAACAACCCCCCAGCCAACAGGATGATAGACCCTAAACTCGAACACCTGTCTTTCTTTTCCAAATCCAATCAATCGGAGGTCGGGTTCTTTCTGTATACACCTGATGGATATAACAGCGGCAGTAATCGCCAAAAACGCTACCCAGTGGTCTATCACCTTCACGGTGGAAGGCCCGGAGCTGAATACAAAGGCGTTTCCCATTTTCCACTACTCTACAAGTCCATCCAAGACGGAGTTCGCCCGCAGAGCTTCGTCGTATTCGTCAACGGAGGAAAAGTCAGCCACTACAATTGGAAGGGATACAATGGCGAGACGGCATTCCTCGAATTAGTCGAGCACATCGACAAGTCCTACCGAACGATCGCCGATCGCCAAGCCCGCTTTTTGCAAGGCACGTCACAAGGCGGACGAGGAGTGACCCGCTATGTACTAAAATACCCCCACCTCTTTAGTGCCGCTCTCGCTATGGCCGCCGGACACCAAGGCGAATTTCAAATCAGCCAGAATAATGGCGTTGAAGGCAAGTTCATCACAATGGACGACCCTAAGAACAATACTTGGGATCTCGCTCGAGCCTACGCCGCCAATCCATCCAATCCCAAAGTCGAGATCATGCTCGCCGTAGGCGATTCAGACGCCAACTACAAAAGCAACCTGCTTTATCACGTCTTCCTCAACGATCTCGGAATCGAAAATCAGCTCGTCATCGCCCGCGGAGCCGGCCACGGACTGAAATTCAGCCTGCCCGAAGCCGGACCCAGAATGCTAGCATTCCAGGCAGAAGTCCTTCGAAAGCACGGCCTCGCTGACTAACCTAGCCTCAGTAATTTTCCGCGTAGTGGCCGCCGAACATTGTACTGTCAAAATGACCAAAGGATTCCAATGAATCTGACCAAAACGCTAATGCTTAGCCGTCTCGTCGGATCCTTCTTTTGCCTCATCGCGCTAAGCCAACTTTTCGGCCAAACGGACGATCGTCTCACGATCGATTGGAAAGAAAACATACTTACTATTAGCGGTGATCTTCTACCAAGCGGCGAAATTGAGATCTGGTACCTGGAAGCTTATTGCCGCGCTGATTCCCAAAGCGCCCATTGGAGAGACCATACCGTCGTCGGTCATGAAACTCGATTGATTTACAAGTCAGATGATGGACGAAAGATTGCGCTACGCTGCCAGGTAAAAGATGGCATTATCGTAGATCACGAAATCACCGCAGGAAGCGATGAAATTGACTTTAAGATCACCGCCCGCAATCCAACCGCTAAACGATCGGAAACTCACTGGGCCCAGCCTTGCATTCGCGTAGGGGAATTCACGGGAACGGGTCCCGATAAGACCGACGACAAATACGCCTACCTATCCAAGAGCTTTGTCTTTCTCGATGGGGAACTCGCCCGCATGCCGACCCGCAACTGGGCCACAGAGGCTAGATATACGCCCGGACAGGTCTGGGCCGCACCCGGCGTTTCACGTACGGATGTAAATCCACGTCCTCTACATCCGGATACGCCCAGCAACGGACTAATTGGCTGCTTCAGCGCCGATGGATCGATGATTCTCGCCGTCGCATTCGAGCCCTATCAAGAACTCTTTCAAGGAGTCATACGTTGCCTTCACAACGACTTTCGCCTCGGCGGATTAGAAGCAGGGGAATCCCTCGACATAAAAGGTAAAATCTACGTCGTCCCCAACCGCATCCCCGCCCTCCTAGAGCGATACCACCACGACTTCCCAGAGCACCAAGCCTCCCATTAACCACTCATTCCAACTAAGAGCTCTACCACTCAGCGCGCAATAATCTTGATCACGTGATCAAGATTATTGCGCGCTTGCGAACTGCCCCTGTATCATCGGACTTCCAACTTTCTTCAAATCAATGGAATCCAATGAAACTTAGCTTCAAATCTCGAGCTTTGCTCGAAGTTATTCTAAACACCGGTCTCGATACTCTCGAATTCACAATGTTTCCAACGAGGCGACTTATGCAGATCGGCAGCTGGTCTGAAAACAGGCAATTCAAGCGTCA
>CAZFUD010000287.1:0-4972 GCA_964521705.1 uncultured Opitutaceae bacterium | reverse complement strand
TTCCAAACGGGTAATCTCCTCGGAAATATCGCAACGATCCGCAAATAGAGCGATCTCCTTGAGAAACCTCTCGTCATCCAGATCTATTTCCAGATTAGCCTGCTTCAATCGGCTGAACAGGTTTTCCCGATGAACGGCAACCATTTCAGGAGCTATCGCCTTGATCGCTTCCAATGTATCCACCAAATTTTTACAACGAGCTGCAAGATCGGATTTCAAGGCAGCGCCTTCTAGAGACCTCATCGCAACCAGACTCTGAAGCGCGTCTTCAACACAAGCCTTTAGCAAGGGTTCAAGCACTTCCTCTGGAATGGATCCCGGCTCCGGATCGAGTAATTCCATCAAATCGATAATAGTCGTCGCGTCGATTTCCGCTGATCCCCCATGGCGCTGGGCCAACTCTCGGACCCGGGCGATCCCAGCTTCGATTTGGGCGTCGCTAGGCAAACCTAAACTTCCCCCATTCGTGTCCCGCACATCAATAGAAAACTGCAATCGTCCGCGGCCTACAGCCTGCTTAGCCTGTTCAACAACTTTCCGCTCCAAACTCTGGAACTCTTTCGGAAGCGAGCATATGACTTCCAAGTTTTTCCTATTTACGGAGGAAACCTGAACCGTAACCGTGACGCCCTGAGCAATTCGCTCGGCCCTACCGAATCCGGTCATGCTCTTCATACGTCCTGTCCCAAAAATTTGGCTACTTGATTAACGTCCTTATCCCCTCTTCCGCTCAAATTCATTACAATGATCTGATTCCTGTCCATTTGGGGAGCCCGTTTAATCGTATAGGCTAGAGCATGTGTCGATTCCAGTGCAGGTATGATGCCTTCGACACGGCATAACAGCTGAAATGCTTCCAGAACGTCGTCGTCTGTCGCGTATCCATAGTCGATTCTCCCGATGTCGCGGTAGTAGGCATGTTCCGGTCCGATCGCCGCATAGTCCAATCCTGCCGAAATGGAGTGCGTCAACTCGATCTGTCCATCCTCATTCTGCAATATATAGGTCTTGCAGCCTTGCAACACGCCCAAGCGTCCACCCTCGAATCGAGCCGCATGCTCGCCCTTCACGATTCCATGGCCACCCGCTTCCACGCCCACCAAACGGATGTCCGGCTCATCCAGGAATTCGTAGAATAAGCCAATCGCGTTTGATCCGCCTCCTACGCAAGCGACCATCTCATCAGGAAGCCGCCCTTCCTTTTCCAGGATTTGGGACCGCGTTTCCTGGCCGATTACTTTATGAAAGTCCCGTACCATCATCGGATAAGGATGAGAGCCCAGGGCAGAGCCCAGAATGTAGTGGGTATCCCGGACATTCGTTACCCAATCGCGCATGGCCTCATTGACTGCGTCCTTTAAAGTCTTCTGTCCCGAATCTACGCCTCGAACCTCGGCTCCGCAAAGCTCCATCCGGAAAACATTGAGCTTTTGCCGCTCCATATCGACCGCCCCCATGTAGACCACGCATTCTACCCCCATTTTGGCGCAAACCGCCGCTGTGGCTACACCATGCTGCCCAGCCCCGGTTTCCGCAATGATGCGTCGTTTTCCCATCCGCTTAGCTAGCAAGGCCTGGCCGAGCGCGTTGTTAATCTTATGAGCTCCCGTATGAAGGAGATCCTCGCGCTTAAAATAGATTTTGGCGCCACCGAGCTCTTCCGTTAATCGCTCAGCAAAGTACAAGCCCGTCGGGCGCCCGGCAAATTCCTTCAATTGGGAGGCAAGCTCGTTCTGGAATTCGGGGTCTTCTTTGGCTCGTTCATATTCCTCCCCGAGTTCCTTAAGAGCCGTCATTAGTGTCTCTGGCACATAGCAGCCCCCAAATTCTCCAAACCGCCCATCGGCGGTAGGCAAACTCGCTTTATCTATGCCTGCTGCTTCCACTTCGCTCATAAGCGATGCGAATAATTCGAGAGCCTCAAGCCAGAAGCAACTGAAATTGGTCTAGCCGCCGGATTCCGACCCGATCAGATATACTCAGAGGTTCGTCTACCGATCACTCTCCTGAGACGCGATTCTTCAAGTAGGAGATGACGCCTTGGAATTTAGCTTGATTTTCGCGATCGGTTTCGACGAGATTTTCATGAGCCTCCAAGCACAGCCTAGCGCTCTCGAGTTCGTCTATTTCGCCATTGTTAAGAGACTTTGCCCCTTGGATATCACGATCTTCCTCAGTGCGGGTATCTAGCTTTGCGATTCGATGAAGTCCCAGGCTTCGAACGAGCTCCTGGTTTCGTTCGCTCAAACGCGCGAGAACGACGGACCCTTGAGGTTCCCCTTTCCGCAACTCCAACGCGCAGCCAGCGAGAACGCCTAGCACAGTGCTGTCCATGCCCGTGCACTCCGCGAAATCGAAGACATAGCAGCGTTTACCCGACTCAGCCGAGTCTTTGAGAAAGTCCTTGAGCGGCATCACGTTCTGGAACGACGCCCTCCCTACTATCTTAATAGCCACCGGGTGGGAGTCGGGATCGACTAGAAAAACTGACTCCTCGACTGCCATCGCTCTGAACCCTTACTTTAGTACGACACCAGAAAAGAGCTAATGTTTATTCCGCGGACCTGATTATGTCCCGCAATACGAAGGGCAGAATTCCGCCATGCCTGATATATTCCACTTCGATGGGCGTATCTACTCGAACTTTCAGGCTGATTTCCTGCGTTTCGCCATTGGCTCTGGATATGACTGCCGTAAGCGATTGCTGAGGTTGAAGATCGTCATTCAAACCAGGCAGCGAAACCACTTCCGACCCATCGAGACCGAGCGACTGAGCGCTGTCGCCATCTTGGAACTCCAGAGGCAGCACACCCATGCCAATCAAATTGGATCGATGTATTCGCTCATAGCTTCGGGCTACGACGACTTTGACGCCTAGCAGATTCGTCCCTTTGGCCGCCCAGTCTCGTGAGCTACCGGTACCGTATTCGATTCCCGAAAAGACGATTAGCGGAACGCCCCGCTCCCGATAAGCTTGGGCTGCGTCAAATATAGTGGCTGGCTCCCCTTCAGGCATGATTTTAGTGAATCCGCCTTCCTTTCCGTCAGCCATCTGATTCTTTACGCGTACATTAGCGAATGTGCCGCGAGTCATAATTAGATCGTTGCCGCGACGAGAGCCGTAGGAGTTGAAATCCTTGTGCTCAACTCCTTTAGATTGCAGGAATTGCCCAGCCGGCGTCTCGGGCTTGAACGCTCCGGCTGGAGAAATGTGGTCGGTGGTCACTGAATCACCTAATATGGCCAGCGGACGCATTCCCTCGATAGACTGGATCGTACCGACTTCCATCGAGAAACCATCGAAAAACGGCGGTTTATGGATGTAGGTGGAATCTGGATTCCAATCATAGATATCGCCGGTGGAAGACTGGATCTGCGTCCATTCCTCGTTTGAATTGGCCACATCCGAATATTCCTTTTGGAACATCTCCGTTTTCAATCCACCGCGAACGGCGTCAGCCACCTCCTCGTTCGAGGGCCAAATATCCTTCAGGTAGACCTCCGATTCATCCGAACCTTGGCCTATTGGTTCGTTGTAAAGATCGATATCCACACGTCCCGCCAAGGCGTAGGCGACTACCAATGGCGGCGACATTAGGAAATTCGATTTGATCGACCCATGAACACGAGCTTCGAAATTGCGATTGCCTGAAAGAACAGATGCCGCGACTAGCTCGCCTTCTTTGATAGCGCTCTCGATTTGCGGCGCCAGAGGACCGCTGTTCCCGATACAAGTCGTGCACCCATAGGCCACTAGGTTGAACCCAATCTTGTCTAGGTACGTCTGCAGACCCGTTTCCTCCAAGTAGTCGGTCACCACCCTGGAGCCTGGCCCTAAACTCGTTTTCACATAGCCAGGTACCGATAGGCCGCGCTCGACTGCCTTCTTGGCTACCAGTCCCGCTGCCAGCATAACACCCGGATTCGAGGTGTTCGTGCATGAGGTGATCGCCGCTATCAAAACCGAGCCGTGCCCAATTTCTCCAGAGCCGTTTAGCGATACCTTGGTATCCCGGCTGTCTTCTGGCTGACCAAACCCGCCGTCCGAGACTGGCTTTCCATACAATTCGTTGAACGATCCCTTTAAATGAGAAACGGAAATGCGTTCCTTTGGATTCTTGGGACCCGCAACACTTGACTCCATTTCACTGAGATCGATTGTCAGAGTCTTCGTGTATTCAATCTCTCCTTCATCGGGGATCCCGAAAATTCCTTGGGCTTGGCAGTAGGATTTTATCGCTTGCGTTCGCTCTTCGCTGCGACCGCTCTCCCGCAAGTAGTCCAATGACCTATCATCGACAGGGAAAAAGCCCATGGTTGCTCCGTACTCAGGAGCCATGTTGGCAATCGTGGCTCGGTCCGCGAGCGACAGGTTACGAGCGCCTTCGCCAAAATACTCTACGAATTTTCCAACAACGCCCAGCGCTCGCAAGCGCTCTGTAATCGTCAAAGTGAGATCCGTAGCTGTAATGCCTTCCTTAAGTTCCCCCTTCAATTCCACACCCACCACTTCAGGAGTGAGAAAATAGACAGGCTGCCCGAGCATGCCAGCTTCCGCCTCTATCCCGCCGACTCCCCAACCAACAACGCCCAAACCATTGATCATCGTCGTGTGCGAGTCCGTTCCCACCAATGTATCCGGGTAGAAGAGAGCTCCGCCTTCGACCGGCCTCTGATGGACCACCTTGGCTAGGTACTCAAGATTCACCTGGTGCACGATTCCGATTCCAGGGGGCACTACCTGGAAGGTTTCAAATGCCTGCTGCCCCCACTTGAGAAATTCATAGCGTTCCATATTCCGCTGGAACTCAATGGCCATGTTTTCCTTAAACGCCTGAGCGGTACCAGCCTTATCTACTTGTACCGAATGGTCCACTACAAGATCCACGGGCACTAGGGGCTCGATCATAGAAGCGTCTTTTCCCAAATCATCGACCGCAGAACGCATGGCGGCCAAATCCACCAGCAAAGG
>CAZFUD010000286.1:0-5027 GCA_964521705.1 uncultured Opitutaceae bacterium | reverse complement strand
GGAATTAGGAGAAACAGGAATATGAGTCGCTTCATTCGAACTGGGTAGGTTGGAAGGGCTTAGTTATTCTCCGGTAGTTGGCACGTAATCGAAGTCACATGACCGGGACGACCCGCGAATGAATCACTCACATGAACGAAGCAGGCAGCATACGTGGCCCCGGGATTGATTACCATAGTATTAACGACCCAAGATCCACCTTTACGTATCATCGGTACCACCTCCCATTTTGCCTGTGTGTAGTTATCCTTATTACTATGGCGAGTCAGGGAAGTATTTAGAAATTCGGGATTCTCAGTCAGAGCATAGACCAGGTTTACTTCTTTGACTTCTTGATTGCCTTTCACCTGTACTTCGCAGCTGAGTGCACCGTTGTTGTAAGACAGTTTGTTGATGGACAGCTGACTAAGCGGGCGATCAAACAGAATGTGGTCTACCCACATGCGGAAGGTTTCCGTCTGCATCCGGGTGCCGGGGCTGTGCTGGCCGTTGGGCACGGTGGCCAGGTAGGTGGGGCCCTTAAACGCCGCCAGAAATTCCGGTATCAGTGCGGGTGGACTGGCTCGATCGTTGGAGCCCGTCGCCAATAGCACAGGGCAGTCGATCCGTGGTGCATAGCTGACGGGATCCCGGTGTGTGGTGAACAGTTTTTTGATATCATCGGGGGCCTCATGCAGGAAATTCAGACGACTGCGGGGTGGACGGTCCGGGTATATGCTTGTAAAGGGTCCTATGCTTCCGGATGCGACCAATCCTTTTACCCGCTCATCCAGCGAGGCCCACACCCAGCCCTGGCCGGCCGTAATCGATCCACCCATGTGTACGACGGAATGGATAGGATTGCCTGTAAGTTTCCCCAGCATGGTAACGGCCCGGGCTCGAACCGCTGCTCCGCAATAGGCGGATAGCCAGGATGGATCGCCGGTCTCGACAAAGCGTTTGGTTAGGTAGTCTGAAAGCTCGTGAATCTCCGTGATTCCGAAATGGGTTCCCTGTTGGGGCATGGTAGCAACTGGAATGCCAAATTCCATGGCCGTCCATTCCGCCAGGTCCCGCTTGGCATCATAGCCGGGCTCCATGCCTTTTCTTCCGACCCCGGCCACACTGATGGCGGCCAGTCCTTGTCGATTATTGCTAATCTTTGGAGGCAAGGCCACGGTCATGGCCCCATGCCAAGGCCCATCCTTCCAATCGTGACTGAAAAAACGGATCGTTACCCAGCGGACCTGATTATTTGGATGGGTAGTGCTTGCAACAGTGCGATCTTCAAGAATGACAGGATCAAGTGACGACTCGTCTAGGGCTTGTGACTGTGTGAGGGGATAGTTCGAATGTTCAGAAGCCGTTGCAAATGAGGCAATGGTTACGAGTAGGATAGATAGGCTCTTTTTCATTCTTACCTATGAGTAGACTATGATTGGCCATGGATTATATATATCCAAAAATTAGATTCTGAATTAAATCGTCTTGGATCATAATCCAACTGTTTCAATGTATTAGTATCGGTGGGTGTTATATGATACCTAAGTGTTTCGCCGGATTCCAGTGTGCCTAAAACCGCCGGCCGACGACTTTGGTTTGAATGCGGCAGAGGTAGGTATCGGCGGTGATGTAGAGGGTGGAACCGTCATCGCCCCAGGCGCAATTGGAGGTTTTTTCTCCTGTGATGACGTGGCCGATCAGCTTGCCTTTTGGATTGACGACCATGACACCGCCCATACCCGTTACCCAGAGGTTCCCGGATTGGTCGGTCTTGATTCCGTCTGGATTGCCTTCTCCGTATTTCCGAAACGGTGACGCGTCGAAGTGCAATTTCCCCTTTGACGACTTGGCGGTGCCGTTATCGTTTAAAGCGTAGGCCATGACGATGGGCTTGTCGCTGTCTGATTGGGCGACGAACAAAGTTCGCTCATCGTGCGATAGATCGATGCCGTTGGGGAAGGGCAGTTCATCTGTAATGAGCGAGACCTTGCCACTGCGATCCAAGTAATAGACGCCACAGAAATCGATTTCGCGGGTTGGGTCGTCTTGGCGTTGCGGAAGACCGTAGGGGGGATCCGTAAAGTAGATACGGCCCGTGATGGCGACGGTCACATCATTTGGGCTGTTGAAACGTTTACCTTGGTAGTTGTCGGCGATCGTGCGCTTGCCTTGCCCGAATTTCATGACCGACAGTCTTCGGTCTCCCTGGTCGCAGGAGATGAGGCGACCGAGGTTGTCCATGGCTAAGCCGTTGCTTCCCAAGCCTATGCTGTAGTGGCCGATGCCGGAATATCCAGAAGGCTCGAGAAACACCTCCGCGCCCACGCCTTCCTGCCATTTGATCACCCGGTTTTCCCAGACGTCGGAAAAAATCAAATATCCGCCTTCTTTCACCCATGCCGGTCCTTCGCTCCAAGTGAATCCGGACGAGAGCACTTCTATTTTGGCGTCTTTGTCGATGACTTGGTCGAGTTCTTTATCTAGGTGAAGTACCTCCCCGATGCTCGGGAAGTTGACGCTATCCTGTCCCAGGATGGAAAAAGGCGCGATCAAGGTTGCCGCGTAGAAAAGAAGGATGGCAATTCGATTGTTCATGTTGGGTGATGCGATAGGGCGGGGTTAATGGATTTGATCGACGAATGGGGCGTCGGTCCTTTTGAGCTCGGCGATCATTTCCCGTTTGTATTCAAATAATATGGGCTGGTACTCGGGATAGTTGGCCAGATTGACGAGCTCATCCGGATCGGCATCGATATTGTAGAGCTCATCTATTTCACCGGGAGCGAGACTCATGATATACTTGTAGGAGCTTTTTCGATAGGAAACCCACCAGGGAATGCCGTTGCTCCCGTAGATATCAGTGGGCAGCTCTCTTGTATCCGATCCATAGGCACGGTCGGTGTAAGTGAGCAGTACAGGGTGGTCGCTGTCAGCCTCTGGATTCTCCAAAATGGAAGAAAGGTCCCGTCCGTGCATTTCCCAAGGCAGCTCGACATCCGCGTAGGTAAACATCGTCGGCACAAGGTCCTGGCCGCCGACGGGCGTAGAGCTTACCTTGCCTTCGGGGATGTGGCCAGGAAAGGAAACGATGAGCGGGCAGGCTATATTGGCATCGTAGGGCGCTTGCTTATGCTGGAAACCGTGCTGACCCCAGGCAAAGCCTTGGTCCGATGTGAAGATGATCAGAGTGTTATCGAGCTGTCCGGTCTCTTCCAGGGTAGCGATCAATTGCCCGACCCCGTCGTCCAGGCTCATCACTGTCTCTTGGTAGCGCCGAGAACTTTCCAGGAATTCGCCACCTCTAGGCGGGCGGTTCATCGAGTAGTATTTCCCGTCGTCGCCTCGCGTCCAGGCTTGACGATCCTTGACGTATTGCGGCTTACCAGGCCGAGGCCCATCGAAGTCGTAGGGAAAAGGGACAGGCGTATCCTCGGGAAGGAGCCCTTCGTGGCGAGAAGCGGGGGTGAATGGGCCGTGGCTTCCAGCGTAGCAGAGCCAGAGAAGCCAAGGTTTGTCGGGATCCCGGCCTTCTCCTTTCAAATAGTCGATGGCCCATTTAGTGTAGTTGTCGGTCGAATATCCTTTGACCAGCTTTTCTTCTCCACCTTGAAAGGAAATCAATTGGTTGTCGTAGTAGGCGCCGGAGTTCTCGGGGAATTTAGGCCGATTCCAGACGATCTGGAAATCCCAATCCCGTCCATATCCCGCATCCGTGCCCGTATGCCACTTGCCGATTTGAGCGGTCGTGTAGCCTGCTTGTTTGAAAGAGCTCATCCAAAACGGAGCCTTCTTCGGGTCGTATTCGCTTCCTGGATAGTCGCCTTCCATCCTCATGGACTCGACGCCATAGGGGAGTTTTCCGGTCAGGAACGTCGCACGGGCTGGCATGCACCAAGTGCCATTGTAGGCGTACTTGAAACGAACCCCTTTTTCAGCGAGCCGATCGATGTTGGGCGTATCCACCCAAGGTTCGGCTCGATCGTAACTACTAACTGTACGGTCAGACTGATCGTCGGTGTAGATGTAGAGAATGTTTGGTTTCGACGAGCTCACCACAGATGGTCGATCTGCTGCGAAAGAGGCGGAAAGGAAAATCGCCAATGGCAAGAGCGCAAGTAGACGGGAGTATTGGATGGCCTTCATTGTCGAAGTTGAAACAGCTTGGTCATTCAAATAAGCGGGAGAACTTTAGATCCGATTATGCAAACAAAGAGTCCGACGGTACCCATGATAATGCCCATGGTGGTATTGGCTTTGAGCATTTCCTTCTCGGTTAATCCGCTCATTTTAGATATCACCCAGAACCCGGAATCGTTCATCCAACTGATCGGCTTGGAGCCGCAACCGATGGCGAGAGCGATATAGATCGGGTGGTAGTTGAGCGTTTGCCCAGCGATTATGGGGCCGATGATTCCTATTGCGGTGATCATTGCCACCGTTGCCGAGCCCTGGGCCGTGCGGATAAGCATGCAAACGAAAAACCCGAGAGGGATGAGGCTGGTTTGGGCGGAAGGCATCATGTCCTGAATTGTGAAGGCGATACCTGTTTGCCTCAAAACGTGCCCAAAAGTGCCTCCGGCCGCCGTAATTAAAATAATAATACCGCCGCTAGATAGAGCGGAGTGGACCAAGACCTTCATCGGCTTGCGCGTATGACGCGAACCAAGCAAGAGCCCCATTCCGCATAGAGCGGCAATAGTCATAGCGATGTTTTTGTCGCCAAGAATACCCATTATCCCGTTGAAGGAAACAAGCCAGGAAGCGGGGTCGGCCGATCTTGAAACGATCATGGAAATAGCGGTCGACCCACCCATCAAGACCACCGGCAGCAGAATGGGCAGCAGAGAGAATCCGAGACTGGGAAGTTCAGATTCGTCACGATTAGCGATGGCGTTCAATTCCTCTTCCGTAAGCTCCTCGGAGGCTCGTAGGGGCACTTCCCAACGCTTATTCGCGTAGATAGCCCAAAGATAGCCTGCACTGGCGGTAAAAAGACCCACGCAAATGCCTCCAATCATCATCAAACCGATATCGATACCCATTTC
>CAZFUD010000285.1:2991-5041 GCA_964521705.1 uncultured Opitutaceae bacterium | reverse complement strand
TTTTAGGGCGGAGGCTGGTCGTGGTGGCCGTATTCGCAAAGCCCAACTAGCGTATCTACTTCGCTGGCTAGGTCGAAATCGATTGGAAGCTCTCCGCGATTTTTGGGCCCGGGCGGAATTGGCAGATCCAGAGAACCCGAAGGAGTTAACTACGAGTGATCTCGAATGGGGGATTCAGCGCCTTCTTAAGAGCTCTGCTTGCCGATGGCCCGGGCGCCGACTGAGGAGCTACGTAGGCGACCAGGATAGGTTGCTTGATGTAGAGGAATTGAAAGATCGGTCGAGATACCTCAATGTGGTCGCTGGAGCGGGTCACGATCTATTGCCACTGGCTAAGGCAGCGAAACTAGCGGAATGAACTTTGAAAAAAAGGCCGGACTGTATCATCAGAAAGCTCGTATCCAAAAAGCCGTAGCCGATTGGTGTGCGGAGTGGATCGAAGAGGATTGCTCGAGCCTCTCAGCTTTGGAGTTAGGAGCGGGTACGGGTCTTTTTACTCGGCATCTTGCCTTGAGGGGGTTCAAAAGTTTTCGGGCCACGGATGTTTCGGGATCCATGATAGCGGAGGGCGAATCGCGGCTTCCGAACGTGAATTGGGAGTCGCTTGATGCTTGGAAATGCGAGGATTCGATCGAAGTCGATAGGCTGTACGCCTGCAGCCTTCTACAATGGTCTAAACAGCCTTTAGATGCCCTGGAAAAGTGGAGGGCTCTGTTGAGGCCAAACGGAAAGTTCCTCGGCTGCCTTTTTGTTGCAGGGTCGTTAGAGGAGCTCAGTGGTGAAGAAAATCGATTGGGAGGTTTTGAATGGCGTAGCGAGCGACAGTGGAGATCCTATTTTGAAGATGCTAAGTTCAGTATCAAAAGATATGATACTCGGTTGGACAAGGAGTCCTATGATTCGCCGATGCAAGCGTTACGGCAGTTGCATGATTTGGGGGCTACCTTGTATCGGAATATGAGTCCTGGGCGGTTAAGGCAGCATTTGAAACGGCTGGAAACAAGGAACGGGCGATTCGATGTCTCCTGGAAGACCCTTCGACTAGAATGTACGGTTGATTGAACGTCCTTTATTCCCCGTCCATATCCCATTGCCCAATGATCGATTCGCTTTCCAAAGCGACTTGCAATTGGGGCAGGTACTGGTCGCGATCAATCTCTTCCGCACCGAGACTGCACAAGTGCTCTGACGGAGTTTGAGCGTCGATAAACAGAAAGTCGTGGCGCAGGCAGAATTGCGCTAGCTGATTGAAAGCCACTTTTGATGCGTTGGGAGCCGTGTGAAACATTGATTCGCCAAAAAAGGCTTTTCCTATGGACAGTCCGTAGAGGCCGCCCACGAGCTGGTTGTTGAGATAGACTTCAAAAGAATGCCCGTAGCCTCGTCGATGCAGTTCAATGTAAGATTCGATCATATCTTCTGTGATCCAAGTTCCCGATTGCCCGCGTCGTGGAGTTGCGGCGCAAGACCGGATAACGCCGGCAAAATCGCTATCGATGCGGACGTCGAACTTGGCTGATTTAAGCAAGCGTTGCAGACTATTCGGACATCGATAGCGATTCGGGTAGAGGACCATACGCGGATCGGGCGAGAACCATAGAATTGGCTGCCCTTCGGAGTACCACGGAAAGATGCCTCGCTTATACGCTTCCAAAAGCCGTTCGAATCGCAGGTCTCCGCCGATGGCGAGTAGGCCGTCGATGGTGGCGCCTCTAGGGTCAGGGAAAGATAGGCTGCTGGACAGTCGCGGTATCGGCATGCCCTTATAGCTACACTGAGAATTCGGGAATAGCGTTCGGATCGCCGAAGGTCAGCAATAGGTTGTTGTAGGCGGTCTGTTTTTCGGCGGGCCCTGGAGATTGCTCGAAAAAAGAACGCCAGGTATCGAGAGGAATGATATCCGTATCGGTTTCCGAGCGTGTGTGGGAGACCAGATTAGCCTCGGAATCGAATTCGAGCTGCCAAGGCAACTGGTAAAGGGAGCTCGCGTTGTCTGCGGTAATGAGAATCGCCCCGAGTTTTGGAACCTCATCAGATTCGCTGCGTGACT
>CAZFUD010000285.1:0-2981 GCA_964521705.1 uncultured Opitutaceae bacterium | reverse complement strand
GAGGAAAGCAAGGGTTCCCTCGATTGGCTAATTTGCTTAGGGATAGCCAGAGTAAGAAAAGGCCCTTGATTTCGCTTTCCTAGAAATACGGATAGAATGCCTTGGAACTGATCGAAGATGTCTTCAGCGTGTCGCGCCATTGCTTCGTGAATACCGGAGGGCGTAGGGGATTGTTCGGAAAGACGCTGTTCAAGAGAGGGCATGAGATAGGGTTGTCAGTCGCGCGGTTTCAAAACGAGAGATACGGAGTTGATGCAATACCGTAAACCGGTCGGTTCGGGACCATCCGGAAAGACATGCCCGAGGTGGCCACCACAATGGGAACAATGAACTTCGATGCGAACCATCCCATGGCTCTCATCCCGCTCCTCCCCAATTATGCCTTCATTGACGGGCGCTGAGAAGCTGGGCCAGCCCGTTCCCGAATCGTACTTGTTGTCGCTTGAGAAAAGGGTCTTGTCGCATCCTGCGCAAACATAGTCCCCGTTTACCTTGCTATTGCAGTATTCGTTGTTGAATGGCGCTTCGGTCCCCTGCTGGCGTAGAACTCGGAACTGTTCGGGGCTTAGCCGTTGTCTCCATTCCTCCTCGGAGAGGCTGACTTCGCCCTTGTCTTGCAAAGACGCTTCGGATGGCAGCCCGCAAGCAGACTTATCAGGGGTATCGGATTCTGATTCGTGATTCATTTGTACCCAAAAATGAGCATTCCCGGGACAATTGCCAATAGATTCCACATAGAGAAGAGATAGAGGAATAATGGGGACTATTGAAATCCGTACTCAAATAGTCGCGAGAATACGAATACGATTAGATTGTCCATCCAGTCTAGCTGGTTTATCTGAAGCTGCTCGATGGGCGGGAAAAATAGGCGTTGACAGCGGTTGCTAGCGAATTTTCTTAGTCCGCTCGAACTTAGGGAAATTCAATATGGCGGAAGAAAAGAAAACTGCTGCAAAGTCGACCTCTAAACCTGAGAAGAAAAAGAGCTCAGCTGATGCTGCCCCTGCCCCGAAGGCTGAATCGAATTCCTCTGCCCCGAAGGCTGAATCGGATTCCTCTGGCCGGAACGGCAAGGGTGATGGCCCTCGGAGTATCTTCTCGGAAGAGTTTCGAAGCAATTACGACTCAATCGATTGGGGGCGTTAGGCAATAGCCCGAAAGGCCCAATTCCTTCCAAATCCCCTGAGCTAGCAGCTGTTTGCTTGCCGCTTCGGCCCAGCCACGGTTAGCCGCTGGACTGGCTGGGGAGGGATGGAGGACCTTTCCGTGCTGGATATCGAAGTCGGATAAGCAATCGCGGGCCTTGGACTGGGCGAATCCTCCTACGCCGACAATCCACTCTGGATTCAAAGCCTCGATGCACGTTCTCAGGTGCTGGTCACAGGCCTCGAATAAAGCGCTCGTTTCCTGAGCCGGCAATTTGTCGGGAGTTCGATTGCGAGAGCTCTCCTCCATGAAAACAAGGGGGCAGTAGTTTATCACAAAGTGATCTTGAAAGAAATCCTGGGGATTGGGAAAGCGGCTGGAAAACAATCCCCAAAGTCGACGGCCCGATACCTCCGATTTGTCGCATTCGAAGCCGAGTATCGGTCGCTTGGGATGCTCTTTTTGAGGTTTCCCAATTGCCGCTTGAATCCCCATCCAGTCACGAACCAGATTAACCTCGCCGAAAGGAACGCCTGTCTGCGACATGCCCCACGGGCCTGGATTCATCCCCATAAAAACCACCCGTTTCTGTCTATCAGCGAATCGCTCAAGATACTGCCGGTGCCCTTCCCAGGCATATTCCAAGGGATTGTACACGTAGGACACGGGCTCCGAGAAACTCAGGCTAGAAACGGTATTGGAAAGCCGGTTCGCCGCGTCCAGGAGGGCCGATGGGAGTTGCATAACGGCGTTCTCGGAGATCCGGTGTTCTCGGTCAAAACAATACCGAACAAGTTTGGCCCTCCCTCCCTGATTCTCTGTTTTCGGGGTTGGTTATCTAATATGCGAATAGAATTTGGCGAGAGTGATAGGACTTCCTAAATTGTCCGCAGGACCGAAGACGTTGCTGGATTTCGACGTCTTCAAGAATCGGGGACTCTTCAAAGTCCCCAATGTCTTGAAACGTCGATCTGAGTAGGAAGAGCCCTTGATCGCCGAAGGTGAATAGGGGGAGATTGATCCGAGAAAAAGGCGTATAGGTGAAGCGGCCGTGAGTTCGGCTGAAATCCTAGACGGAAGGTACCTGCCAGCGTGCCTGGGCGAGAGAGAACCCTCTCGATCTCATCGGAATCCTCTTCCGGGCGAGCTAACGATCGTCTTGCGGCCATAAGATCAAGCGATTTCGAGAGTCTCATCTCGGCTCCCCCCGCCTACGACGATGATTTCTTTCTCTCCCGTCTGTACGATTACACTATCGAGGGTTCCGCTCAGATGGGCCTCTTCATTGAGCGTGGGGATGATGTAGGCTATTCCCACGAGAGCGTCACATGGCAATTAAAGAGACTATTGGTAAACATAAACACCTAATAATTAGATACTAATGATATTGTTTGGGGCGTGTTTAAGTGATGCAATAAATGCGTACTGCCGTATAACTGCCACTAAAACCCTTTTGTTAGCACTCTGATCTTGGTGTTCTGAGACAGTTGATCTTGATGAAGGCAGGCAAGGGGGGTCGGGGTCGCGGGGGTCGGCAGCATCGCAATGTATATTCATCAACTGCCCCAGAAAAAATTGTTGCCCATAAGAGCCAACCTCCTCCGTATCAAATCGGAACAATTGAATTTCCTATCAACTAGCCTCCCATCCGAATCAAAGCTTTTTGGGGCCGATGAGTTTGGCGTCGCGGAGAGCGTGGAGGAAGCGGTGGCAGAATATTTATAACACAAAGAAAATCTTTTAAACAATAGTATCTAGGGATTGACTGAAGAGGCCGAATAAATTCAGGTCAGACTCCAGGAGCTTCATCCTTCGGATGACCAATCAAAGATTGT